>NZ_JBIDCA010000006.1:14610-263176 GCF_043204345.1 Streptomyces sp. NPDC047917
GCGGGGGGGGGCGCGCCCGGGGGCGGCGCCGGGGGGGGGGGTCGGGGGGGCCGCCGCCGGGGGGGGGGCGCGGGGGGGGGGGGGGCCCCCCCCCCGGGGGGGGGGGCCGGGGGGCCCCCCCCCCCGCGCCCCTCGTTGTGCGGCTCAGTCCCCGGCCTCCTCGGCCAGTGCCGTCTGTACGAGGGTGGCCTTGCGCCGGACGATGTACTGGGCCCGGCCCGGCGGCAGGTTGCGCGGCTTCACGTTGCCGAACACATAGCCCTCGGACGGCGGGCAGGACAGCAGCATGCCGGGCGTGTTGACCTCGTCCAGGCGGCGCAGCAACTGGTCGTTGAGGCCGCGGCCGGAGCCGGTGGCCGACCGCACCGCCACCACGTGCAGACCGACCTCGTAGCCGAGCGCGAGATGGTCCAGGAGCGGGGCGAACGGGTGGTCGTAGGAGCCGGTGCCGCTGACCATGTCGTAGTCGTCGATCAGGACGAACAGCCGGGGCCCGGTCCACCAGTCGCACTGCCGCATCCGGGACGGGGCGATGTCCGGGCCGGGGAGCCTGGTCTTGATGGCGCGGGCCGCGCCGCCGACCATCTCGCGCAGGGCGTCGACCGCGACGACGTGTCCCAGGCGGTACTCCTCGGGTACGGCGTCGACCAGTTCGCGGCGGTAGTCCACCACCAGGATGCGGGCCTCGGCCGAGGTGTACCTGGCGGTGATGGAACGGACCAGCAGACGCAGCAGGTTGGTCTTGCCGCTCTCGCTGTCGCCGATGCCGATCAGGTGCGGGGTGCGCCCGAAGTCGTGCCAGACCGGCGAGAGGGTCTCCTCGTCCAGGCCGATCGGGACGCGCAGTCCCTCGGTGCGCTCCGGCTCCGGGAGTTCGGCGGCCGGGAGGCGGTGCGGCAGCATCCGTACCGGCGGGGCCGGCGGTCCCTGCCAGTGTCCGGCGATCCGGTCCACCAGGTCGGCGACGCCCTCGGCGAGGTCGTCGGCGCTGTCGCTGCCGTCGATGCGGGGCAGGGCGGTCAGGAAGTGGAGCTTGCCCTCCATGGTGAGGCCGCGGCCGGCGCCGCGCGGCACGGTGGCCGCCTTGCGGATGTCGATCATCGAGTCCATCGGGTCGCCGAGCTTGAGCTCCAGCCTGGTCAGCGACTGGTCGCGGACCTGGGCGGGGAGTTCGATCCAGCGGGCGGTGGTGACGACCAGGTGGACGCCGTAGTTGAGGCCGCGGGAGGCGATCTGGTGGAAGGTGGGGATCAGCGAGTCGAAGTCCTGCTTGACCGTGGCCCAGCCGTCCACGACCAGGAAGACGTCGCCGTGCGGTTCTTCGGGGAACTCCCCGGCGGCGCGGCGGCGCCGGTAGGAGGCCATCGAGTCGATGCCGTGGTCCTGGAAGAACTGCTCGCGTTCGTTGAGCACGGCGGTCACCTCGGCGACCGTGCGGCTGATGCGTTCGGTGTCGAGCCGGCCGGCGACGCCGCCGACGTGCGGCAGCCGGGACAGTGCGGAGAGTGCGCCGCCGCCGAAGTCCAGGCAGTAGAACTGCACTTCGCGCGGGGTGTGGGTGAGGGCGAGCGCGCTGATCAGGGTCCGTACCACGGTCGACTTGCCGCTCTGCGCACCGCCCGCGACCGCGACGTGGCCGCCGGCGGCGGAGAGGTCCACCGTCAGCGGGTCGCGGCGCTGCTCGAACGGCATGTCCACGAGTCCCAGCGGCACCTTGAGCCTGCCCGGCCCCGCGGTGCCCGCCGGGGTCAGGCCCCGTTCCGGATGGGGCTCGGGCGAGGGCAGCAGCAGGTCGAGGGCGGGCGGCAGATCCAGCGGCGGCAGCCACACCTGGTGGGCGGCCGGTCCGGAGCCGCGCAGCCGGTCCAGGGCGACGGAGAGCAGTGTGTCGCCGGTGTCGGGCTCCTCGGCCGAGGCGGCCGGTTCGGGGTCGGGGGTACGGGCGGGCGCCCGCGGCACGACCCAGTCGGTGGTCCAGGGCATCACCTGGCTGGCGACCCTGGCCTGCACGGCCGCGCCGCGCCGCTTGCGGTAGGGGCCGGAGACGTACGCCGCGCGGAAGCGGGTCAGCGCCTCGACGCCGCTCTTCAGGAAGCCGCTGCCGGGCTGGGAGGGCAGCTGGTAGGCGTCGGGCACGCCGAGCACACCGCGCGACTCCATCGCGGAGAAGGTGCGCAGCCCCACCCGGTAGGAGAGGTGGCTCTCCAGCTGGTGCATGCGGCCCTCGTCCAGTCGCTGGGAGGCGAGCAGCAGATGGACCCCGAGTGAACGGCCGAGCCGTCCGATCATCACGAACAAGTCCATGAACTCGCGGTGCGCGGAGAGCAGTTCGCTGAACTCGTCGACGACGACGAAGAGGCTGGGGAGCGGTTCGAGATCGGCGCCGGCCGCGCGGGCCTTCTCGTACTCCAGCGCGGAGGTGTGGTTCCCGGCGCTGCGCAGCAGCTCCTGGCGGCGGACGAGTTCGCCGTGCAGGGCGTCCTGCATGCGCTCCACGAGGGCGACTTCGTCGGCCAGGTTGGTGATCACCGCGGAGGTGTGCGGGAGTTCGTCGAGACCGAGGAAGGTGGCGCCGCCCTTGAAGTCCACCAGGATGAAATTGAGTGTTTCGGAAGAGTTCGTGAGGGCGAGGCCGAGCACGAGGGTGCGCAGCAGCTCGCTCTTGCCGGATCCGGTGGCGCCGATCAGCATGCCGTGCGGGCCCATGCCGCCCTGCGCGGACTCCTTGATGTCCAGTTCCACCGGGATCCCGTCGGCGCCGACGGCGACCGGGACGCGCAGCCGGGCGGCGCCGGTGGAGCGTTCCCAGAGGGTGGCCGGCTCGTGCCGGTACAGGTCGGGGATGCCGAGCAGGGTGGTGAGTTCGACGTCGGTGTCCAGCGGCTGGGCGGCGTCCGCCGAGAGGCTCATCCGGTACGGCGCGAGCAGCCTGGCCAGCGCTTCCGCGGCGGCCGGGCCCATGGCGTCGGGGCGGCCGAGGAGGGTGGTCTGCTCCTTGCGGCTGCGGTCGGTGCGTACGAGGTTCAGGGCGTCGGGCTGCACGTCAAGGCGCAGGGTGGTGCGGCCGGGGCGCCAGCTGAGGGCGCCGGACAGGTCGAGCACGACGACGTTGCGCAGTCCGGGGCCGTCCAGGCGGTGGCCGGTGGGCACGGTGGTGCCGTCGACGACGATCACCGTGAACGGTTCGTCGCGGCCGGGCACGGCCTCGGGGTCGAAGACGGGCCGCTCGGTGAATTCGGCGCCGAGCAGCTCCTCCAGGTCACGGAAGGCGGAGGCGACGAGCCGGGAGGGGCCGGCGCCGTCCTGTTCCTGGGCGTGCTGGCTGTGCGGGAGCCACTTGACCCATTCCCATTCGGCGCGCCGCTCGTCGGCGACGCACAGGGCGATCCACAGCTCCTCCGGCGGGTGGAAGAAGGCGAGCTGGGACAGGACGGCACGGACGGTGTCCCGTACGGCCCGCTCGTCGCCGCGGAACAGGATCCGGGTCCAGGACCGCAGGTAGAGCCCGGTGGGCTGGTCGGGGACGACTCCGTACGCCTTGATGAAGCGGCGCAGCGCGTGGGCGCAGAGCGGTTCGAGGTCCTCGACCGGTTTGGTCGCCGTCGGGGTGAGGCGCAGCGCGAGCTGCTGGTCGCCGACGGCTATGCGCACCTCGGCGAAGTCGTCGTCGGAGACCCGGCGCTCCCACAGCCGGGTGGAGCGCACCATGGTGCGCAGCACCCGGGGTTCGGGGTGCCGCCAGGCGAGGGCTTCCTGCTGGTCGCCGACCGCCTCGTGGACGCTGCGCCGGATCTGCGACAGGTAGCGCAGGTAGTCGCGCCGTTCGCCGCGCAGCCGCTGTTTGCGTTCGCCGCCCTTGCGCATCATCTGGCCGATGAGCATGGCGGCCGAGGCGGTGACCATCATGCCGAGTGCCAGGTAGGTGAACACACTGCTGCCGCCGCCCGGACGCATGAACATCAGCATCATGGACACCGACATCATGGCCATCGGGAGGTAGGTCCAGATCGCCGAGGAGTCGGGAACCGTCTCCGGCAGGGTCGGTGGCTCCTGGAGGTTCAGCTCTCCTTCGGGCATGTCCGGGCCGCGACGGCGGGCTGGGCGGCGGAAGAGGACCACACTCAACGAACAGACTCCTTCGACGACGGCGACGGCAGGCCGCGGACGGCGGCGGGCCGCCCGCCGTGACGGGTGGACCGGACCGGGATGGGCGCACAGGAGTGCCGGCCGGCGCACAAGCCGGACGGTTCCGGACCAACAGGGACTCGTGAGAGGTCCGTTGACGACGGCCCGGATGATGATCAGTAGTCTGCATCCGAATCACCAAGCGCGTCCACGTCGCATCCGACAAGTCCCCGAGAACGCGAGCCCTGACCTTGACCGACAGCTCCGTGGCGGGCCTGTGCCGCCTCACCATACGTGCCCCCGAAAAGACCATCGACCTTGCGGTGCCAGCCGATGTTCCGGTGGCCGATCTCCTTCCCACCGTGCTGCGTTACGCGGGTGAGGAACTGGAGGAGAACGGCCTGGACCACAGCGGCTGGGTGCTGCAACGGCTGGGTGGACCGGCCCTGGACGACGAGGGGACGCTGGAGACCCTCGATCTCAAGGACGGCGAGGTGCTGTATCTGCGCCCGCACACCGACGCCCTGCCCGAAGTGCGGCTGGACGATCTGGTCGACGGCATCGCCAGTGTGGTGCGCGACCGGCTGCACGGCTGGAGTGCCGACTCCAGCCGGCGGCTGCTGCGCGCCCTGTGCGTGCTGACGCTGGTCGCCGGACTGGCCCTGCTGGCCTGGCCGGGCGGCCCGGCCGGAGTGCGTGCCGCCGGGGCCGGCGCGGTGGGGGCGCTGTTGCTGGCGGGGGCCGCCTCGGCGAGCCGGGCGGTGGGTGACGCGGCGGCCGCCGCGGTGCTCGGGTCGATGGCGAGTCCGTATCTGGCGCTGGCCGGCTGGCTGCTGCCGGGCGGCGATCTGGGCGGACCCGATGTGCATCAGGTGCTCGGGGCGCGGCTGTTGGCGGCGGGGGCCGCCGGTGCGGGTGGTGCGGTGCTGGGGCTCGCGCTCGCGGCGGTGTCCGTGCCGTTCTTCCTGGCGACGGCGGTGTTCTGGTGTGCCGTCGCACTGGGCGGGGCACTGGCCGGGCCCGCCGGTCTGACGATGGACGGCGCGGCGACGGTGCTCGCCGCGCTGGCGGTGGTGCTGGGTGGTTTCGTTCCGGCCCTGGCGTTCAAGCTGGCGGGGATGCGGATGCCTTCGCTGCCGACCAATTCGCAGCAGCTCCAGGAGGGCATCGAGCCCTACGCGGGTGGGGACGTGACCACCCGTACCGAGCTGGCGAGCGGCTGGATGACCGCGCTCTACGGGGCGGCGGGCACCGTCTGCGCGGCCTCTCTCGTGGTGCTGGCCGACGATCCGAACCTGCCGGAGACGCTGACCGCCTCGGTGCTCTCGCTGCTTCTGCTGATGCACGGGCGCGGCATGGTCAATGTGCCGCAGCGGCTCGCGCTGCTGCTGCCCGGCATCTGGGGCGCCGCGCTGCTGACGCTGGCTCTCGCCGCGTCCCTGACGGCCGACGAGCGGCCGCTGCTGGTGGCGGGGCTCGTGGCGTTCACCGCGCTGCTGGCGATCGTGTCGTGGACGGTGCCCGGGCGCCGGCTGGTGCCGTACTGGGGCCGCGCGGCCGAACTGCTGCACTCGGCACTGGCGATCAGCCTGCTGCCGCTCGCGCTCTGGGTGCTCGGCGTCTTCGCCGCGCTCCGGGCGATCAACGGCTGACCCGGAAGGTATGCGACATGCAGTCCAAGCGTGACCAGGTCCAGGCCCACACCTTCGTGATGGGCCGGCTGACCTCGGGGATGCTGCTCGCCGACCCGGACGCCCCGGAGAGCCCGCTGGGGCGGACCACCCGCGGGGTGCTGGTCGGTGTGGTGATCACCGCGCTGGTGGCCGCCGGTTCGCTGGTGTACGGCCTCATGTCCCCCGGCGGCAACGACGCGTGGCGGGCGTCGGGGACCCTGGTGGTGAACCGGGAGACCGGTGCCCGTTACGTGTACGTGGACGGCCGGCTGCGTCCGGTGCGCAACTACGCCTCGGCGCTGCTGGTCGGCGACGGGAAGCTGAAGTCCGAGGACGTGGGCACGTCGTCGCTGAAGGGCACCGCGGTGGGCGCCCCGGTCGGGATACCGGGTGCGCCGGACTCCGTACCGGGGGTGCAGGACCTGGAGAAGGACCCGTGGCAGGTGTGCTCGGTGCTCGCGTCGGAGGCCGGGGCGGGCGCCGGGGGTTCGGGCGGCGCCACCGGCAGGAGCGGTGCGTTCACCGCGTTGGTGGCCGGTGCGCCGGTCGATGGGCGCGGGATGGGTGCCGGGCAGGGCCTGGTGGTGTCGGGGCCGGACCGGGCCCGGTACCTGGTCTGGCAGGGCAGCAGGCTGCGGCTGGACCGGAGCGGTAGCGCCGCGGTGTCGCTGGGGTACGGGTCGGTGACGCCCCGGCCGGTGTCGGCCGCGTTCCTGGACGCGCTGGTGCAGGGGCCGGACCTGGTGCCGCCGGCCGTGCCCGGCCGCGGTGGGGCGGGGCCGTCGCTGGGCGGGCGTCCGTCGAAGCTGGGGCAGGTGTTCCAGTCGCGCACTCCGGGGGCGGCACGCCAGTACTACCTGTTGCGCAAGGAGGGGCTGGTTCCGCTGACCGAGACCGGGGCGGCGCTGGCGCTGGGGGCCGCCGAGACCAAGGACCGGGCGTACGGCGGCGCGGCCCCGGCCGCGGTGGTGATCGGTGCGGCCGAGGTGAAGGCCGGGCTGGCGCCCGGTGCGGAGGGCAGCGAGCCCGTGCCGGCCGGTCTGCCGGCCACGCCGCCGCGCGCCGAGGCCGTACCGGCGGGCTGGGCGGCCTGCGCCCGGGTGCGGCCCGATCACGGGGACGGCACCCGGGTGACCGGTGCGCTGGTCCCGCTCGGCGCGCTGCCGCCTGCCTCCGCTGCGTCGCCGGAGCACATCGTCCCGGCCTGTCTGCCGGTGGACGCGACGGCGGTACGTCCGGGGCACGGGGCGCTGGTCAAGGCGCTGGGTGCCGGTGGCACCGATGTCGGCTCCACCACCTACTTCGTCGCGGACGACGGGGTGAAGTACCGGCTGCTCTCCCAGGCGGCGCAGAAGGCGCTGGGGTACGACGGTGCCGCCGCCCAGGCGCTCCCGTCACCGCTCCTGGCGATGCTGCCGTCCGGTCCCGACCTGAGCCCCGAAGCGGCCGCGGCGGGGCGCACGGTGGGCACCACGGCGCCCTCCTGCCCGCAGGCGGAGGGTGACGGGAACGGCGGCAAGGGCAACGGAGCATTGCCGACGGGTGAAAGAAGTTGATGGATCCTCAGGAAAAGCTCAGATGCGGACGAGGATCATTGAGCACACCACGGATCTGATCATAGGATCACCGCCATCCAGCAGTTGAGGCATGGGAGACACCGTGGCAGACGCAGGCGCTCAGGCGGCACCGGGCGGCAACCTCCAGCAGTCGAGCGAGAGCTCGACCAGGAACGGCATTCAGGCGCTTGAGGCCGCCTACAGCGGAATCCTCAAGTCCCGCCAGGACGTCGACGACACCCGCAACAACCTGAGCAAGGGATACCAGGGCAGCGACGGCGGCCAGTACGGTGCCCTGCTGAAGCAGTGGGACGACCAGGTCAACATCATCCTCCGCAACCTGGAGGACATGGTCGACAAGCTCAACACCAGCCTGGTGGAGCACGGCAAGACACAGGGCTCGTCCAACGACGCGATCAACCAGGCGTACAGCGCCTCGCAGAAGGCGTTCGACGACCTGATGGCGTAGGACCCGCCCCGGACGACGCATCCCGTCGTTCCGTCCGCCGGACGACCGGCACCCCTCGCCGCCACCGCGGCGGGGCACTCTTCCCAGGCAGTGAAGCGAGGTCTCCCCGATGCCCGACAACCTGACCGACGGTTACATCCTGGTCGACTACGGCCACATGAACAACGCCGGCGACGACATGGTCCGCCAGACCCAGGCGATCGCCCGGACCCTCGCGTCCCTGGAGGCGGAGCTCGGCGAGCTGCGCAAGACGTGGTACGGCTCCGACGCCGACACCTACCGCCAGAAGCAGGCCGCCTGGGACCAGGCGGTGCGGAACATGGAAACACTGCTCAACTCGCACGCGGCCCTGCTGACCGACATCTCGGGCAACTACAAGTACAGCGAGAACTCGCTGTCGCAGATGTGGTCCGAGATCGCCATCGGCCGCTGAGCGGGAGCCCCCGATGGCCGATCTGACCCACCTCGACGGCAAGAGCCTCAAGTCGTTCGCCGAGAACGACGTCACGGATTTCCAGACGGCGCTGGACAAGATCCGCAAGGACGACCCCAACGGTCTCAGGGCGCTCAAGAGCATCCTCGACGGGCGTACCACCCCGGGGACGCTCCAGCAGGACCCGGCGCTGGCCATCGGTCTGATGGGGACGGACGACAGTGTGCACGGCCAGTCCCTGGTGGCGGCGGTCAAGAAGGCGGCCGGCTCCGTGGACGAGATCTTCGAGAGTCAGCAGACGCTGTTCAAGCACATCAAGAGCGATCTGCTGACGACCATCGAGAAGCTGCTCAGCACTCAGGGCAAGAGTCTCGAATCGATCGACGGCGCCGCGCTGCTCGACATCTTCTCGGACGTGGACAAGGAACTGGGTCCGACCACCAAGACCGGTACCTGACCCGCCCGCCCCCGCCGGGGGCGGTCCGCTCCGGCGATCCGCCCGGGCCGCTCCGGCGGCCCGGGCCGGCCCGTCTGTGCACCGCCTCTTCTCCGCCCGCCCCGATCCTCCTTCTTCGCCCCCGGAGCGTTCCGCATGTCGACCCCCACTTCACAGAATTACGACGCCGACGACTACTGGGGGCAGGCCGTCACCAAGCTGACCGGCTATCCGATGCCCAGCCGCAAGGGCCTGTTCACCGGCCTGAGCAGCAAGGAGAAGAGCCCGCTCTTCCGGATGAGCCTGGACAAGATCGGTGTCCAGTCGGTGATCAACGCGGCCACGCAGGGTTCGCTGAAGAGCGACGGCCAGGACTACGACCTGTACTTCTACTCCAACAAGAACGGCCGCGTGGAGATGTACCACGCCCGGCTGGTCTTCATCGGCTCCTTCATGTCGGAGAAGGGGCGCAGCCGGGGGCTGGAGGCCAATGAGTCGCTGAGCGGCGGGAAGTACAAGGGCAAGTACGGCGACGACTTCGACATCGGCCCGCTCGGCCAGTACATGGGAGGGCCGGGGGCGGCCCTGGGCGCCCTGATCGATTCGAAGACCACGCACGGCGCGTCCTTCAACGGCGCCTCGGTGCCGGACGCGAACGTGGTGGACCTCAACTCCTTCCAGCGCACCGCCCAGGCCTTCGACCGGGCGGCCCAGTTCTTCGTCGACCAGTCGGCGGTCCTCGCGGGGTGGGAGAAGTCCCTGGGGAGCGAGCAGTCGGCCTGGAAGGGCCAGGCCGCGGGCATCTTCTGGCAACTGGTGCACCAGCTGAACGGGAACTACGACAACTACAAGGAACAGCTGGGCGCGGGGGACAAGTTCGACGCGGTCGGGGATCCCGCGTTTACACCGAAGTCCAACCATTCCAAGCAGCTGATGGCGGCGCAGCAGACGCTGCTGACCCAGGCGAAGTCGCTGCGAACGGCCTGGAACGCGTGGATGGGGCGCAACGAGCACGACCCGCACTTCCATCTGATCCAGGTCCTGGACGACATCCTGAACTGGCTGACCCAGCACAACATCCCGTTCATCACCTCGACGACCTCCACCGGGAACGTCATCAACCCCACCACCACGACGACGTACTCCACCAAGGACGGTTTCCAGGAACCGCATCCGACGTACGGCGATCTGACCGACATCCAGAACTGGGCCGCGGTGGGCAATGAGGCCGTCAAACGGTGGAACGACTTCATCGAGCAGCCGCACCCGGACATCGAGGGGCTCCAGGCCGGCCTGAACGGTACGGCGATGACGGTGCTGTCCGATCTCAACAACTCCTGGATCGACGCCACCACGCCGTTCGAGTCGCCGCTCACCACCAAGAACACCGGGTCGCTCACGGAGTTCTACACCAAGGAGAAGACCGAGAAGGCGAAGGAGGATGCGGACAAGAGCAGCAAGGACCTCAACACGGCCCTGGACAACCTCAACAAGGGCATCGGTGACATGGGGAACAACGTCACCAAGTCGCTCAACGACTTCGGGGGCGGGCCGGGCGGTCTGAAGGATCTGCTGGGCAATCCCGACACGAAGGATCTCAACGGTGACTCGGGCAACGGCCCCGGCGGTGACACCGGCAAGGACGTGACGAGCGACCTCAACAAGAACATCGACAAGATCCTCAACCCGGGCAACGGCGACTCGACCCAGGGCAACGGGGACACGACGCACACCGGCCCGCTGAACCCGACGATTCCGCCGCCCAACCTCCCCGGCAATTCGGTCCTGAACCCCGGTGGCGGGACCACCTCGCTCGACAAGAACCGCAACCTGGTCACGACGTACCCGAACGGCGACCGGGTGACGTACGACCCGAAGACCGGGAAGTACACGGTCACACCGCACCAGGGCAAGACCACGGTGCAGGACCTCAACCCGGGCCAGAGCGTGACCAACCCGGACGGCAGTGTCACCAAGCTGAACAAGGACGGCACGCTCACCACCACGTTCAAGGACGGCAGCCGGCAGATCGTCGATCCGGAGACCGGCAAGGTCACGAGCATCGACAAGAACGGCAAGGAGACGGTCACCGACCTGAACCCGAAGAACCAGTTCCAGTGGCCGCCGAACACCAACAACCACCTCACTCCCCCGCCGACCCACCAGGATCTCAATCACGACCTGAACCGTGACCTGAATCGCGATCTGAACCACGACCTGGACCGGGATCTCCACCGGGATCTGAACTCCCTGGGCGGGA
The DNA here is from genome assembly GCF_043204345.1 of Streptomyces sp. NPDC047917. Lineage (NCBI taxonomy): Bacteria > Bacillati > Actinomycetota > Actinomycetes > Kitasatosporales > Streptomycetaceae > Streptomyces > Streptomyces sp. NPDC047917. The sequence continues at coordinate 25,563 of NZ_JBIDCA010000006.1, forward strand.
ACTCCCACACCTCGTCGAACAACTCCTCGTCCGGTGGCGGTCAGAACCGTTCCGGCAACGGCGACTACGAGGAGTACGACAGCACCTTCCACCCGGGCGGGACGCTGGGAGCGCCGCCCGGCGCCACCGGCAGCCAGCCCCCGGCCTCCCTGCCGGACACGGGCATCGGTTCGGGTTCGGGCACGTCGTCGGACGGCTCCACACCTCTCAACCCGATGATGCCGATGGGCGGCATGGGTGGGATGGGTGGCATGGGCGGGATGGGTGGCGCGGGTGCCGGTGGGCAGGCGGGCGGCTCGTCGGGCGAACGCGTCCGCAACGTCCTGACGGAGAGCGGCCCCGGCACGCGCGGCGGTTCGTCCCGCTCCGGCGGGCGGCGCGGCGCGGACGAGGAACGCAGCGCCCGCAGGGCCCGTACCGCCACCAGCTCCACGGCCGTCGCGGGCGGTACGGGCGGCGGCACCCAGGGCGGGCAGGCGACCGGCAGCGGTGAACGCGACCGGGTCCACTGGGTGGCCGAGGACGAGGACGTGTGGGGCGCGGAAGAGGGCGGCACGCCCACGGTGATCGGGCGGTGAGCGGGCGGATGGGCGGAGCGATGGACGGGGCGCCGCAGAGCGCGGGGCGCGGTGAGGTCTCGCCGTACGCCAGGTCCGTGGAGGCCCGGCTCGCCACGGCGATGGCCGAGCTGGAGGCCACCGAGAAGGGGGTGGCGAAGGCCGAGGCCGAACTGCGGCGGGCGACCCGCACCGTGCGGTCGGCGGACCGGTCGGTGGAGGTCACGGTCGGGCCGCAGGGCGAGCTGACCGCACTGCGGTTCCTGGAGGGGAAGTACCGGACGATGTCGCCCGGCGAGCTGTCGAATGCCGTGCTGGACGCGTTCGGCCGGGCGCGTACGGAGATGGCCCGCCAGGTCATGGAGACCTTCGAGCCGTTCACCCGGCCCAGCACCGAGGTGCCCGAGCTCACCGGGGTGGACATCGACTGGGCGCGGATCTTCGGGCCCGAGGTGCTCCAGGACCCGGAGGAGCGGGCCCGGCAGGAGTCGGGGCGCCGGCTGCGGGACGAGATCGACGAGGACGAGGAGCGCTGAACACCCCATGAGCGACGGCTACTTCGCCGAACCCGCCCGGATCCAGGCCGGGTTGCGGCAGATGTTCTCGATCAGTACCTCGATCGGCGCGATGGTGGACGACTTCGTCGTCGACGTGCGCGCCACGAGCGACTGGCCGGGTCAGGACGACAGCTTCGCCAAGGAGGTCATCCCGCAGGAGCAGAAGGAGCGGGAGAGCAGCAGCGAGACGGCGATCGCCCTGTCCGAAGCGGTCAACGGTGTGGCGCACGGTACCTCCGTCAACCTGAAGTCGATCACGTCCAACCAGAACAACATCCTGGACGCGATCCGGGACCACCGGATCAAGCCCAACACCAGCGGAAAGCGCTGACGGCAGAGAGCACGGCCCCATGTCGATCAAGGCGACGCCCGAGCTGAACAACCTGCTTTTCGTTCTCATCGGCGAGCGGTTGCTGCAGGCGGACGAGGACCTGGCGTACGCCAGCCGACGGCCGTACCACCGGCTCGCCGACCGTCTCACCGACCTGTCCGGTGAGATCGAGCAGTCGGTCGTCGGGATCAGCAGGTCGCTCCCGCCCAAGGTGGGCGCGAGCTATCTGCAGTCGATGAAGCTGTTCATCGACAACGGGGGAACCAACCATCTCCGGGACTTCTCCGACCAGTTGAAGACCATCGGCGACGGTCGCACCGACACGTCGATGAACATCATCGAGTCCAAGTGGCAGATCATCGCCGAGCTGATCAGGTTGATGATCGAGCTGCTCGTCATCTTCGTGATGTCGTTCTTCTCGGGCGGGGCCTCGGCGAGCGACGCGGCGGTGGCGAAGGCACGCAGCCGGGTGGTGCTGCTGACGGTGCTGGACACGCTGCTGAAGCGTACGCATCTGATGCCGAGCCTGAGCGAGGCGTTCCAGGAGGCGTTCCAGACCTTCGCGGTGCGTCTCGCCCTGATGATGGCGGGGCCCGACGGGCGCCGGCCGAAGGGGTTCGACTGGAAGGCCATCGCACAGGACGGTGTCTTCGGCGCGTTCGCGGGGTTCTTCCACAGCACTTTCTCGTCCGGGCTCGGGAAGCTGCTGAAGAACTTCACGGGCAACGGTCCGGTCAAGAACCTCACCAAGGACGTGACGGACAAGGCGCCCCGGCCGAGCAAGTTCTCCCCGAAGAACCTGGCCAACACCGCGCTGAACGACACGAAGGACTTCCTGACCTCCGGTGGCTCGGAGGCCGTCGCGGAGATCGTGGCCGGTGGTCTCATGACGGGGAACTGGACGACGAGCTGGGACACCTTCCTGGGCTCCGGGATCAGCAGCAAGGCCGAGCATCTGCTGGGGAGCGGCGCGTCCAAGCCGGGGACCTGGGTGAAGAACAACTTCACCGGGAAGAACGTGCCGACGTCGAGCCAGTCGGACGGGGACGGCACGGGGGCGAAGTCCGGGAGCGGAACGGACTCCGGGAGTGGAACGGACTCCGGCACCGGGAACACGGCCACGACCGGCACCGGTACGGGGACCGGGAGCGGCGGGGGCTCGGGGAGCGGGAAGAACGGCGGCAGCACGAACGGCGCCGGTTCCCCGGACCAGACGAAGTCGACGCAGGAGACCGGGGCGACGGACGAGTCGGGGCGGACGGGGAACGACGAGCACACGGGGCCGGAGGGGGACGACGAACGCTCGGGGCCGGCGTCGAAGTCGCCGTCGTCGGGGCCGTCCGGCTCGAACGGACCGGCCACCAAGGGGTCCGTCAACACCTCCAGCAACGAAGACCACGACTACATCCCTCCCCACGACGACACCGACGACACGAACGACGCCGAGGAGGAGTCCCAGCAGACTCCCGACGAGCGCACGGTCCCCCCGGCGAACACCGATTCGCACGGCGGCCCGAAACCGAGCCACAACCCGACGCCCACTCAAGGCCACCGGACGCCCGACTCGCAGCAGGGCGAAGAGCGGGGCGAAGAGCGGGACGAGGAGCAGGACGAGGAGCAGGGGGGCCGGCAGGAGACCGGGCCCGAGTCGGAGCAGAAGGCCGGCACACCGTCCGCGCAGCCCGACACACAGCCCGATGCGCAGACCGACGCCTCGAAGAACCAGGACCAGAACGAGACCGAGAACGAGACCGAGACCGAGCCCAGCACTGGGTTGCTCACCGAGGACGGCTCGTCCGACAACGGACAGGCCCTGTCCGACGCCGGCTCCTCGTCCACCCCGCAGGTCACCCCCCACACCGCCACGGTGCCGGAGCATCAGCTGTGGTCGCAGCTCCTCGGCACCCCCGGTCCCCCGTCGCAGCAGTTGCTCGACGACATCGCCGCCCACCGTCGGGGGGCCGCACCGTCGCCGGAGGAGATCGGCCTCCGCAGGGAGCTGCGGCAGAAGCTGAACGACACCGAGGGCGGCGTCACGATCTTCATCGACGACGCGGCCAACTTCGGTCATCAGGCCGCCGCCACGATGCTGATGGACTCCCTGAACGAGCTGGGCTACCAGGGCCCCATCACCGCCATCGCCCCGGCCAACGTGCAGCAGAAGCTCGCGCTGCTGCTGAGTGACGAGCTCAACGCCCGTGTCACCTGGCAGACCCAGACCTTCGACCCCGACCGCCCGATGGCCGATCCCCGGGCCTCCGGGAGGCCCGGGGTTCAAGGGCTGGTCATGGTCGCGGCGAGCGACCGGCTCGACGGCGACGAAGAGGTGGCGGAGCGGTTCCTGAACCTTCTGGGGATCGACCGGGCGATCGTGCTCAAGCCGTACGCCTGGGACACCTCGCACCGCTATCTCTACAGCAGGCCGTCCCCGGACTCCGCCGTCGAGGTCACCGACCTGGAGGAATCCGAGTCGTCCGGCAACACCATCGCACCCGACGCCCTGTTCAATTTCCACACCCCGCTCCTCACCCAGGACGAGCTCACCGACCTGATCGACCGGCGGGTCACCGCCTCCGACGTCGCCGAGGGGCTCAAGGAGATCGTCCGGGCCGTGCACGAGAACGGCACCGAGGTCATGCCGGTCTACGGCCTCCACAACGTCACCGAGTCGGGCCGGGCGTCGGCGCTCAGCACCCTGGCCGCCGGAATCAGCAGATCCGGGATCGACAGGCCGTCCGTGATCCTCTCGTTCGGCCGCACCACGGTCGACTTCGCTCCCGTGCACACGGACGCGCAGCTCAGGCGGACCGACATCACCGCACCCGACCTCCGCGAACAACTCGAACAGCTGGGGCCGAACGACGTCCTCGTCGTGCAGAGTGCGGGCCTCCCGCAGGACGTGTTCCGGCAGGTCTTCCAGCTCGGCACGCTGCCGGCGGTGCTGGAAGGTGCCAACACCACCAACCTGATGCAGCTGCTGGGCCGCCCGTACTTCTCCGCGCTGACCAACCACACCCCGTACGACCGGCTGGACGAGGTCGCGGCGAGCCACCTCGAACAGGTGACCAAGGCCATCACCCATCCCAGCCAGTGGGGGCGCAGGGCCGCGAAGCTGACGAGCGAGCAGCCGACGCGCGCGTGGCAGGCGCTTCAGAACGTTCACACGGCCCAGTCCGTGACGTCGGCCCTGCCCAGGGACGGGGACGGACACGTCCTGACGCAGGACGAGTGGATGCGCCTCAAGGCGGACGGGGTGCTGAGCGTCGGCGAACTCAAGTCGGTGCTCGGGAACGGCGCGGACGTTGTCGCCATGATCGCGGACATCGGGTACACCGGCCGCACAGCGACCATCAGCGCGGGGCAACTGGCCACACTGCGAACCCGGCTGGGTGAGCTCCGGGCCGGGCATCTGGTCGAGGTCCGCAACGCGATGGACCACCTGTCGGTCGTGCCGGAACCGGGCGCGGCCGAGGTCATAGCGGAGGCCATGGACGAACTGACACAGGCCGGCTCCCGGCTCCACGACTACTTCGCCGGCCTACGGGCCAAGGCGCACGACCCGGACAACGACCAGACCCTGCAGGCGCTTCGCCTGGTGCTCACCGATCGTCCGGCCCTGCCCCGGACCGAGTCCCTGGTCCAGGGCCAGGAAGTGAACCAGCAGCAGGAGACACCACGCTGGCAGACCGACTGGGACCGGGTCGACGACTCCGACGACGACATCGAGTACTCCGAGAGCTCGGGACCCCATTCCGTCGCCACGTCCAGCAGGTCCACTCCGACGTCCAGCCGTTCGCAGAGCCCTGTCGCCAATCGGCCGGCCACCGAGAGCCGACAGCAGAACACATCCCCGAACGAGAGCGAGAGCGAGAGCGACGACGACGGAGACGAGAACGAGAACGGGGACGGGGGCGACACCGAGGACAACGGCAATGACAACGGCAGCGACTACGACAGTGACTTCGGTGGGGACGTCGACTTCAGTTTCGGGTTCTTCGGCGACACCGGACCCGGAACAACACCGGACAACGCCTCCGGGCCGGCCGTGCAACCGTCCGATGTAGGCGATACCTCCGAAATCGCCCCTCCTCGGCTCGTACTCAGATCCGCCCGCTCGGCGGACGACGCCACGACCGACTCGGACGACATCGTCAAGCAGACGGTCGCGACCGGCTCGTCCGACTCCTCGCTCCTCGCGTCGTACACCCCGTCCGACTGGGCCGCCCGGAACGAGCGCTACAGCACCGTCATCACCTCCGACACCTTCCAGGACCACCACCACAGCGAATCGTCGATGTACCGCAAGCAGCGCCGGACCCCCTGGAGCGGCCAGAAGGTGTCGTTCTTCGCGGCGCACGGCACTCCCACCCGGGTGAAGCTGACGCGGCAGGACGGGACGAGCATCGTGGTCAGCGGCAGGGAGCTCGGCCGCTACCTGGAGCACTCCACCGACCTCGGTCCGAAGGACCGCCCCATCGTGCTGTACGCCTGCTCCACCGGCGCCTCGCCCACACACGGCGGGCTCTCCGTCGCCCAGCACGTCGCCAATGTGACGGGCCGGCCGGTGTACGCGCCCACCACCTCCGCAGGTACGGCGCTCGACTCCGAGCAGCAGCCGCGCCCGGTCCTCTTCCGCGACGACGCGGAGAATTCCGGGCAGTGGATCGCGTACACCCCCGAACCGACCGGCGCCGAACTCACCGCGCTCGCCCGCACGGCGGGCCTGCACCCCCCGGCGGGCACCACGGAGGCCACGGACACCGCGGCCGGAACCAGCTCCACCGGTCCCGCGACGACGCCAGAGGACGCCCCCGGTCCCTGGGTCACGACGCGAACGCTCCAGCTCGTACGTACGCTGCGCGGCACCTTCGGTACGCAGATCGGACAGTCCCCCGACCACGATGCGCTGCTGGCGGCGCTCGGCGCACTGGACAGTGAGCGTTTCGGGGGCGACGACACCGTCTGGGCGCCCTACCGTGACGGGCGGATGACGCCCGATCTGCTGCGCCGCATCAGCGAGGAGCTGGGAGGACAGGGCACACCGGGGCTGGACCGGTACTCCGCCCTCTTCGACCGGGTCAATCAGGAATCCGGCGGGAACGGACCGGCGGCCGGATCGTCGCAGGACGACCTCCGGTCACCGTCCCGCGACCTCACACAGGACGTCATCGAACCCGCGTCGGCACAACAGCCGCAGCAGATACAACAGACACAGGTGACTCAACAGACACAGCAGGCACAGCAGGCACAGCAGGTGTCCACATCCACGGACACCGATGCCTCCACCACTGTGGTCCAGCTGGTGGCGGCCCAGCTCGACACCGATCGCCCCGCCGAGGTCGACGACAACATGCTGCCCGCCCCGGCGCCGGGAGCGGTCCAGCGGTTCCCGGGCGATCTGACACTGCCCACGTACATCACCGGGGACGGTGTGGACGAAGATTCCGCCTTCACCTACGGTCAGAGCCAGGTGATCCAGCGGGGTGTCGACAACGTACTGAGGCGCATAGCCGGCTCGGCCCTTCCGGTCCCCGTCCGGAGCTCCGGCGCCGCCGGCAACCCGCTCGCCGAACTGGAACGGGCGCTCAGGCAGACGCCCCATCTGTTCCACGGGGACGGCTGGGTCTCCGCCCCCTTCAAGGACACCTCGGGGCGCATCCGCCAGCTGCGGGTCTCCCAACGGCCGCAGGCCCCCTGGTCCATGATCACCAATGAGAAGGGCGGGGCGATCTCGCTCGATCCGGTGAAGGTGGACCAGATCCACCGCAGCCAGATCACCTCCGGGAAGTCGGAAACGGCAAGTTCCTCAAGGCAGTTGGGCGTGGCGGTTCCGCTGGGACCACCGATCGGCCCCGCGAACATGTTCGGGCGGGTGGGCCTCACTCTGGGCTTCACGAAGTCGGTCGACTTCAACCTCCAGGACCAGACCCTGAGCCAGGTCGAGAGCCGCCACTCCGACGAATCGCATCTGTATCTGAGCGATGTGATGTACAGGGTCGAGCTGACGGACCCGGCGCCCGAGAAGTACGGGAAGCTGAAGCAGTTCACCCAACGGATCAGGCCGGTCACCCGGTCCACGGCGCCGGTCCAGGACAACGGATCGCAGACCTCCCTCACGTTCGGCGTGAAGGACGGGCTGCTGCTGCGTCTGCCGGACAACCTGACCGCCAAACGCAGTCACGAGCACGCACCGCAGACGATGCGGCTCGGCGAGCACAGCGACTACCGCATGGTGCACACCGAGGGATACGGCTCGGTGGCCGCGATCCAGGAATGGGCGGTGGGCCAGGCCGAGGCGGTCGTCGGCTCGTCGATGCACGCGGAGATCAGCCGCTTCTTCAGCTCGGAGAACTTCATCCGGACCGCGGACCGGATGGCGCACGGCACGGTCACCAGTCAGCCGATGTTCACGGAATCCGGGCAGCCCGGCGGTGTGTTCGCCGTGGACAAGATCGTGCCGGTCGAGGCCACCCAGATCTCGGAGACCGACTCGGCAGAGCTTCGCAACGCCATTCAGCGGGTCATCAAGAACGATCGGAGCACGTCGACGGCGTACAGCCAGGACCTCCAGTTCACCGTCGGCCCCAGCTTCTCCTTCGACGAGTACGCGACGAGCGCGGCCCAGCCGCGCGTCCAGGTGGGCGGCTTCGTCCAGTTCGGCAACCGGTCCACCCGGACCACCGGCTTCGGCGGCTCGGGCAGCCGCAAGATCGTCGGACGTGCCAAGAAGGTGCGTACCGAGCTGTACCTGGTGAAGAAGACCGTCCACGTCCGCAAGTCCGGACAGGACAGGGCCACCGAGTTCGACGTCTGGACCCTCGACCGGATGACCCGCGCGGAGGCGCGCCGCCTGGCCGGCTGGGACGACGGTACGAAGCTCCGTACCCGCTCGGCGGAGCACACGGCTCTCAACTCCGCCCAGGCCGAGGGCGACAACGGCAGCGGCAGCGGCAGCAGCAGTTCCGTCCCCCCTGTCGCCCCCGTACCGCCGAACACCGGTGAGCCCCCGGCCCCGGTCTATCTGCCCCAGGATCATCCGACGCTGCTCGGCATGGCGCGGGTGGAGGCGTTCCTCCCCGACACCGACTCCGTCGAGGGCGCTGCCGCGGACACCACCGGACCGCCGACGACGCCGCCCGCGACACCACCCGCGGCCCGGTCCACTACGCCGCCGCCCGCAGCGTTCCTCAACGGGCTGACGGAGAGTGTGATCGCCGCCATCGCCCAGCAGCACCCCGGTCTCGTCGCCCCGTTGGCGGACTTCACGACCCCCGACGACAAGTCGAAGGGATGGCGGGGCAAGAACCACTTCAGCGCCGCCCTGCAGAACACACTGAGTGTGATGGACGCCCTGAGCCATCACAGCGTGGCGGGGCAGCTGGAGTCCTTCACCACGGACGGAATCCCGATCCGGCTCGTCGACAACACGGGCACCAAGCGGAAGTACCGCTGGATCCGGGCCAAGGGCGAACTGACCGGGCGCCGCTACGAGGGCACGCGCAACGAGCTGATCCTGCGGAGCAGCACCCCCGGAGCCCAGCGGCTGGACAGCTCGGCCACCGTGTCCCACACCAGGGAGGCCGGGGTCGACGTCGGCATATCGGCGCGTGAGAACAACGCCGACGCGTTCAAGCAACCGATCAACAGCGGAGTGATCACCCCGGCCGGCCGGTTCGGCCGGCAGAAGGCCCGGAAGACCGGCTCCGGTGCCACCGTCTCGTACGAGCCCCTGCACGCCACGTCGGGCCCGTCCCATGTGTTCAGCTACCAGCTGTCGGTGACCGTCACCAGCGGCGGGTACTGGCGCTTCCGGGAGCCGCTGCGGGTGCTCGGGGTGCTCGGCACGGGGCTCTCCGTGGGACGCAACGCGGAGGTCGACCTGATCGGTGGCGCGGCGAGCCGTCCGGCGGTGACCGGACGGATCCTGCTCGACGTGCCCGACGAGCACATCCCGCCGACCGCTCCACGCCCGCGGCAGGAACAGGCTTCGACGCCGCCCGCTGCCTCCCCCCTCGCCGTCACACTGAATACCGAGGACGTCCGGAAGCTGCTGGGCGACCCGGAGAAGACCGCCGTCGTGACCGATACGGGCCGGGGCACCGGCGCGGAGGCGAACGCGCACGAGAACACCCGAGAGAACAACCAGGGGAACGGGGAGAACGGGGAGAACGTCGAGGAGATCGAGCTCCGGGAACAGGAGACCGCGCCGACTCCGTTCGGTGATCTGCCCCACCAGGTCATCGCCGTCGCGGGCGGCTCCGAGCTGAGCCGGGGCGTGGAGACCGCGCTCAAGGAAGGTTCCGGCGACGCCTGGCAGTTCAGCCTGCACGGAGCCGCTCCGCACGACGCGGTGATGCGCCAGTTCCAGCCGCAGGTCCTGGCCTCGTTCCTGGACCAGTCGATCAGCCGTGCGGGAATGCGCATGGTCGAGCTGTTCGGCGCCGGACCGTACGTCAACCGGATCGGCCGGCTCGTCCACCGTGTCACCCTGCGGAATCCGGTCGTGCAGTCGAAACCGGTCGCGGTGGAGACCGAGGTGACGCTCGGCGCCGAGACCCAGGTCACCCATGCGCGGACCTCGGTCACGGTGGCCAAGCTCAACCTCGGGGTCGCCTACGCACGCAGCCACGACCAGGGGCCCTCGCTGGTCGGTACGTACGGGCTCGTCCTGAACGGGGCGTGGACCAAGGGAAGCACCGCGACCGCGACGAACACCGTGTCGGTGGAGAACGACCGGGACGACGAGAACCTGAAGTACCTGGTCACCGCGGACGTCGATCACGAGGTCGGGTTCACGACGCGTGCCAACGGGCTGGCCGGTCCGCTGCGCGCCCTGCTGCCGGCGCTGCGCACCCGCTTCGCGGGGTTCACACTCACCATGCCCGGCGGCTGGCTCGGCCATGTGCCGGAGAAGGTCGCGCACCGCCTCGGCCTGGTCGGCAGCACACTGCCCGCCGCGCCCACCTACAGCGAGGACGCCTGGTCCCCCTCGCCCTGGCTGAAGGACACTCCGTTCGGCTCGTTCCCGGTCAACTCCCTCGACTCCGCCGCGGCCTCGCGGCACTTCGCCGAACTCCTCAAGTCGCGGGGGGTGGACGACGCCGGCCGGGACCACATCCTGGACATGGTGACGCCCCGTGCGCTGCTCGCCCTGCGGCAGCAGATGGCCGCCGCCAAGGGCGGGGTCACCGCGGTGACCCGCACCGCCTGGACGAAGCTCGGCGAGGTGTCCATCGGTTCGCAGCGTGCGACGGTACGCATCGAACTCATCCCGGAGGATGCGACGTTCGACGGGATCGATCACAGTGTCACGTTCCAGGAGACCCTGGGCATGACCGAGACCGTCGAGGTGAACAAAGTCAAGGCGGTCACGACCACGACCGGACTCTCGGTCACCGAAGCCGTGCGGACCCAGAACACGGCCGCTCCCACGGCCGGCCCGAGCCTCTCCGAGTCGCTCGCCGTCACCCAGCAGAAGACGGTGGCCGCTTCGGCGAGCCGCATGAAGAACTACACGTTCTACCCCAACGAGCCGTTCGCCGACTTCCTCACCACGTACCGGATCCGCATGGTGCTGGTGAACGCGGACGGGACGGAAGTGCCTTCGAGGGAATTCACGGTCGGCACCCTGCGGGAGCAGCTGCCGCTCAGCCTGGCGGTGCCGAACGCCGCGGACAACACCGGCGGCAATCCGGTGACGGAGGGGAACCAGCCCCCCAAGGTCACGGTCCGAAGGCCGGGACAGCTCACCGACGAGGCCATCGAGCGATGGCGACGAGCGGGGCAGACGAAGGCGTTCACCATGCCGGCCAACGGCTTCATGCCACGTCGGATCACCGACACCGACATGGCGTTGGACGCGGCCCACCTCGCCCTGGCCAAGGCCCACAACACCGATCTGCCGCACCTGCCCAAGCCGAGCAGCGGGACCGTCGAACTCACCGGCACGAATCTGGCCGCGGCGACGGGCAAGGCCCGGAAGTCCGGTCTCGCCCGCCAGGGACGGGCCTCGGGCCAGGCCCTGTCCGACGGGCTGGCGAGCACCCAGACGGCGGCCTTCTTCGGCAACACCGCGACGGGCAACGGCTACCTTGCCGCCACGATGCACGACGCCACTGTCGCGCTGGACACCCAGGGCAGCTACCGGCTGTTCTCCCGGCCCCGGCTGAGCGAGGCGGTGCTGCTGAGCGTGGCGGCGGACGCCACGATGGAGAGCCCCGAGCGGCAGACCGTGAGTTCGGACCTGTCGGTCACGGAGACCGGTGCCCAGGGCACGACGCTCGGCGCGACCGTCGGCACGTCCGTACCGGCGGTGGGCACCGTCTCACCCGCGCCGACCGGCAGCGGGGGGAACACCGGTGAGTCGACGACCCTCAAACTCGCCTCCGCGGACGGCACGCAGCAGAACATAAAGCCCAAGACGGGCCGGGCACTGCTGTTCTCGATTCCCACGGACTGGCTGGGCGAGGCGACGGTCACGCACGGCCGGGCCGCCAGTGTGTTCGTCCAGGGCAGCAGGTCGCAGACCGTCGAGTACCGGACCAATGTCCTGGCCTGGGTACGGGAGGACGTGGCCCGCGATCTCGGACTGATCGACGACACGACCTTCCCGTCCGACGTCACCGCCGCCTGGACCTCGGTGACGAAGGCGAGCAAGGCGTGGGTGGACGCGGACAAGGCGTACTGGAAGGTCAGGCGCGCCGTCACCGAAACGACCGGGGACACCGGCCCCACTCCAGAGCAGGTGGACCAGATGGCGGTGCTGTCCGAGCGCGCCCGCGCCGCGATGCGGGAGTTCCGGCGGGTACGGGCGGCGACGGACCGGCTCACCCAGTGGCACCACCGCACGCCGCGCAATGGCCCCCGGCCGCCTGCGGTGAGCTTCACCGCCCCCGAAACGCCGTCGACGACGTTCCCCAAGTACACCGGGACGGCGTTCACACCGGCCCCGGCGACGGCGACGCCCTCCGTCGACCCCTCCGTCGACGAGCCGCACACGCTCGTCTCCCCGGACGGCGAGACGTACACACTGCACAACGTGCCCGAGGACGGTGACGCGTTCTACCACGCGCTCGCTGCGGGGATGCGGCACACGAACACCACGCTGCCGGGCGCGGCCGGCAGTGCCATGGCCACAGCGCCGGACGTCACCGAGCTGCGCGACCGGTTGACGGACACCCTGACGAACGACTCGGGCGACCTGCTGGACTTCATGACCCCGGATCTCCTCGATCGGTTCGACCCCGAGGAGCTGGCCAACGGCGGCCCCACGTTCGCCGCGGGGTCGCCCGAGGCCCATGAGTTCGCGGACGATGCGCACACCCTGCCGCTGTACGCACGGCTGTCGGCCGACGAGCGCAGGGCGCTCGCGCTGGCGCAGTTGCAACGCGCCGGGAACTCGGGCGACGAGCGCGGCTGGAACCACGGGGCCGCGGACCTGTTGCCCGCGCTCGCGGCCCGGACCCTCGGTGTCAGGGTGACGGTCGTGCGGGACGACGGCACGTTCCAGGACTTCGAGCCCGAGAACGCCCGGACGCCCCCGGCACATGTCGTGCTGTACCTCAAGGACCGCCATTACCAGGCGGCCCTGGCTCCCGTTCCCACCGTCTGGGAGACGAACCATCAGTCGGATTCGGAGGACGACTCGGAGGGCCTGAAGGGCTCGGAGGACCTGGAGGACCTGGAGGACCTGAAGGGCTCGGAGGGCTCGGAGGGCTCGGAGGACCACGACCAGGACGACGAGAACGACGAGAACGACGACGAGAACGTCCAGGAGACCGAGACCAACGCGGAGAACGACGACCAGGGCGACGACGGGAGCGCGTCGGAGGCTGACTACGACGGGGACAGCGACACAAGCACGTCCACAACGCCCCCGTCGCAACGGACGAAGCACATTCGGAAGCGCAAGCCCTCCGAGCAGAACGACGACTCGACGACGGACACGGACACGGAACCGGTGCCACCGTGGACGCCCTCCGGCTCCAGGGCCGACTCCCCGGCTCCGTCCGAGACGGATACCGCCCCCGACGAAGCGACGACCCCGGCGCCCGCGACCACAGCCTCCGAAACCGACTCCACCACCGGATCCCGGACCGACTCCGAACACGACACCACCACCGACGACGACAAGAGCGCGTCGGATACGGGCAACGACGGGGACAACGACACAACCACGTCCACAACACCCCCGTCGCAACGGACGAAGCACATACGGAAGCGCGAATCGCCCCAGACATACGGCGGTTCGACGACAGACACAGACACGGACACGGACACGGAAGCGGATGACGACGCGGCACCTTTGCGGACGTCCTCCGTGTCCAGGACCAACTCCCCGGTCCCGTCCGGGAGCGAAAGCACGGCCGACGACACAACCGACGAAGCGACGACCCCGGCGCCCGCGACCACAGCCTCCGAAACCGACTCCACCACCGGATCCCGGACCGACTCCGAGCACGACACCACCACCGACGACGACGAGAGCGCGTCGGAGACGGGCAACGACGGGGACAACGAGACGAACACGTCCACAACGCCACTGGCGCAACGGACGAAACGAATCATCAGGAGCAGGCCACCGGCGAGGAACGACGGCTCGACGACGGAATCGGACACGGGCACGGATGACGACGCGACACCGCCGCGGACACACACCGAGGACGAAGCAACCGACGGGTGGGTGACCGAGTACGACTACGGGCCCCTCAGCGACGGTTCGTCGCTGCCCCCGGCCCCGCCCCCGACCCCGGTTCCGTCGACGCCCCCGGCGTCCCCGGTCCCGCCGGCCGTCCAGTCGCCCCCGGACTCGTCCACTCCCCCGCCACCACCGCCTCCGCCACCCCCGCACGCGGATGGCGACAACGGCGCGACGGACTCGAACGGTTCCTCCACCGATGTTCTCGGCCGGGTCCTCGACACGTACGCGGTGCGGGACGTCCTCGTACGGCAGGTGAATCTGCGCCAGCTCCACGATCCGCTCATCTCCGCGAGGGCCGCGCTGGACCTCGCTCCCGGTGGCCTGACCATGCGCGAGCTGGCGCTGACCGACACGCAGGTACTGACGGTGCTCGCCCATCACCGCCACCTGTCCCCCGAGGCGGTGGAGGAACTGCTCAAGCACCCGTCGTACGCGGCGGTCCTCCAGCACGAAGACGAGGCTCCCCAGGCGTCATGACGGACACGAACCGAGGCACCCAGATGCAGCACACCGACGGGCCGTCCGGGCAGGAGCTTCCGCCCGTTCCCGATCACATCCGCGAGGCCGCGCGGGAGGCGCCGGACCACTGGATCGGCGTCGTCGATCCGGCCTGGACCGACGCCGCCCCGCCGCCGCCCTGGGCCGTGGCCGGTGAATGGCGTTCCGGGCTCGACGGCGAAGTCGTGGAGTGGCGGCCGAACGAGGAGTACCGGCCGTCCCCGTCGGCCCTGGGCTGGCCCGAGCCGACCGATCCGGTCGACGCCGCCGTGCAGTTGGCCGTCACCGGGTACGGCCCGCTGAGCGACGCCGTGGAGGCGCTGGCGGGTGCGGAGGCGGTGGTGCTCCGGGCACCCGGCGGCGGCCCGCTGACGGTCGCCGGAGCCGACGGTTCACCCGCCGTGCCGCTCTTCACCGCCGTACCGCACCAGCCGTTCGAAGGTGCCCTGGCGCACGACACGGTCGCCGTCGCCGACCTGGTGCGCGACCTCGCCGCGGACGAGGGCCGCATCTCGGTCAACCCGGCGGGCCCGGCGCGCCTCCTGCTCGACGCGCGTCTGATCCTCGACGCCGTCCGGCCCGCTGTCCCCACCGTCCCGACCTCCGCCACCGTCTCCACCGGCGGTTCCCCCGATTCGTCCCACCAGCTCCCCACCAGTCCCGTCACCCAGAGGACCCCATGACCACGTCCAGGAACGAAGAAACAGCGGCCGCCTCCGAGCCGGAGGCGCACGCCACCGCCGAGGCCGCCGCGGGCGAGACCCCGGCACGGACCGCTCGCGCGGCTTCCGCCGAGCGCAGCGGTACGGCCGCGGCGGCGGAGCCGTCCGCGGCGCCGGAAGCTGCGGCCGGAGAGGCTTCGGAGGAGTCCGCCGAAACGACCGCGTCCACGGGAGCGGCAGCGGCGGGATCCGCGCGGAAGAGCGAGTCGGAGCAGAAGAAGCAGAAGCAGGAGCAGGAATCGGAGGCAGGGGCGGAGGCGCAGGGAGAAGCCACGGGCGCCGCTGCCACCGCCGAGGGCGAGGGCGCCGGCGCGACCGCCACCGCCGAGGCGGACGCGGAGGCGGAAGCCACCGCGACCATGACCGCCACCACCACGGCCGACGCCCCCGAGAAGACGGGGCGTCCCAACAAGGCACTCCTCGCGGGCGCCGCCATCGCCGGTGTCCTGCTGGTGGCCGTTCCGTTCCTGGTGCACACCGGTGGTGGCAACGACGGCAAGCGCTCGGCGGGCAACGGCGAGGCCCCCGGCACGATGCTCGGCGCCGGAAACGGCGACGTTCCCGGCGCGTTCGCCTCCGCGGCCCCCTCGCCACGCACGGGCTCGGGCAAGCAGCCGTCCGCCGGCAAGGACGGGAAGGGCGGCTCGGGGCCCTCCGCCGACGGCGCGGGCGTGTCCAAGCCGCTCAATGAGGGCGGCGGAAGCACGGGCGGGGACACCGGCGGCACCGGTGGCAAGGGCGACGGTTCCGGGGGCGGGAAGTCCACCGGCGGCGAGAAGTCCACGGCCCGGAAGACCACCACGGGCAGCGGCAGCGGCGGCGGCTCGGGCAGTGCGGCGGGCGGCACCGAGCAGAAGGCGGCCCCGCAGCCGACCGTCGTCTACACCGGGGTCACCGGCCACGGCTGCCCCACCCCCTCCGGCGGCGGCTTCCAGCAGGACCACTACTTCACCGACGGCAGCGCCGGCTGGTACACCCGCCCCTCCGGCGGCTGGACGGGCAACGGCTGCAACGGCAGCTACTCCTCCATACCGATGTCCGGCGACACCTCCACCGACATGCAGAACCGCGTCAAGTGGTGGTGGAAGCCCGGCACCCGGGCCCGGACCTGCCAGATCTCCGTGTTCATCCCGAACAGCAACACCAACCTGTACGTGGGCGGGCACCCCACCAAGTACCACGTGCTGGTCAACGCCAACGACCGTACGACCATGTACAGCAGCTTCTCGATCAACCAGACCGCGCACCGCGGCCAGTGGGTCGACGCGGGCACCTTCGCCATGAAGGGCGCCACGATCGGGGTGAAGCTGCTCGACCGCGGTGACGACTGGTCCAAGGGCTGGGAGAAGGCCCATCACGCCGCCGCGCAGATGCGGGCGACCTGCCGTTCCTGAACGCGTTCCACTTCGGGCCGGCCCCTCCCCGGGGCCGGCCCGTCGTGTTTCACCGCGCCCAATGTTGCATGATCATGCGAAGTGATGCATAGTCTTCCTATGTCCAAAGTCCTCACCTCCCTCCCCACCGGCGAGCGCGTCGGCATCGCCTTCTCCGGCGGCCTCGACACCTCCGTCGCCGTCGCCTGGATGCGCGACAAGGGCGCTGTCCCCTGCACGTACACCGCCGACATCGGCCAGTACGACGAGCCCGACATCGCGTCCGTGCCCGGCCGCGCCGCCGCTTACGGCGCCGAGATCACCCGGCTCGTCGACTGCCGTGCCGCGCTGGTCGAGGAAGGGCTTGCGGCGCTCTCCTGCGGCGCGTTCCACGTCCGGTCGGGCGGCCGCCCCTACTTCAACACCACGCCGCTGGGGCGCGCCGTGACCGGCACGCTGCTGGTGCGGGCCATGCTTGAGGACGGGGTGCAGATCTGGGGCGACGGCTCCACGTTCAAGGGCAACGACATCGAGCGGTTCTACCGCTACGGCCTGCTCGCCAACCCGCACCTGCGGATCTACAAGCCCTGGCTGGACGCGGACTTCGTCACGGAGCTCGGCGGCCGCAAGGAGATGTCGGAGTGGCTGCTCGCGCACGGGCTGCCGTACCGGGACTCGACGGAGAAGGCCTACTCCACGGACGCCAACATCTGGGGCGCCACGCACGAGGCCAAGACCCTGGAGCACCTCGACACGGGCGTCGAGACGGTCGACCCGATCATGGGCGTGCGGTTCTGGGACCCGTCGGTGGAGATCGCCACCGAGGACGTGACGGTCGGCTTCGACCAGGGCCGTCCGGTCACCATCAACGGCAAGGAGTTCGCCTCCCCCGTCGACCTCGTCATGGAGGCCAACGCGATCGGCGGCCGCCACGGTCTCGGCATGTCCGACCAGATCGAGAACCGAATCATCGAGGCCAAGAGCCGCGGCATCTACGAGGCCCCCGGCATGGCGCTGCTGCACATCGCCTACGAGCGCCTGGTCAACGCGATCCACAACGAGGACACCCTGGCCGCGTACCACAACGAGGGCCGGCGGCTCGGCCGGCTGATGTACGAGGGCCGCTGGCTGGACCCGCAGGCGCTGATGATCCGCGAGTCCCTGCAGCGCTGGGTCGGCGCGGCGATCACCGGCGAGGTGACGCTGCGGCTGCGGCGCGGCGAGGACTACTCGATCCTCGACACCACGGGCCCGGCGTTCAGCTACCACCCGGACAAGCTCTCCATGGAACGGACCGAGGACTCGGCGTTCGGCCCGGTGGACCGGATCGGTCAGCTCACCATGCGGAACCTGGACATCGCCGACTCCCGCGCCCGGCTGGAGCAGTACGCCGGTCTGGGGCTGGTCGGCGGCGGCCACCCGACGCCGATCGGTGCCGCGCAGGCCGCCTCGACCGGCCTGATCGGCGCCATGGACCAGGGCGGCGCCCAGGCGATCGCCTCGCGCGGCGAGGCCACGGACGAGGAGACGATGCTGGACCGCGCCGCGATGGAGTCCGGCACGGACTGACACCGGTCACGGCCGGCCCCGGTCACGAACCGATACGGGCCACCGGGGCCGGTCACCGGCCTCCGGCCGTGCGCACCCGGGCAGTGGGCCCCGGCGGATTCCCTTCCGCCGGGGCCCACTGCCGTACGGCGACCGGGCAGGTGCCCCGATGCCATGTTCCGGCAGGAAGAACGCGGCTTCCACGTCACCGATGGTTCACCCGCCGCTGGTGAGGTGATCCTCGTCGGTGCTCCCCGCCGGCCGGATCAAGGAGATTCCATGCCCAGTAAGCGCCTTTCCCGCGGTCACCTGATAGCCACCGGTGCGGTCCTCGTGGCCACCGCCACCGCCGCTGCCGCCCTGACGGCGACGGCCGGTGCGTCCGGTACGAAGGAGCACGCCAAGGACGCCATCAAGGGCGGCAAGGCGAAGAACGTCATTCTGCTCATCGGTGACGGCATGGGCGACTCGGAGATCACCCTCGCCCGCGACTACACGGTGGGCGCGGCCGGCCACCTGAACATGGACAAGTTCCCGCTGACCGGCGCGTACACGACGTACGCCGTGCACGCCGACGGCACGCCGGACTACGTCACCGACTCCGCGGCCAGCGGCACCGGCTGGGCGACCGGCGTGAAGACCGTCAACGGCCGGATCTCCAAGACGCCGGGCAAGGACAAGGCCGTGCCGACCATTCTGGAGCTGGCGCAGAAGGGCGGCTACGCGACCGGCTCGGTGACCACCGCCGAGCTGACCGACGCCACTCCGGCCGTCCTCGCCTCGCACGTCACCGACCGCTCCTGCCAGGGCCCCGCCGACATGGCCAAGTGCCCCACGGACACCATCGCCAAGGGCGGCCCCGGCTCCATCGCCGAGCAGAGCGTGAACCACAAGGTCGACGTCCTCCTCGGCGGCGGCAAGCAGCGCTTCGACCAGAAGATCACCGAGGGCCGGTACAAGGGTCTGACCGTCACCCAGCAGGCCCGGAAGCTGGGCTACCAGGTCGTCACCGACAACACCTCCCTGAAGGCGGTCAAGGGCGGCAAGCCGGTGCTCGGACTCTTCGCGCCGGGCAATGTCGCCACCGAGTGGACGGGCAAGCCCGCCGCGGTCGGCGGCACCGCCCCGCAGCGCTGTGTCACCTCCAACCCGGGCCGCCCCTCCGGCACCCCGAACCTCGCCGACCAGACCACCAAGGCCATCCAGCTCCTGGAGGCCAAGCAGAAGCGCGGCCACAGCAAGAAGGGCTTCTTCCTCCAGGTCGAGGGCGCGTCGATCGACAAGCAGGACCACGCCGCCGACCCGTGCGGCCAGATCGGCGAGACCGCCGCGTTCGACCGCGCGGTGAAGACGGCGCGCGCGTACGCCGCCAAGCACCCCGACACCCTCGTCGTCACCACCGCCGACCACGGCCACAGCAGCCAGATCGTGCCCCTGGAGGCCCAGCCGCCCGGCCTGACCTCCACGCTGATCACCGACGAGGGCCAGCAGCTCAAGGTCAACTACTCGACCAACCCGCCCGGCCAGTCGCAGGAGCACACCGGCACCGAGGTCCGGATCGCGGCGCAGGGCCCGCAGGCCTACCGGGTCCTGGGCGTCACCGACCAGACCGACCTGTTCACGACGATCCGCGAGGCGCTCCGCGTCCGCTGACCCCTCGCAGTACCCGCCCCGGCCCCGTCGGCACACGCAGCACGCCGACGGGGCCGGGGCTTCGGCGTGCCGGCGGAGGTGTTCGGTGCCGGGGTGAGGGTCGAGGCATCGCCGCCGAAACGGACGGCGAGGGCGCTGACGACCGGGTGGACCGTGAAGCCCGCGAGCGCCATGAGGGGGCCGGCTTCGGCGGGGCGGACGGTGACGCCCTGGTCGATGAGGTGCCCGAGGATCACCAGGCGCCGGGAGGAGCGGCCGACGGCACCACAACGGCCGGGGCCGCGCGTACAGCGCCGTACGGAATTGGCAGGTCCGGCGGTTTCGGCGGCCGTGAGCATGCCGGCGACCGCGTCGATCAATGCCGCCACGTACGACTCGGCGTCCAACTCATCGGGGGACGCGGTCTCCTGCGATCCCTCCAGGTCGGCCAGGGCCGAGATGATCAGTTGACCCGCCCACCTGATCCGAGGGCGCAGCCGAGGCCGGGTCAGACCGGGGAGCCGGGCGGTGACCAGGTGCCCGACGGCCACCGCCTCGTCGAGCCCGCCCATGCCCGGAAGGGCGGTGACATCGTGCCCGATGTACTCGAATACGCGGTCCAGGAAGCGGACGTAGTGGCTTCCTGACACGGTCGCCTGCTCGGCAAGGGGCCGAACCAGAATCTCCACCAGTTCCCTCGGGTCGCCGAGCCGGTCCCCGGCCTCGGCAGATTTCAGCAACTCTCCGCGCCGGGCGTCGATCACACCGAGTCGGTACTCGAAGACGGCTCTGATCAGAAGTTCTTTGTTCTGGAAATGGTATTTCGCCGCGGCCGTATTGCGCTGCCGCGCCCTCGGAGCTGACCTGCCGCAGGGAGGTCGCGTCGATCCCCTGTGTTGCGAACAGGCGCTCCGCAGCGAGCAGAATCTGCAATCGGGTCGATGATTCCACGGATCTTGCCTCTGTCCGGTCCGGTGGCGCCGCGAACCGGTTCCAGCCGATTCCGGCCCGGGAGTGCTACGTGGCGGTGCTCGACCGTCGCCGGGACGCCGAGCGGTCGCTGACGCGCGAACCCGGTTTCTTCGAGCCGCACCGGCGCGTCGCTGCGGAGCGGGCGATTGCGGGGGCGCTGAACCGGATGTTGGCGCCGTCGGCGCTCAGAGGATGCGAGCAGTCGTGGCCATGGCAATCGACGGCGCGAACCGCTACAGATGTCGTGCGCTCCAGCCACCCCGTACCCAGGAGGTCGCATGACCGGCAAGCCCACTCCCGATGTGCTGTCGCCGGGCGAGATCGGCCCGTTGAAGCTCCGGAACCGCACCATCAAGGCCGCGACGTTCGAAGGACGCAGTGACGGCGGTCTCGTCACCGACCCGCTGATCGAGTTCCACCGGAACGTGGCGGCGGGAGGCGTGGGCATGACCACCGTCGCCTACTGCGCCGTCGCTCCCGAGGGACGGACGCAGTACGACCAGATCTGGATGCGGCCCGACGCCGTCCCCGGCCTGCGGCGGCTCACCGATGCCGTGCATGCCGAGGGCGCCGCCGCGTCGGCGCAGATCGGACACGCGGGACCGGTCGCGAACCCCCGGTCGAACCGACTGCCCGCACTCGGACCGAGCCGGCGGTTCAACCACCTGGGCGGGCAGATGACCCGCGCCGCCTCGGAGGAGGACATCGCCCGCATCGCCCGCGCGCACGGGGCCGCCGCCCGGCTGGCGGTCGAGTCCGGGTTCGACGCCGTCGAGGTGCACCTCGGGCACAACTACTTCGCCAGCTCGTTCCTCAGCCCGCGGATCAACAAACGCAAGGACGCGTACGGCGGTTCGCTGCACAACCGTGCGAAGGTGGCCCGCTCCGCGGTCCGTGCGGTGCGCGAAGCGGTGGGCGACCGGATCGCGATCCTGGCGAAGTTCAACATGGACGACGGCGTCGGCGGCGGTCTCTGGCTTGACGAGGCGCTGCGGGTCGCCCGCTGGATCGAGGCGGACGGCACGGTCGACGCCCTGGAACTGACCGTCGGCAGCTCCCTGCTCAATCCCATGTACCTGTTCAAGGGGAGGGCACCGCTGCGTGACTTCGCGGCAGCCCTGCCGCGTCCGCAGCGCGTCGGCGTACGGATGCTCGGCCGGCGCTTCCTGCACGAGTACCCCTACCGCGACGCGTTCCTCCTTGAGGAGGCCCGCCAGTTCCGCGCCGCCCTCGACCTGCCCCTGGTCCTCCTCGGCGGCATCAGCAGCCGGGCGTCCATGGACCTGGCCATGGCGGAGGGATTCCAGTTCGTCGCGATGGCCCGCGCACTCCTGCGCGAGCCGGACTTCGTCAACCGCGTACGGGAAGAGGGTGCGGCCCGATCGCTGTGCGTGCACTGCAACAAATGCATGCCGACCAACTTCTCGGGGACACGCTGCGTCCTGGCGTGACCGTCGGCGTCCGCACGGACGCCGAGCAGGACGTCGCCGGTGAGTGTGCCCTCGTGCTCACGGCTCACGGCTCACGGCTCACGGCTCACGGCTCACGGCCGGACGCGCGGCGCGGCGCGCGGTTCCGACGGTGCCGCCCGGAGTGTGGCCGGCCTGTTCAGTGCCGTTGACGACGGGATCCAGTAGGTCTGCCGCACTGGGCTCCAGGACAACGTGGATCGGGGTGCCAGGGCGCGGGCCCGGACCCCTCACGGAACCGCGCGACGGCCCGGTCCGTCAGGGACAGCGTGTTCTCCCCGGCGTGCCGTCCGGCACGTCCGACCTGATCAGTCCCTGAGCGCGCAGATCGCCCCACAGGGCGTCGGGGACGTGCTGGGCGTGGAGTTCCACATTTCGCTCGGCCTGTTCCTGCTTCCGCATGCCGCGGGTAACGTTGACGACCGCTGGATGCGTCCGGGGCAAGGCGATGGCGGCGGGCAGGGTGGTGCCGTGCTGCTCACAGAGCTTGCTCATGGCCGGCGCTTGAGCGACCAGGTCGGGCGGAGCGTCCTGGTAGTCGTACTTCACGCCTTCGGTCGGCCGGTCTCATACAACACCAGGGCGAACCACCCGTCTCGCCGCCCGAGAACGCATCAGCCCCGGGGGTCCTGATGCCTGGCCACCTCTGTGGATTTCAGCCCGGCCCCCACTCTCGTCCCGCGAAGGAGATTCCGTTGAGACCGTCCGAACCGTCGGCCTCGGTCCACCTGGTCAACGTCGTCGCGGATGACTCCGGGCCCGGCCCGCTCAGCCGGCTGTCAGAGATACGGGAACACGGCGGGGAAGTCGTCGGGCGCATTCGCACCTCCGCAGATCCCGGTCGCGGATCCACGGTGGGCCGCATCGAGGAGCTCCGGATCAGCCGCCCGGACCCGGATTCCCGTTGGGGATCAGGGGCAGTACTGGAGGCGGAGCGACGATTTCGGACCGTGGGCTGCAAACACTCACAGGTGACACTTCAGCCGGATGATCCGCTTGTGCCGCTGTTCAGCGGGCTCGGCTATGCCGAACTGTCCCACACGATGCACAAGCCCCTTGAGGGGCTGCCGGAGATCGCACCGGGCAGCTCCGCACGCCCCATGGACGAGGACGAATTCCTCGACTGGTCCCGGCAGTTCCGCACCGACTACGTGCGGGCCCTGCGCCAGAGCGGCATGTCCGCCGGCCCTGCTGAGAAGCACGCCGAACTCTGGGTCGACGAGCTGTCCTCCACCGGAATCGGCTCTCCCCGGTACTCCTTTCGAGTCCTTGTCCACGACGACGTGACGGTGGGGTACCTCTGGGGCGGTCGCGACGGCAGCCTCTCGTCGCAGTGGTTTGTCTACGACATAAGAATCCGCCCGGACCATCGCGGCGCCGGTCATGGGCGCACACTCATGCACGTCGCGGAGATCGAAGCCCTGTCATCGGGATGCTCTGCCGTGGCTCTGAGTGTCTTCGCCGGTAACCAGACCGCGTTCCATCTCTACACATCCCTCGGGTACACGGTCGGCAACTCCCGGATGCTCAAGGATCTCGAAGCGTGAGCCGTGTTATCCGATGTCGCATTGCTCCGGGGTGCCGAGTGGGGCTGGGCTCCGATCGCGGCTGCTACCCGATCGCGACAGGAAGCTCCTCGAATCCCCGGATCGGGAAGCGGTGGGCGCGAACCGGCTTTCCCGCGAGTTTGATTCCGGGGAAGCGCATCAGGATTCGCTGGAGAGCCTCCTGGGCCTCGATACGCGCCAGACCTGTACCCAGGCAATAGTGCGGACCGGCACTGAACGTGAGAGAGGGCGCAGAGCTGCGCGCAGGATTGAACGTGTGCGGATCCTCGTATCGGGCAGGGTCTCTGTTCGCCGCCGCCAGGAGCACCATGACCTCCGCGCCCTCAGGCATGAGGCAACCACCCACCGTGGTTTCCTGCGCCACCCTTCGACGATTGGCGAGATGCGCCGGCGGGTCGTACCGAAGGACCTCGTCCACGAAGAGTGTCGCGGCTTCCATGGTCGCCGGTACTGCCACGCGATCATCAGGCCGCTCAAGAAGAATCGAAAGACCACTGGCGATGCCATAGGCGGTGGTCTCGAACCCCGCCACAAACAGAAAAACAATATTTGCCAGCAGCTCTCGATCCGTCAGCTTGCCGCCGGCGTCGTCCTGGACGTGCAGTAGCTCACCTATGAGATCATCAAGCGGGTTCCGTCGACTCTTCGCGATCAGTGATTTGAAATACTCCTCCACTTCTCTGGCGGACTTGGTGGCCTGAGGCAGGTCTTCTGGCTTATCCGCGTCCGCCAGATACTTGAACTGGACGAGAAGCCAATCCTGATCCGCTCGTGGCACACCTACGACTTCGCTGATCACCGATATCGGCAGCCGATAGGCGAACTCATCCATGAAGTCCACGATGCCGCGCTGTCGGGCCAGATCCTCGAAGCGATCCAGGAGAACCTCGACATTACGAGCGATGGCGGGTCTCATCGCGGCCAGCCGACGAGGAGTGAACGGCTGTGCCAGGGCGTGATGAGCCCGTCTGTGATCCTCGGGTCCGGCATGGATCAGGGAGTCCAGGAACAAGTTCACGGAAGAACCGTCCGGGTGCAGCTTCCCCCGGTCCGGACTGTCCAGCGTCTGCACCGGGAAAAGCGGACTACGTAGCACGTAATCGGCTTCGGCGTAGCCCACGACCAGGAATTTGCGGGCTGTCAGCTCATGGACCGGCCCGCCCTCGTTCAGGATTCTGTAGTAGGGATACGGATTATCCCGACCCTCCGCCGACCACGCCCTGGCCGTAATACCGTTGGCATCCATGGCGCGAAGCATGTCATGGCATTCCTGGAATCTGTCAAGGCAGCACTCACCCCCGGCCATCTGATTCACCCGTTCCTGACCGGGCTCTCTCAATGGCTCCAAATTCCTTCTGAATACTTTCCAGCGACCACCGCACCCAAACCAAAAATTTTCCTCGCCCCTCCCGGAGGGGGCTCGTGATGGGCGGCCACACCTCTCTCACCACCTCCACACACGCGGCCCGGTTCACCCTCCGCAGCCGCCGAACCGCCCACCCTCCAGGCTCCGGACCGGTCGCCGCCGACACGAGCATCCATGCCGTCGATGAGCTGACAGCACACCCTGACCTGCGACTACTCGACCTGCCTTCGACTCGCGCCGGCTCTCGTCCGCCAGTCCCCCCGCGCACGGAGAACACCCCCGCGATCCTGCGAGACCTGCTCCACAGGCGCTCTCCCCCGCGTGAAGCAGGCGGCCGCGCACTTCGGATGCCATCCGCCGTAACGCGCTGCGCCGGCACGGCACTAATCACCGTAAGGAATGCCGAAATACTCATGAAAACTAGATCAAAAACAGACGAAAGGGTAATGTGAAGGAGTTGAGAAGGAACTTTGATCATCCCTGTTCCCCATTCACCGGATAACGCATACAGTGCTTCCGAGTTCTACGGCAGACCCGTGGTTCCGCCGGTCCCATTTGCTCAAAAGGCAAGGGATCTGCGGTCTACTGACCTGGGTAAAACCTGGAATAGGGAGACAGCTACATGAGCACTGACCTCATTACTGCAGTGGCGAACAAGGAACTGTCCGACCTCGACCTCGACATTAAGTTCCTGGCGAGTGACGAAAGCGCGGA
This sequence comes from Streptomyces sp. NPDC047917, assembly GCF_043204345.1. Classification (NCBI taxonomy): domain Bacteria; kingdom Bacillati; phylum Actinomycetota; class Actinomycetes; order Kitasatosporales; family Streptomycetaceae; genus Streptomyces; species Streptomyces sp. NPDC047917. The sequence goes on from NZ_JBIDCA010000006.1 coordinate 51,570, forward strand.
CTTCACGCTGACCTGCGCGGTCGACAGCATGGGAAACAATGTCAACACCTCGATGGGGATTCGCGGACCGATCTGCTGCGCGTAAATCCGTAGCAGGCCGCAGGAACTCACACTTCAGTCAAGCGATTGATGGCCGGCTGAAGATTTGAGGGAGCAGAAGACCGGGCCCACGGATGGATCGCGAATCCAGGTCGATCCGTGGGCCTCCGGTCGCGCAGAAGTCGTTCGAACTTCCTCTGTACGATCCTGGCGATGAATCCCGGACCGGTCGGCTCGGCCGCTCCGGCCCGACCCATCGGCCACCGATGCTCCTATGAAATCCAGCGACCGGGCCTCCGAACCCATACCGAGGGGGACGCTCGGACAGATCCAGTCTGAATGAAATCAGAGATCGCGATGCCCAGATCGGTCCGCACTCGCCGCAGCAGACCGACGGCTCAGCCGGACGGAACAAGGAAAACGTAGATGACGGGCACTTATTTCGCCGCCGAGGATCCCATACTGCTCCGGGCTGCCGCCATCCCACGAGGCGCTCTCCCCATATCGACTCCTCGCTCGACGCACAGAAGCGAAACGTCGGATTCGGAACTCGTTGCCTACATCCGGGGGCTGGCTTCCAACGCAACCCTGAAAGAAGCCATTTCGGTTTCCAGCACATCGCTGGGTGAGACTCTGGATTCCCTTGCGCGTGGTGATGTGCTGTCCCGGAAGAAACTTGTCAGAACAGCGATCTCTGTCACGAAGTACGCCTTGCGCATAACGGGTCGGCCGACTCCCTTTGGGCTTCAGGCAGGGGTTTCCGTGGCAACTCCTGCCGACCGGGCGAGTCTCAGGTTCTCGCAGAACCAAAAACACGTGAATTACGACGAGGGATGGTTCTCCGAGGTCGCGAAGTCCCTGCTCGGCATCGCGGAGGTGCGCAACCGGCTGACCATCGTCGCGAACGACCTCTGCCACCTGCGGGGCAACAGAATGGTCATTCCGTACGCCGGTCAGCACGGCACGGATACTGAGCACCGGAAGGGACAGGTGAGCATACGCCTCACCAGACTCCTGTCTTCCGTACGCACCATCACCGAGAGTCCGATCCCTTATGCAGAAGCCATCGGCAGACTGGCCGACTCGTTTCCGGAGATCACTCGGGATCAACTTGATGGCTACATGCTGGAGCTCATCAGGAGCGAAGTTGTTCTCACCTCCCTCGTATCAGGGAATTTGGATGACATACCGGAGGAAACCCAGAACACCACGTTGATAGCCCTTCGTGAGGTATCCGAAGGCCTGCGGCAATACGAACAGCGCGCGGTGGGTGAGGGCCTTGAGGACTACAGGCGGATCCTTGCACTGGCCAAGGCGGCAACAGGAGGGCTGGAGGACGTCCCGCTCCAGGTCGACCTCAGGACGGGGATCGAAGCCGCACTGCCCCGCGGCGTGCTGCGCGAGATAGAAGAGTATGCGTCCGCAGTCTGGCGGATTGCACCGAACACCTCATCACACCCGCACATGGTCACATACTTCAATGCTTTCGCTGATAAGTACGGCAAATATGGCGCGGAACGCCTGGACCGTCTGATCGACTCCCATATCGGGCTGGGCTTCCCGCAAGGATTCCAGAACCCCCCGGTGGAATCCCGCATGCTCCGTGAGCACGATCACAGTCTGGGGACCGAATCGAAACCGAGTGAGCGCGCCGAGATGCTGGGAGCACTGCTCCACAGGGGACTGGCGAGCAAGGACGGAGAAATCGTCCTGAGCGATGTCGATATCGACATGCTGGCCCGTGGGGAAATGAGCACGGCTCCGCCTTCTTCAATGGATCTCTGTTTCCAGCTGATGGCGCGAAGCCTTGACGAAATGAATGCGGGGGATTTCAGGCTCGCAGCGTCTCCGCTCGTCGGGTCCCGCGTCATCGGCGCGACCATGGGACGTTTCTCCCGGCTCACCGGCAGCGTGAAGGCTGTTTCCGACCTCTACGCGCGTCCCACGACGGACATGCAGGAGGTCATCTATGCGCAGGTGGATTTCCAACCCAATAAGGCTCGGGCGCTCAATGTGATGCGGGCGCCGCAACTGTCTCCCTATGTCATTCCAGTCGGCACGTTCAGCGACCGCAGCGATGGGCACATCGACTGGAGGGAGCTCGTTGTCTATTCTGACGGTCAGGCGCTCCGGCTTCACTGGGAACGCAAGGGAGTGGATGTGCAGCCCTTCGTCCCACATATGCTCGCTCTTCAGAACCGCGCACCGAATCTTGCGCGTTTTCTCAGTGAACTCAGATACTCGGACGGCACGAAGGCATGGAAGCCGTGGTCCTGGACCGGCTACGAGTCGATGCCGGCACTGCCACGTGTCCGCATCGGCCGAGTAGTCGCCTTTCCCAGGACCTGGCGCCCCAGCGCGGAGATGCGGAGTTCGGCTCGGGATGCAGCATCCTGGACGCGTGCGGTTCAGGAATGGAGAGAGCGCACCGACATCCAGAACAACGTGAGCGTCTCCCACCTGGACAGGGTGTACGGAATCGATCTGGACAGTGAGTTCCACCGCGAGATGCTGCGGCGCGACATCCTCAAGGGCGGCGTCGAGATCACGGAGACCCTGGGGGAAGAGGATCACGACTTCGGATGGCTGCAGGATCGGAGTAGCGAGATCGTCGTCCCCCTCCGCAGCACACCGGACCCCAAGACCTCACGGAAGGTGCGACAGGTCCCCAGGGTGTTCGAGAACCCACGGTACGAACCGGCCGGTGAGTGGGTCTACATCCGGGTGTTCGGGGATCTCAATTCGCAGAACGAGTTCATATCGCAGCACCTTCCCAACATTGTCGGCGAGGTGGCTGAATGGACAGACCGATGGTTCTTCATCCGGTTCAACTCACCGGACCCTCACATCCGGCTACGCTTTCACGCCGCAAATGATGAGGCGAGGGAAGTCCTTCTCGTCAGGCTGTTGGACAATGCGAAGAGATTGCGCGCGTCCGGTGTCGTCCGCAAGGTGACGGTGGACAACTACGAACCGGAGGTCTCCAGGTACGGGGGCGCGGCCGCCATGACTCTGGCCGAGAAGCTGTTCTGCATCGACAGCCAGACGGCCATCAATCAGATCCGCCTCCTGGAGGCGAACAGCATCCAGAATGCAGGCATCGGAACTCTGATGGTCGCGAATTACGCCTGCCTACTGGATTCGTTGGGGCTGGACTGGTGCACCTGGGTGGGGAAGCAGTTCCCGAAGAGCCACGACGGGGCGGTTTCCCGTGCCGAAATCGACGAGGCGTGCGCCATCATATCGCCGACCAATACCGCCTCGAAGATCGGTGAGCACCTGGGGTCCTCGAACCTCGAACGGGCCTGGTCCGGGAACGTTATCGCCAAGGAATACGGGGATGCGATTCTGCGTGATTCCGAGTCCATTTCGGAGACCGCCCGGGACTACTCGATCCTGAGTCTTCTCCATATGCAGCACAACCGGCTCATCGGGATCAATCCTGAGAACGAGAAAAAGACCCTCACTCTCCTGGGTCATGTCGGACGGAAGCTCTCGTCCCTGCCCCGGTGAACTGCTGAATGTGACGTGGAAAAATGACGGACGCTCAAATCGGTGAATCGACATGGACAAAGATCTCCGGGGACATCGCACGACGGGTCACCGACCCGGATCGAGTGCTGACCATCCTTGAGAACCTGCCGGACTCCGAGGACTGGAACCCTCAGTCACGGCACGCGCTGGGAAGCGGCCTGCTGGGTCCGGCGATCCTGCTCGGTGGAGATCCCACCCGGGCGAGCCATGACGGGCCGGCAGCACACGAGCACATGAGACATGTTGCCCGTTGGGTCACCTCGGTCCCCGCTCTGAACCCCGGCCTGTACTCGGGGCAGGCCGGGGTGGCGTTCGGCATCGTCATGCGACAGAGGGCGGCAGGAGGTTATACGGAGGCCCTGCGGGCACTGGACCGGAAGATCTCGACCGGCATCGCCGCCATCTGCCGCAGGATGAACGAGGACAGCATCGGCGACAGAGCGAGGTTCGACACCATAGCCGGTTTGGCCGGAATCGGCCGCTACGCCCTGATGCGACCTGCCTCCATGGCAGATGCCCTGCGAACCGTCCTGTCGACGCTGGTGGGCATGAGCGAGTCGGTTCGGGCCGAGGGCCTCGATGTGCCGGGCTTCTGGTGCCTGACCCGTCCCCGGGGCGGGCCTGTCGATTCCGTCCAGGAAGGTCATCTCAACCTGGGCTTGTCACATGGCATCGCCGGACCACTGGCCCTGTTGTCAATCGCCCGGAGCTCGGGAATCGAGGTCCCTCACCAGGAGCGGGCGATCGAGCGCCTCGCCCAGATATTCCAGGAGCAGAAGCTCGTGGACCACCACGGCGTCCACTGGCCGAATCTCCTCACGTGGGACGACTGGCGCCGCGGGTACTCCACGAAGGAGCGGGGCCGAACGGCCTGGTGCTACGGCGGCCTTGGAATCGCCTGCTCTCTCCAGCTGGCCGCAGCTGCCACGGGCCGCCGCGATCTGAGGAAACTGGCCACCGACTCGGTCGACGCCATCATCCGCACCCCACTGGCGGAGTGGGGCATTCGCGATGTCTCGCTGTGCCACGGTTGGGCCGGCGCACTCAATTGCCTGAAATTCTTCAGCGACGGGGAGCGCGCCGAGGACGTCTCGCGCACAAGGGATCGCATTGCAGCCATCATTGAGAGGGAGTTCGAGCCCGACTCCCCGTTCGGCTATCGATACCCGGACGAGAGACACGACCAACTCCTCGATCGGCCGGGGTTCCTGGACGGTGCCAGCGGCATCGCCCTGGCCCTGGAAGCCTATTCCTCGGGTGAGACGTCTGCCGCCCCCTGGGACGCCGCGCTCCTTCTGGCATGACGTGCCGGCCTGCGCGACATACCGCCCACGAAACAAATGATCTCTTCCGATCTTTCCTTCTCCGGGGCGGACGACTTGGCCTTTTGCATGGTGTGAGGCAGATTTCACGCAGAAAAGAGGTGGCCGAAATGAAGATTCTGAAGCGAATCAAAAAAATATCCCGCTCACAGATCAGCCGGGAACGGGCGCTTACCACGACCGAACAGATCAGCGCCGTGACTCATCTGGTCAACAGCCTGGAGGTTCTCGCGAACGACCGCAACCCCCGGAACGCCGCCCTGGTGGACTGGAATCTCATCAAGGATGAATATTCGTGGGCTCCGCGTCCCGTCCATGATTTTCTCGGCTTCGTTTCCCGACCGGGCGTCAGTCGCGCAATCCATGTGGCGCGTGCCGCTTCTGCTCTTTCGTTGTTGATTCCTGGAACACATCGCCGTCATCGTGCGGCAGCGGGAATGTTCCTTTCACTGACATCCGTGATCACGAGCCCACGTCAGCATTTCGGAACGGATGGCTCCGACCAGGTCGCGTTTTTGGTTCAGGGTGTTGCCGCCCTGGCGCGTATGGGCGAGCAGCAACCCAGAATCGTCGACTCCTGCCTCTGGTTCGTAGGTCTGCAGTCGAGCCTCTCCTATTTCGCTTCCGGGGTGGCCAAGGCCGCCGGCCCCCTCTGGCGTTCCGGCGAAGCTCTGCCGCTCATTCTGCGCACCGAGGCGTACGGCGACAGCACCGCCTTTCGCCTCGTCAAAAAATACCCCCGCGCGGCCAGGGCTACGACTACAGGTGTGCTGCTCCTGGAGTGCGGTTTCCCCGTGGTGTTTCTGGCCAAGGGCAGGATGACGCTGCCGATACTTGTCTCGGCGGGCACATTCCATGTGATAAATGCCCGCGTGATGGGTCTCTCCCGCTTCGTGTGGGCCTTTCTTTCCACATACCCTGCGATTCTCTATGTCACGCAGCAGGACCTCGGATCGGTGCGCCATGGAAAATAGAAGCGACACCCTCCCCCGGCTGATCGCAGGAGTACTGGCCGGCAGCCTTGCGGGGGGCATCGGGGTTCAGCGGATGCGACGGCGGAGAGTCGGCCTGGGGTCGGGCCGCGAGCGCTTCCTCGATGCCGACTCGGGGAACCTGATCTCCTATCAATTGCACCCGGCAGTCGACCCTGCCTTCTCCCAGGATCCCCTACTGGTATTTATTCCCGATCTGGGCGCGACGGTGGAGCGCTGGAGCGAGCTCAGGATGGCGCTTGAGCACGATTTCTCCGTCCTTACCCACAACCGTGCCGGCTACGGCAGGAGCCGGTACCGGATGGGCGGAGAGTTCTCTCTCGGCTCGGCGGTCAGCGACTTGCTCAACGTCATCGAGAAGGCCGGTTCCGACCGACCCGTGGTCCTCATGGGTCATGGATTGGGCGGCCTGATCGCATTGCTCGCGGAGGAATCACTGCCCACGGCATCGCTGATGCTCCTTGATCCGCGGTATCCCGCAGAGCTTCAACGCTCCGTGCTGCTTCGTTCGAAGTCCGAACAGTCCGGCTTCAATCTGAAGTACATGCCCTCGTCGTCGCGCATCGGCCTCTCCTCGCTTCTGGTGCCGCCTCCCTGGGCCGGCTCCCTCCCCGCAGACGTGAGGCGGCTGTGTCTCGACCAGTACCGGGACGCGGAGTTGTGGCGCGCGTACATGCGGGAGTGGAAGGCGGCCCACTCCGAATTACAGAACCCCGATCCGATACCCGTGGTGCGCAAGCCCCTGCACCTGGTCACGTCCAACACCAAGGGTGTCGAGAGCGAGGCATACGAGGAGATGCACGTGGAGCTGCTGAAGTCCGCGGACGCCGGCCGCCGGACGAGTCTTGAGAATGTGATGCGTGACCAGCTGCCGATGGGAAGCCGCTGCGTGGCGAGCCTCGCGCCTCTCGTCGGCGAGTTCCTCCAATCGATCTGCGGACCCGGGAGGTCGTCTTGAAGCGCAGTTCAACCGTGGCTCATCGTTCCGTCGACGCCCTGCTGGCCGGATGGTTCGCGATCACGTTGGTGAGCCAGCACCCGCACCGTTCCTTCGATTGGTTCCGTCGGTTCGACAGGATGGGCGCCATCCCCAACTGGCGTTTCTTCGCCCCCTTTCCCATCCGGTACGACTTCGTCGTGCTTTTCCGAGTCGTCGGCGAGAGGGGTGAGGTCTCGCCCTGGACACGGCTCGTCGGAGGTGACGGACGGTCCTGGAGCGCGGTCGTATGGTCTCCGGAACGACGCCACGAGAAGGCTGTTCTCACCGTCTGTGGCGATCTGGTTTCGACGCTGACGGCCTCGGGCCCCGGAGCGATAGAGAATTCGGTCCCCGACAGGGTTCTCCGTGAACTCGTGCGGCGAGAGGTCCTGCACGGTTCGCATGGGTCGCGCGATCCGGCACAGCGCTGCCAGTTCCTGATCACCAAGAGCGGCGGATACGACGACCAGGTAGCACCGAAGTTCCTCTACGCCTCGCCTCTCTTTTCCACCCGGAGCCAGGGCTGATGCACTGCCAGGTGGCGGGACGGGCGGTCCGCCCCGGCGCGGCGAGGGACCAACGATTCGCCCGACCGGAAGTGACGGGTGCCGGTAGGGCCCCGGCCGGCTCGGGCATCGCTCGATCGAGGTCACGGTGGACCAGCACGGCCACCTCTCCCCGGACGGCCGGGAACGCTGCCGCCGGACGGGCGAGGCGGCCGTGGCGCCGCGCCCGATCACATCAGGCCGAACGACCTCAGGACCCGGCGCTGCTCAGCGGTCGGCATGGCCGGCCAGTACAGGTAGCAGACCCCGCCCGTACCGCTCCTGACCTTGCCCTGCGCGTCGTAGCGCTTGGTGCGGAGCCAGATGTTCTCCCACTCCCGGCGCCGGTAGATCCGGCGCACCGCCTCGTTGTCCGGCGAGGCCGGGTCGTTCGCGATCACGTCGCCGGACTCGGTGAAGCCGATCACGGTCATCAGATGGCCGGAGGTCCCGTACCCGGCGCCGGTCAGCTCCTCCTTGAGGAAGGACTGTGACGTGATGACCGGGATGCCCGCGCGGATCAGCGTCTCCAGGTCCCCGAGCGAGCCCAGTCGGGTCACCGCCGAGCTCATCTCGTCGTACGTCGCGGCGTAGGCGGCGTTGAACGGCCAGTTGCCGCAGCCCTCGTACTGGTAGTCGTAGGTGAACCGGGCCGCGTGGCAGACCTGCGGGTCGGCCAGGCCGGGCTTGACCCAGGCGAGGTCCTCGGCGGTCGGCCGGCGGCCCCAGTACTCGATGATCATCTGCGAGGAGGTGGGGCTGCACCAGGCCTCGCCGCCGTTGTCGTACTCGGGGTACTGGCCCGCGTGGACGTTCTGCGAGTAGCGCGGCACCCGCAGCTCGCGGACCAGGCCGGGGGTGCCGGCCGGGACGGTGAAGCGGTCCGGGATGTCGGAGGCCATCGCGCCGATCCTCCGGACGGTGGGCGTCAGACGGCTGCCCGGGGTGCGGTACAGGGTGAGCCGCAGCCGGTAGGAGACCAGTCGCAGTCCGCTCGCCGGGTCGTCCACCGAGAAGGTGTCGGTCCAGATCGAGCTCCTGCCGTCGCTCTGGTCGTCGACCGACGTGCGGCGGATGTCGCCGTCACCGGCGGCCCAGCGGCCCATCACGTACCAGGGTGTCGAGGTGCCGTCCGAGTAGCGGCCCTGGAGCTCGATCCGGATCCAGGTGCCCGCCGGGGTCTGCGCGTTCCAGGAGGCGATCACCTCGGTCGCCGGGACCGAGGAGCGGTGCACCGGGGAGGTCCAGGTCGCGTACTCCCAGGTGGCGGTCGTACCGGTGTGCGGGTCGGTGTAGTCGGTGCGTCCCGCGGCGTGGCCGATCGCCAGCCCGGGGCGGCGGCCCGCGACGACCCGTGTCCCTGCGCCGGAGCCGGCGCGCCAGTCGGTGTAGGTGTGCCAGAAGCGGTTGTCCACGGCAGGGGCCTTCACCGAGGGAGCGTGGGGCGGGGCGGCGGAGCGGACGGCGGCGGTCGCGGAGCCGGCGGACGACACCGCTCCGGCGGCGGCCGCCGCCGCGATCGCGGCGGTCAGCACGGTCCTGCGCGAGGTCGGTCTGTTCATGGGCGAGACCCCCGGTCGTAAGCGGAATGGGGCTGCGATGTGCACGACAGTGCGCCAACTATCGCGGGTCGCGGCCGGATCCGGCCAGCGATTCGGCTCGCGCCGATGAACCAATATTGGTCTGGTCCACTGGCGTGACCTGCGGCTGTCCCGGAGGCGGACGGCGGGTGCCCGGGCCCGGCTCGTAGGCTGGTGTCCATGAACGACCTCTCGCCCCTCGCCCGGCGGCTGCGCATCCTGGCGTCGTCCTGCGGACCGGTCCGGCTGATCGCCGTCGACGGCCACGCGGGCTCGGGGAAGAGCACCTTCGCCGCCCGCCTGGCCGCCGCACTCGGTGACGCCCCCGTCCTGCACCTGGACGACGTGGCCACGCACGAGTCCTTCTTCACCTGGACGGACCGGCTGCGGGAACAGGTGCTCGTACCGCTGGAGCGCGGTGAGCGCGCGCGGTACGCGCCGTACGACTGGACCGCGCGGAGCTTCGGGGCGCCGCGCGAGCTGGAGCCCGCGCCGGTGGTCCTGATCGAGGGCGTCGGGGCCGGCCGCCGGGCACTGCGGCCGCACCTGGCCGGGCTGCTGTGGATGGACCTGCCGGCCGCACGGTCCTGGGAGCGCGGCCGCCGCAGGGACGGGCCCGCGCTCTCGGAGTTCTGGGACGGGTGGACGGCGGCCGAGGCGGAGCACTTCTCGGCCGACCCTTCCCGTTCCCACGCGGACACTCTGGTGCGGCAGTTGCCGGTGGGATACGAGTTGCTGGAGGGACCCGGAACAGCAGCAGGAACGAACCATTCCGTCACGGACCGTGAGCGCGTGACACCGCCGTACTGAATGGTGAGAAATCGCCCGGCAAGTACCTCAACTCCGCTTGACCCGGGGGCGGTACAGGTCTTACGTTCTCAATGTGCGGCTTTTCGGAGCCCTCGCAGACGCGAAGCCCCCGATTGTTCCCCCGTGATCGGGGGCTTCGTTCTGCCCTCGCACCCCCTCCCCCACACCCGTCCGACGGATTCCGCTCACCCTGGGTCACGGTCTCCCTTCGGCCTGCGGCGCTCTTAGTCGCACACTCCCTGCGCAGGTACGATGCCTCTCGGTGCGGTCAATTCCCGTCCGTGGCAAAGTGATTCGGCGCGCCCGGGTGGGCAGAATCGTGCGGCGGGACATCCTGGGGGCACGGTTTGTGGGGGACCAGATGGACATCGGCACTCAGGGCGCACAGGCCCCGGCCGACCTCGCCTGGCTGCGCGGCGTGGACGCCTACACCATGGGCGCCTACCCACAGGCCGAGGAGGAGTTCAGGGCCGCGGTCCGGCTCGATCCCGGCATGGCGGACGGCTGGCTCGGCCTCCATGCGCTGAGGGTCGACACGACCGCGGCGCTGCTGCACATGTACCGCCATCGCGAACGCTTCGGCGAGCAGCGCACCCGGCACCGGCGCACGCTCAACTCCTGGTACTGGCTGGGCTGGTGGGTGCAGCCGGTCCTGGAGAGCGCACGGGACCTGCTGCTGGCGCACGCCTCGCACTGGCTGGACGGCCGCCACGTTCCCGAACTGGACCGGGCGCTCGCGGGCCTGCCGCCGGTGGACACCGACCCGCAGGTGCGCTTTCTGCACGCCTGCCGCTCGTACCTGGTCAAGGACTGGGAACAGCTCGTACGCAACACCGAGCAGCTGGTGGACGATCCGCTGCTGGGCATCGAGGCCGGGCTGTTCGGCGGGATGGCCCGGGTGCGTCTGGAGATGTACGGGCAGGCCGAGCCGCTGCTCTCCACCGCGCTGATGCGCTGCCGCAGCGAGCAGCCGCAGCGCAAGGAACTGCGCTACTGGCTGGCCCGTGCGCACGAGGGCACCGGCCGCAGCGCCGCCGCCCTGCCGCTCTACCGGGCGGTGCACCGGATCGACCCCGCGTTCATGGACACCTCGGCGCGGCTCGCCGCGATCGCGGACTACGACGGCCTGGAGGGCTCCGACGAGGCGGCTGGCCTGGCCGCCGTGTCGCTGGCCGGGCTCGGCACTGACGGCACCGTATCGGAGGCGCAGCCGGACACGGATCCGCTGCTCGGCGCCGATCCGGTGGACGGGCGGGAGCTGCGGCCCGGCGGTGAGGCGCCCGGTTTCGTGGACGTCGGGATGCCGCCGCCGTCCGGCGGGACGCGGCGCAGAGCGGCGGTACCCGGTCAGCCGGCGTCCCCGTTCCCGGCGGGGCCCAGCGATCCGGTGCTGCTCGCCCAGGCGCTGGCCGAGCTGGAGCGGATGGTGGGGCTGGAGCCGGTGAAGCGCCAGGTCAAGGCGTTGTCCGCGCAGCTGAACATGGCGCGGCTGCGGGCCGGCCAGGGGCTTCCCGTGCAGCCGCCGAAGCGCCATTTCGTCTTCTCGGGCCCGTCCGGCACCGGCAAGACCACGGTGGCCCGGATTCTGGGCCGGGTCTTCTACGCGCTGGGGCTGCTCGGCGGCGACCATCTGGTCGAGGCCCAACGGGCCGATCTGGTGGGCGAGTTCCTCGGCCAGACCGCGGTCAAGGCCAATGAGCTGATCGACTCGGCGCTCGGCGGGGTGCTCTTCGTCGACGAGGCGTACAGCCTCGCCAACAGCGGCTACAGCAAGGGCGACGCGTACGGCGACGAGGCACTTCAGGTCCTCCTCAAGCGCGCGGAGGACAACCGGGACCATCTCGTCGTCATCCTCGCGGGCTATCCGGAGGGCATGGACCGGCTGCTGGCCACCAATCCGGGGCTCTCCTCGCGCTTCACCACCCGGGTGGACTTCCCGAGCTACCGGCCGCTGGAGCTCACCTCGATCGGTGAGGTGCTGGCGGCGGAGAACGACGACGCGTGGGACGAGGAGTCCCTGGACGAGCTGCGATCCATCAGCGGTCATGTGGTCGAGCAGGGCTGGATCGACGAACTGGGCAACGGCAGGTTCCTGCGCACCCTGTACGAGAAGAGCTGCGCCTACCGCGATCTCCGGCTCTCCGGCTACGCGGCCGTACCGAGCCGGGACGATCTGGCCACGCTGCGGCTGCCGGACCTGATGCAGGCGTACGGCGAGGTGCTGTCCGGCCGGGGGCCGGTGGACCGGGGGCAGCAGGAGCCGCCGGCCCTGTGAGCCCCGGTGGCCGGAGGGGCCGGGTGACGGCCCCTCCGGCGGACCGGGACGGTGCGGTCAGCGGACCGCTGCGGTGAGTTCGCCGTATCCGGTCGTGGTGCCCGCGGGTTCCGCCGCCCGGCGCGGCACCGCGATCCGGTGGGCCGGGTCGCGCACCTCGCCGACGAGCATCTCCAGGACGTCCTCCATGGCGACCAGGCCGAGGATCCGGCCGGACGCGTCGGCGACCTGTGCCAGGTGCGTGGCGGCCCTGCGCATCACGGTCAGGGCGTCGTCCAGGGGCAGCTCGGCCCGTACGGTCGCCATCGGGCGCCATACGTGCTGGGGGACGGCCCGCTCGCCGTCCTCCAGGTCCAGCACATCCTTGACGTGCAGGTAGCCCATGAACGGGCCGCCGCCCTCCGCGCACACGGGGAAACGCGAGTAGCCGGTGCGTACGGTCAGCTCCTCGATCCGGTGCGGGGTGACGGACGGGTCCACGGTCACCAGGGACGCCCGGCTGAGCAGCACATCGGTGACGGGCCTGCTGCCCAGCTCCAGCGCGTCCTCCAGCCGCTCCTGCGCCTCCGGCTCCAGCAGTCCGGCCTGGCCGGAGTCCTCGACGAGCCGGTTGAGCTGCTCGCTGGTGAAGACGGCCTCGACCTCGTCCTTCGGTTCGACACCGAAGATCCTGAGCACCAGCCGGGCGCAGGCGCCCAGCGCGACGGTGACCGGACGGCAGACGCGGGCGAAGCCGACGAGGCCGGGGCTGAGCCAGAGCGCGGTCTTCTCCGGCGCCGCCATCGCGAGGTTCTTCGGGACCATCTCGCCGATGACGAGGTGGAGGAAGACCACGAAGACGAGCGCCAGGACGTAGCCGAGCGGGTGGATCAGGCCCTCGGGCAGGTGGACCGCCTGGAAGACCGGCTCCAGCAGATGGGCGACCGTCGGTTCGGCGACGGCGCCGAGGGTCAGTGAGCAGACGGTGATGCCGAACTGGGCGGCGGCCATCATCCGCGGCAGGTTCTCCAGCCCGTACAGCACCTGGCGGGCCCGGCCCGAACCGGCCGCCGCGAGCGGCTCGACCTGGCTGCGCCGTACGGAGACGAGGGCGAACTCGGCGCCGACGAAGAAGCCGTTCGCCAGCACGAGGAGTGCGGCGAAAAGCAGTTGGACCAGGCTCATCGCACGGCCTCCAGGACGTCCTGGGCCGCCGGGGCCTCGGCCGTGCGGACGAAGCGGACCTTCTCGGCCCGGTAGTGGCCGACCTGGCGGACGGAGATCCGCCAGCCGGGCAGCTCGGCCCGGTCGCCGGGGGCGGGGATCCGTCCCAGCAGATCGGCGACGAGTCCGGCCACGGTCTCGTACGGTCCGTCGGGTACGTCGAGTCCTATCCGGCGCAGGGTGAGGACCCGGCAGCTGCCTTCGGCGTCCCAGGCCGGGCGGCCTTCCTCCGGGGCGGCGGGGGCCAGCTCGGGCCGGTCGGCGCCCTCGGCGTCGTGCTCGTCCCTGACCTCACCGACGAGTTCCTCGATGATGTCCTCCAGGGTGACCACTCCGGCGGTGCCGCCGTACTCGTCGACCACCACGGCGATCGGCTGCTCGTTGCGCAGCCGCTGGAGCAACTGTTCGACGGGCAGGGTCTCGGGGACCAGCAGCGGCGGTACGGCGATCCGTCCGGCGGGGGTGCGCAGCCGGTCCTGGGCGGGCACGGCGAGCGCGTCCTTGAGGTGGATCATGCCGACGACCTCGTCGATCCGTTCCCGGTAGACGGGGAAGCGGGAGAGGCCGGTGGCACGGGTGAGGTTGAGGACGTCCTGTGCGGTCGCCGAGGACTGCAGGGCGCTGACCTTCACCCGTGGGGTCATGACGTGCTGGGCGGTGAGTCCGGCGAGCGACAGGGTCCGTACGAAGAGGTCCGCGGTGTCCTGTTCGAGGGTGCCGGCCTCGGCCGAGTGCCGGGCCAGGGAGACCAGCTCCCCGGGGGTGCGGGCGGAGGCCAGTTCATCGGTGGGCTCGACGCCCAGCAGCCGCACCAGCCGGTTGGCCACGGTGTTCAGCAGGCTGATCACCGGCCGGAACACGGCGGAGAAACGGTGCTGGGGGCCGGCGACGAACCGGGCGACCTGGAGCGGCCGGGAGACCGCCCAGTTCTTCGGTACGAGTTCGCCGATCACCATCTGGACGGCGGAGGCCACCATCATCCCGATCACCACGCTGATGCCGGGGACGGCGCCGTCGGGCAGCCCGGTCGCGGTGAGCGGGCCGTCCAGCAGCTGGGCGAGCGCCGGCTCGGCGAGCATGCCGACGACCAGTGAGGTGATGGTGATGCCCAGCTGGGTGCCGGAGAGCTGGAAGGAGAGTTCGCGCAGGGCTTCGACGACGGTACGGGCCCGCCGGTCGCCCTCGGCGGCGGCGCGCTCGGCGTCCGGCCGCTCCACCGTGACGAGCCCGAATTCGGCTGCCACGAAGAATCCGTTGGCGAGGATGAGAAGGAATGCCGCGCTCAGAAGCAGCAGGGGGGTGGTCATGCCGCCGCCTCCGGGGAAGGGGCGGCGCAGGTACTACCGGACGATCCGTCCATTGCTGGAAGGAGTCACTCCTTGGGTCGCAGGAAAGCCCCGCCGGTCTCGTGGACCTCTGGGTGCGGGGCGGGGTGCGCAGGGGCACCGCCGCCCTCCAGAGTAATCAAGAAGAGGCCGTACGGGGCAGGGGGCTCAGCCGATGTCCGTTCCGGTGCCGTGGCTCTCGGCGAGGGCGCGCAGCGTCCGGGCGTCGCGGATGGCCTGCTGCTTGGCGATTCCCGGCTGGATGCCGAGGGCGGGCATGCTGGTCCCGTCGCTGAGGTCGAGGAAGACCCAGGGGTCGCCGACGCGCAGGTTGACCCGGAGGATCTCCGCCCAGGACAGCCGGCGCGTCCGGGTGAGATTGACCACGGTCACCCCGTCCTCGTTCGCGACGACCTTGGGGCGGCTGAGCAGCGCCAGCACCCCGAAGAACAGCAGCGCCGTGAAGACGAAGCTGGCCCGCTCCCCCGGACTCAGCTGCTCCAGGGTCAGCGCGACGACGGTGATGACGAGGAACATCAGCGCCCCCACGCTCAGCAGGACCACCCGGGTTCGGGTCGGCCGGAACGTGACCGGGAGAGTGGGGAGTTCGGGCCGGGGTGCGGGGGCGGACATGGTGTTCTTCTGTCTTCCGGGCGGCCGGCCGTCAGAGGCGGCAGGCGTGGATGGCGGTGGTGAGGATGGCGCGGGCGCCGAGGTCGTACAGATCGTCCATGATCCGCTGGGCCTCCCGGGCGGCGACCATGGAGCGGACGGCGACCCAGCCCTCGTGGTGCAGCGGCGAGATGGTCGGCGACTCCAGGCCCGGGGTGAGGGCGACCGCGCGCTCCAGGTGCTCGACGCGGCAGTCGTAGTCCATCATCACGTAGGAGCGGGCGACCAGGACGCCCTGGAGGCGGCGGAGGAACTGCCGCACCTTGGGGTCGTCGTCGGGTGCGCCGGTACGGCGGATGACGACGGCCTCGGACTTCATGATCGGCTCGCCGATGACTTCGAGTCCGGCGTTGCGCAGGCTGGTGCCGGTCTCCACGACGTCGGCGATGACCTGGGCCACACCGAGCTCGATGGCGGTCTCGACGGCGCCGTCGAGGTGGACGACGGAGGCGTTGACGCCGACGTCGGCGAGGTGCTTGGCGACGATGCCCTCGTAGGAGGTGGCGATCGTCATGCCGTCGAAGTCCTGCGGGCCCTGGGCGGTGCCGGGCTTGGTGGCGTAGCGGAAGGTGGAGCGGGCGAAGCCGAGCTGGAGGATCTCCTCGGAGTCCGCGCCGGAGTCCAGCAGCAGGTCGCGGCCGGTGATGCCGATGTCGAGCCGGCCGGAGCTGACGTAGATCGCGATGTCGCGCGGCCGCAGGTAGAAGAACTCGACCTCGTTCTCGGGGTCGACGAGGACGAGTTCCTTCGACTCCTTGCGCTGCTGGTAGCCGGCCTCATGGAGCATCGCCATCGCAGGCCCGGAGAGTGAACCCTTGTTGGGGACGGCGATGCGCAGCATGAGGTCAGGTTCCTTTGCGAGGAGGGAGTGCCGGTGCGGACGTACGGGGTGCGGAGGTAGGGCTCAGAGGTGGGCGTAGACGTCGTCGAGCGAGATCCCGCGGGCGACCATCATCACCTGGACGTGGTACAGCAGCTGGGAGATCTCCTCGGCGGCGGCGTCCTTGCTCTCGTGCTCGGCGGCCATCCAGACTTCGGCGGCCTCCTCGACGACCTTCTTGCCGATGGCATGGACGCCCTTGTCCACGAGCTCGGCGGTACGGGAGGTGGAGGGGTCGCCGTTGGCGGCCTTGAGCTGCAGCTCGGCGAAGAGCTCTTCGAAGGTTTTGTTCGCCATGATGGTCTTAGAGTACGGGGTCGGCGCCCTGTGCTCAGCGCCAGGGCTCGCTGACCGTGCGCAGCGTGGCGGCGGTGGCGACGGCCGCGGTGACCGCTTCGTGCCCCTTGTCCTCGTTGGACCCTTCGAGGCCGGCCCGGTCGAGCGCCTGCTCCTCGGTGTCGCACGTGAGTACGCCGAAGCCGACCGGGACGCCGGTGTCGACGGCGACCTGGGTGAGGCCGTTGGTGACGCCGTGGGACACGTACTCGAAGTGCGGGGTGCCGCCGCGGATGATCACGCCGAGGGCGACGACCGCGTCGTAGCCGCGGCCCGCGAGGACCTTGGCGACGACCGGGAGTTCGAAGCTGCCGGGCACCCGGAGCAGGGTCGGCTCGTCGATGCCGAGTTCGTGCAGGGCGCGCAGGGCGCCGTCGACGAGGCCGTCCATGATCTTCTCGTGCCACTGCGCGGCGACGACCGCCACGCGCAGGTCACCGCAGTTGCGTACGGACAGTTCGGGTGCGCCCTTGCCGCTCATGTCTCTCCTGCCGCTCGTTTCCGTGATTCGTTACTGGTTGCCGCAGGTCGACGCCTTGGCGGCGTCGAGCCAGGGCAGGTCGTGCCCCATGCGGTCGCGCTTGGTGCGCAGGTAGCGCAGATTGTGCTCGCCGGCCTGGACGGGCATCGGCTCGCGGCCGGTGACGGCGAGCCCGTGCCGCAGGATCGCGGCCGTCTTGTCGGGGTTGTTGGTCATCAGCCTCAGGCTGTGCACCCCGAGGTCCATGAGGATCTGGGCGCCGGCCGCGTAGTCCCGGGCGTCCGCGGGCAGGCCGAGCTCCAGGTTGGCGTCGAGGGTGTCGATGCCGCGCTCCTGGAGTTCGTAGGCGCGCAGTTTGGACAGCAGGCCGATGCCCCGGCCCTCGTGGCCGCGCAGATAGACGACGACACCGCGGCCCTCCTCGGTGATCCGCTCCATGGAGGCGTGCAGCTGGGGCCCGCAGTCGCAG
This sequence comes from Streptomyces sp. NPDC047917, assembly GCF_043204345.1. Lineage (NCBI taxonomy): Bacteria > Bacillati > Actinomycetota > Actinomycetes > Kitasatosporales > Streptomycetaceae > Streptomyces > Streptomyces sp. NPDC047917. Next base: position 69,012 of record NZ_JBIDCA010000006.1, read on the forward strand.
CGCTGGGACTGGAAGATGTCTCCGGTCAGGCACTCGGAGTGGACCCGGACCAGGACGTCGTCGCCGTCCCCGAGGTCGCCGTGGACGAGGGCGACGTGTTCGACGCCGTCGGTGGTGGAGCGGTAGCCGTACGCGGTGAACGCGCCGAAGGCCGTCGGCAGCCGTACCTCGGCCTCGCGGCGGACGGTCGGCTCGGAGCTGCGGCGGTAGGCGATCAGGTCCTCGATGGAGATGATCGTGAGGCCGTGCTTGCGGGCGAACGGGACGAGCTGGGGCAGCCGCAGCATCACGCCGTCCTCGCCGGCGATCTCCACGATGGCCCCGGCGGGCCGCAGGCCGGCCAGCCGGGCGAGGTCGACGGCGGCCTCGGTGTGGCCGTTGCGGACCAGTACGCCGCCGGAGCGGGCGCGGAGCGGGAAGATGTGGCCGGGGCGTACGAAGTCGCCGGGGCCGGCCTCGCCGCCGGCCAGCAGCCGGAGCGTGGTGGCCCGGTCGGCGGCACAGATGCCGGTGGTGACGCCGTGGGCGGCGGACGCGTCGACGGTGACGGTGAAAGCGGTGCGCATCGACTCGGTGTTGTGGTCGACCATCTGCGGGAGCGCGAGCCGTTCCAGCTCGTCGTTCTCCATGGGTGCGCAGATCAGGCCGCGGCACTCGCTCATCATGAACGCGACGATCTCGGGGGTGGCCTTCTCGGCCGCGATGACGAGGTCGCCCTCGTTCTCCCGGTCCTCGTCGTCGACGACCACGACCGGCCGTCCGGCGGCGATGTCGCGGATCGCCTGCTCGACGGGGTCGAGGCGGAGGTCCTCCGCGGCGCTCGGGGGTTCCCGGTGCAACCAGGTGGGCTGGGCAGTCATGCCGTGGCTCCTTCCAGAGCGGGTGTCCGCGAACGCAGCCACCAGTCGCGCATGCCCCACAGGACCAGGGCGCCGTACACGACGTAGATGAGACCGGAGAAGGCGAGCCCGCTGTGGAAGTTCAGCGGTACGCCGACCAGGTCGACCAGCAGCCAGGCGAACCAGAACTCGACCATGCCGCGGGCCTGGGCGAGCATCGCCACGAGCGTGCCGGCGAATATGTACGCGTCCGCCCAGGGGCTCCAGGAGAGCGAGGGGAACGCGGTGAACAGGCCGCCGACGGCGAGGGTGCCGAGGGCGGCGCCGCCGAGCAGGTAGCCGCGCTCGCGCCAGGTGGCGAACCGTACGGCGATGGAGCCGTCCTGGGCCTGCTGCCGGCCCCGGGTCCACTGCTGCCAGCCCCAGACGGCCACGGCGATCACGACGACCTGCTTGCCGACGCTGCCCGCCTGGTGCACGGAGGCGTTGGCGGCGACCAGCACGACGCCGGACAGCAGCTGGGCGGGCCAGGTCCAGATCGAGCGGAGCCAGCCCAGGGTCAGGGCGATCAGCCCGACGGTGTTGCCGATCATGTCGGACCAGATGATGTGCTGCCCGAAGACGGTGAACGCCTCCGAGTTCAGCCAGTGCAGGGCGCTCACCGGACCGGCTCCCCGGGTTCCCGCGCGGTGTTGCCGAGCAGCCGCTCGACGTACTTCGCGATGACGTCCACCTCCAGGTTGACCGGGTCGCCGGGCTCCTTGATGCCGAGCGTGGTCAGGGCGAGGGTGGTGGGGATGAGACTGATGGTGAAGTAGTCGGATCCGGCCTCCACCACGGTGAGGCTGACGCCGTCGACGGTGATCGAGCCCTTCTCGACCACGTAGCGGCTCAGGTGCGCGGGGAGGGAGACCTTCACGATCTCCCAGTTCTCGGAGATCCTGCGCTCGACGATGTGCCCGGTGCCGTCGACATGGCCCTGGACGATGTGTCCGCCGAGCCGGCCGCCGACCGCCATGGGGCGTTCCAGGTTGACCCGGGATCCGGTGTCCAGGGCGCCGAGGCTGGACCGGTCGAGGGTCTCGGCCATGACGTCCGCGGTGAATTCGCCGTCGCCGAGGTCGACGACGGTGAGGCAGACGCCGTTGACGGCGATGGAGTCGCCGTGCTTGGCGCCTTCGGTGACCACTCGGCCGCGCAGGCGGAATCGGGAGGCGTCGGCGAGCTTCTCGACGGCGGCGACTTCACCCAGTTCTTCGACAATTCCGGTGAACACTCAGTTTCCCTTCCGGGCAGGGCCGGGGACGGCGGTGATGCGCAGATCGGGGCCGATGCGGACGGTCTCGGTCACATCGAGGCGCAACGCCCCGGCGATGGTGGAGATTCCGGCATCGGCGAGGGCCGCGGGGCCCGCGCCGAGGAGTACGGGGGCGAGATAGCCGACGACCTTGTCGACCGTTCCCGCGGCGACGAAGGCCCCGGCCAGGGTCGGGCCGCCTTCGAGGAGTACGGAGCGGATGCCGCGCCCGTGCAGGGCACGGAGCAGGGCGGGGATGTCCAGGCCGGGGCCGTGGGCGGCACGCGGCAGCCGCAGGACGGCGGCTTCGGGCAGGTGTCCGGCGTCGGCGTCCTCGGCGACGGCGATCAGGGTGGGTGCGGTGTCGTCGAGGACCCGGGCTCCGGGGCGTACGGCGGTGGCGCCGGTGTCGACGACCACCCGCAGCGGCTGCGCGGCGTCCTCGATGCCGCGTACGCCGAGCTGCGGGTCGTCGGCGCGGGCGGTGCCGGAGCCGACCACCACGGCGTCGGCCTCGGCGCGCAGCCGGTGGACGTCGGCGCGGGAGGCGGCGGAGGTGATCCAGCGGCTGGTGGCGTCGGCGGCCGCGATCCGGCCGTCGAGGGTCGCCGCGTACTTCCACAGGACGTACGGACGGCCCAGGCGCACCGAGGTGAGCCAGGCCGCGTTGCCCGCTTCGGCCTCGTCCGCCAGGAGCCCCTGCTCGGCCTTGATCCCGGCCGCGCGCAGGGTGTCGCCACCGCCGGTGGCCTGCGGGTCCGGGTCGCCGACGGCGTAGACGACGCGGGCGAGGCCGGCCTCGGTGAGCGCCTGGGCACAGGGGCCGGTGCGGCCGGTGTGGTTGCAGGGTTCGAGGGTGACGTAGGCGGTGCCGCCCCGGGCCCTCTCGCCCGCCTCGCGCAGGGCGTGGATCTCGGCGTGCGGTCCGCCGGCCCGCTGGTGGAAGCCTTCTCCGGCCTGTCGGCCCGCGGCGTCGAGGATGACGCAGCCGACGACGGGGTTGGGGCTGGTGGAGCCGAGACCGCGGGCGGCGAGCGTGATCGCACGGCGCATGGCGGTGATGTCGGCTGCGGTGTCCACCGGGTCCTCCTGCCTCTTCGGGCACGGACTCCGGGGCCTGTCGATGACGACAGATGAAGCGGGAACACCACGGGGGAACGCCGGAAAAGCCGGAAAACACGGATGGATCGGTCGCCCGAAAAACCATCCGCCGACGGCGGCGTACCCGCGAAACGGCCCGCCGCGCACTGCCTCCCATCCGGACTTTAACCGTCGGTCCAGGAATCTCACCTGGTCAACCGGCCGCTGGATGCGGACGGGTCGCGGACTATAACCGCCGGTTCGGAATTGCACCGACCCCGGAGTGCGCTGCTGCTGGTACACGATCAGTGTGCCACGCCCGGCGGTGGGCCATGCGGGTGAGTGTCTGTGGACTGGCTCACAGGGAACATCCGGCGGACGGCCCGGCGGAAGAAGTTGACCCTTAAAGGTCCAGACCTATTGACGCACTGGTCTAGTCCTTTTAATCTCTGCGTCACCTCCGAGGAGCGGCCCCGCGGTGTGCGCACATCCGGGGCACCGACACGCCCCACCCCCTTGTCAGTCGTGTTCTGCCGAACCTCCCCGGGAGGAACCGAACGTGCTGTCCCCCACTCGTGCGAGAGCCACCCTGCTCACGGTCGGCGCAGCCGTCGCCGGTCTGCTGATGGGCTCGCTCGCCGCCACCCCGTCGGCCGCCGCCGACCAGGAGTCCTGTCGCCCCGACGGGCTCTACGAGACGCCCGGCGTCGCCGTCCCCTACTGCTCCGTCTACGACACCGAGGGCCGCGAGAGGATGGGCGCCGACCACCAGCGGCGGGTCATCGGATACTTCACGGACTGGCGGACCGGCAAGGACGGCAGACCCGCCTATCTCGTCCCCGACATCCCCTGGGACAAAGTCACCCATTTGAATTACGCGTTCGCCCATGTCGACGGCGCCAACAAGCTCTCGGTCGGCGCCGACGGGCCGGACAACGCCTCGACCGGCATGACCTGGCCGGGTGTCGCGGGCGCCGAGATGGACCCGGACCTCGCCTACAAGGGCCATTTCAACCTGCTGAGCAAGTTCAAGAAGAAGCACCCGAACGTGAAGACCATGGTGTCGGTGGGCGGCTGGGCCGAGACCGGCGGCTACTTCGACGACAGCGGCAGGCGGGTGGACTCCGGCGGCTTCTACTCGATGGCGACCAACACCGACGGCTCGGTCAACCAGGCCGGTATCGACACCTTCGCCGACTCCGCCGTCGCGTTCGTCGAGAAGTACGGCTTCAACGGCGTGGACATCGACTACGAGTACCCCACGACCATGAAGGACTCGGGCAACCCGCTGGACCGGACGCTCTCCAACGCGCGCCGGGCCGGTCTGGTCAAGGGCTACGCCGCGCTGATGAAGACGCTGCGCGAGAAGCTCGACCGGGCGTCCGCCGCCGACGGCACGCACTACCTGCTGAGCGTGGCAGCGCCCTCGTCCGGCTATCTGCTGCGCGGGATGGAGACCTTCCAGGTCCAGAAGTACCTGGACTACGTCAACATCATGTCGTACGACCTGCACGGTGCCTGGAACGAGTACGTCGGTCCCAACGCCGCGCTCTTCGACGACGGGAAGGACGCCGAACTCGCCCAGGCGGGCGTCTACTCGACCTCGCAGTACGGCGGCACCGGCTACCTCAACACCGACTGGGCGTACCACTACTTCCGCGGTTCGATGCCGTCCGGCCGGATCAACATCGGCCTGCCGTACTACACCCGCGGTTTCAAGAACGTGCAGGGCGGCACGGACGGGCTGTGGGGCCGGGCCGCCACCACCGACTGCCCGGCCGGCGCTGGTCTGACCAAGTGCGGTGACGGCGCCGTCGGCATCGACAACCTCTGGCACGACCTGGACACCGCGGGCAAGGAGTCGCCCGCCGGTTCCAACCCCATGTGGCACGCGAAGAACCTGGAGAAGGGGGTCGTCGGCGACTACGTCACCGACTACGGATTCCCCGCCGACACGAAGCTGACCGGCACCTACGCCCGCAAGTACGACTCGACGCTGGTCGCGCCCTGGCTCTGGAACGCCGAGAAGAAGGTCTTCCTGTCCACCGAGGACGAGGAGTCGGTCGCCGCGAAGGCCGACTACGTCGTCGACAGGGGCATCGGCGGCACCATGATCTGGGAACTCGCGGGCGACTACGGCTGGAACGCCGCCAAGGGCCAGTACGAGCCGGGCGCCACGCTGACCTCGGCGATGTACGACAGGTTCAAGTCGGCCACCCCGTACGGCGCGAAGCGGTCCACCATCGATCTGCCCACCGAGGCGCTCGACATCGATGTGTCCTTCGGCCAGTTCCCGCTCGGCGACTCCAACTACCCGATCAGCCCCAAGCTGAGGATCACCAACAACACGAGGGCGACCCTGCCCGGCTCCACGGAGTTCCGGTTCGACTACGCGACGTCCGCGCCGGCCAACGCCAAGGACCAGTCGGGCTTCGGCACGACGATCGTGCGCAGCGACCACACCGCCGCCGACAACATCGGCGGGCTCAGGGGCGACTACAACCGGGTCTCGCTGAAGCTGCCGGCCTGGCAGAGCCTGGCCCCCGGCGCCTCGGTCGAGCTCGACTTCGTCTACTACCTGCCCACCTCGACTCCGTCGAACTGGACGGTGGCCTTCGGCGGGAAGTCGTACGCCCTCGCCGCCGACCTGGCGCGCGGCACCACCCCGGTCGACCCCGGCACCGGGACGTCGACCCCCTCGCCGGACCCGTCGACCGGCCCGGAGCCCGGTGGCGGCGGCTGCACCGCGCCCGTCTGGAGCGCGGGCTCCGAGTACGGCGCCGGTACGGCCGTCTCCCACGGCACGCACCAGTGGAGGGCCAAGTGGTGGACGAAGGGCGAGGAGCCCGGTTCCACCGGTGACTGGGGGGCCTGGCAGGACCTCGGGGGCTGCTGACGCCCCTCCCGCAGCCGCCCGGCGGTGACCGGTCCGCCCCCGGTCACCGCCGGGCTCTCCGCCGTCCGGGGCCGGGGTCCTTCGTTCGGTGCAGGCCGGATCAGCGAGCCCGGCGTGATCCGGACGGGAGGCCCTGACCCGCCGGTGCGAACAGCTCGTCCTGGGCCGCGTCCCGGGCGGCGAGCAGCGCGCCGCGGAGCACCGCCGCGCCGCCCAGCAGGCCGGCCCTGACCTCGGTGCGCAGCGGTGACATCCGGGTCAGCCGTTCCTCGACCCGTGCCGCGAGGTCGGCCCCGCCCGCGTGGCCGACCTCGCCCGCCAGCAGCACACAGCCCGGGTCGAGGACCGAGGCGACGGCGGCGGCGCCCAGCGCGAGGCGTTCGGCGAGGGTGTCCAGGAACGCCTCGTGGTCCCCCTCCCCGGCCAGTGCGGCCCGCACCGCCGACGCCGCTCCCGGTTCCTTGTCGCCCTCGGCCTCGCCCGGGGGCACGGCGATGCCGTGGGCGGCGGCCAGTTCACAGACCGGGGCGGAGCCGACCAGGGAGTGGAAGCCGCCGTCGCAGTTGAGCGCGGACGGCGCACCGGCCGTCCCGGGCACCGGCAGGAAGCCGATCTCGCCCGCTCCGCCGGAGGCTCCCCGGCGCAGTTTCCCGTCCAGCATGACGGCGGCCCCGACACCGTGGCCGAGCCAGAAGAGCACGAAGGTGTCGCGGTCGGCGGCCGCTCCGCCCCGGTGTTCGGCGACCGCTGCGAGGTTGGTCTCGTTCTCGACCAGCACGGTCGCGGGCAGCCGCTGCTGGAGCACCCGCACCAGCCGCCGGTGCCAGGCGGGCAGCCCGCTGGTGTCGCGCAGCTCGCCGGTGACCGGGTCGATCAGTCCGGGCGCTCCGATACCGACGCTGTGCAGCGGGCCGGCGCCGGCCTCGCGCGCGGTGCGCTCCAGGAGCGCGGCGGCCTGTTCGGCGGCGGCCTCGGTGTCGGTGTCGCTGCCGATGGGCAGGGTGGCCTCGGCGAGGGTGGTGCCGACGAGATCGGCGACGACCACGGCGACACTGCGGGTGCGTACGTCGAGCGCGGCGAGATGGGCCCGGTCGGCGGCGATCCCGTACAGCCGGGCATTGGGGCCGCGGCGCTCGGCGCCGGCCTCGCCGACGACCCTGATCAGACCGGCTCCCTGGAGCCGTTCGACGAGGTCGGCGACGGTGGGCCGGGAGAGGCCGGTCAGGGCCTTCAGCTGCGTGGCCGTCAGCGGGCCGTCCTGCTGGAGCAGTCGCAGGGCGAGCCGGTCGTTGATGGCCCGTGCGGTGCTCGGTGATGCGGGCATGCCGGGATCCTTCCAGATCGCTGACGTACGGATCGCTGACGTACTCGACGTACGGACCCACTATTTATCAGGCAGGGTTCCTGATAGTTTACTGCGCGCACCGTGGAGACGGGCACCGGGACCACCGGAGACAGCGAATTCCGAGAGAGACTCCCAGGGGAGGGCACGGCGGTATGACAGCGGATTCCACAGACGCGGGCTTCGGCATGGCGCAGGTGAGGCGGGCCAGGTTCGCCGTCGCCGCGGTCTTCACCGTGCACGGCGCGGTGACCGGCAGTTTCGCCACCCGGGTGCCCTGGATCCAGGACCACGCCGGGGTCAGCGCCGGCCAGCTCGGCCTGGCTCTCGCCTTCCCGGCGATCGGCGCCTCGCTCGCGATGCCGCTGGCCGGCGCGATCAGCCATCGCTTCGGCGCGAAGACCGCACTTCGCGGACTGCTCGCCCTGTGGACGCTGGCGCTGGTCCTGCCCGCGCTGGCACCCAACCTGCTGACGCTGTGCGCCGCGCTCTTCGTGTACGGGGCCTCGGCCGGCATGTCGGACGTGGCGATGAACGCCCTCGGCGTCGAGGTGGAGAACCGCCTGGACAAGTCGATCATGTCCGGGCTGCACGGGATGTGGAGCGTGGGCGCCCTGATCGGTTCGGCGGCGGGAACAGTGGCCGCGCATCTGGGCACCGACGCCCGGCTGCACCACACCCTGGCCGCCCTGGTGCTCACCGCGCTCGGCCTGATCGCCTGCCGGGACGTACTGGATCTGCGCAGCGAACCGGACGAGGAGCCGCCACCGCGCTTCACGCTGCCGCCGAAGTCGGCGCTGATCATCGGCGCGGTGGGCTTCTGCGCGGTGTTCGCGGAGGGCGCCAGTCTGGACTGGTCGGCGGTGTATCTGCGGGACATCATGGACACCTCCGCGGGGCTCGCCGCGGCGTCCACGACGGCGTTCGCGCTGACCATGGCGGTCGCCCGGATCGCCGGTGACAAGGTCGTCGACCGCTTCGGCGCGGTCCGGACCGTACGGGTCGGCGGGGTGCTCGCGACGGTCGGCGGGCTGCTCGTGGTCGCCTCGCCCGACGCCGTCCTGGCGATGTGCGGCTTCGGGCTCCTCGGCCTCGGTGTGGCCGTGGTCGTGCCGCTGGCCTTCGCGGCGGCCGGGCGCAGCGGTCCGAACCCGAGCCAGGCGATCGCGGGCGTCGCCACCATCACGTACACCTCCGGGCTGATCGCCCCGTCCGCGATCGGCTCGCTGGCCGAGGCGACCTCGCTGGTCGTGTCGTTCGGCCTGGTGACGGTGCTGGCGTTCGGCCTGGTGCTGGGGGCGGGGGTGCTGCGGGCGGGCGACCGCCGGGCGGCGCCGGCCTCCGACGCGGGTGCCCCGGACGCCGGTCCCCGAAGTCCGGCGGCCACCGAGCCGCGTCCCTGACCGGTCGCGGTGGCGGGCGGGCCCGCTCCCCCGCCTCACCTGCGCCGTCCGCGTCCGGGAGGGCCCGGCCCGGCCGCGAACACCTCATGGTCCGGCATTACCATGGCGCTGATCATTTCTGCGGCAGCGACGTGCCCGGCGAGGCGCTCGGCTCCGCACCCAACACTCAGGGAGCGACCATGGGCCTCGGCGTGCGCTGGACCTTGCACGGCGACGGGAAGACCCCCGCCCCGGGAGCCGTGGTCAGGCCGGACGAACGGCTCACCTGGCCCCGTACGTTCGGGCTGGGCGCCCAGCACGTGGTCGCCATGTTCGGGGCGTCGTTCGTCGCGCCGGTGCTCATGGGTCTGGACCCGAACCTGGCGATCATGATGTCGGGTGTCGCGACGGCCATCTTCCTGCTGGCCACCCGCGGCCAGGTGCCCAGCTACCTCGGCTGTTCGCTCTCCTTCGTCGGGGTCGCGGCGACGATCCGGGCGAGCGGCGGCAGCAGTGCCGTGGTCACCGGTGCGGTCTTCGTCGTCGGCGCGGCGCTCTTCCTCGCCGGTCTCGCGGTGCAGCGGTTCGGCGCCCGGATCATCCACGCGGCGATGCCGCCGGTGGTCACCGGCGCGGTCGTGATGCTGATCGGTTTCAACCTGGCTCCGGTCACCGCGTCGACGTACTGGCCGCAGGACCAGTGGACGGCCCTGCTGGTGATGCTGTTCACCGGACTGGCCGTAGTGTGCCTGCGCGGTTTCTTCTCGCGCATCGCGATCTTCCTCGGCCTGGTCTTCGGGTACGCGCTGTCCTGGGTCCTCGACCGGGTCTTCGGCAAGATCCACTCCCCGGCCGGCGGCGCGGAGGCCGTGGACCACTGGCGGCTCGACCTGTCGGGTGTAGCCAAGGCCGACTGGATCGGGCTGCCGTCCTTCCACGCGCCGAGCTTCGAGTGGTCGGCGATCCTGGTCGCCCTGCCGGTGGTCATCGCGCTGATCGCGGAGAACGCCGGGCACGTGAAGGCCGTCGGCGAGATGACCGGCGCCTCGCTGGACGACAAGCTGGGCACCGCGATCGCCGCCGACGGCGCCGCGTCGATGCTGTCGACCGCGGTGGGCGGTCCGCCGAACACCACGTACTCGGAGAACATCGGCGTGATGGCCGCGACCCGGGTCTACTCCACCGCCGCGTACTGGGCCGCCGCCTGCTTCGCCCTGCTCTTCGGCCTCTGCCCCAAGTTCGGCGCGGTCGTCGCCGCCATCCCCGGCGGGGTGCTCGGCGGCATCACCGTCATCCTCTACGGCATGATCGGCCTGCTCGGCGCCCAGATCTGGCTGAACGCCAAGGTCGATCTGCGCAACCCGCTGAACCTGGTGCCGGCCGCCGCGGGCATCATCATCGGCGTCGGCGGGGTCAGCCTGAAGATCACCGACAACTTCGAACTGAGCGGGATCGCGCTCGGCACCATCGTGGTGATCACCGGCTATCACGTGCTGCGCGCCTTCGCGCCGGCACATCTCAAGACCCAGGAGCCCCTGCTGGACTCGGGCACGTCGGCGTACGACGACGAAGCCGCCCGGAAGCCCGACGAGAAGCCGTAGGGCCTCCCGCCGGGGGGCGCTCACCCGGCGGACAGGATGCGGCGCAGGGTCATGGCGAGCGCCGGGCGCGAGGAGCCGGGTGCGACCAGGGCGACATGCCCGTCGGGACGTACGAGGACGGCGCCGTCCGCTTCCGCCGTGCCGCGGAGCCCGGCCCACTGTCCGGGCACTGCTTCCCGCTGCGCCCCGGTGTCGAGGGCGCGGGCGACGACCGGGATGCCGGTCGCCGCGCGGACGGCATCGGCCTCCTGCCGCCAGGCCGGGCTGTCCGTCCTGGTGAGGAGGGTGAAACCGGGGCCGACGAGGTCGAGCGTGGAGGTGACTCCGGGCGGCCCGCCGACCAGCCGGACGTGCGGTGCCCGCCGGCCGGGGGCGCAGTCCGGGTGGAGGCCCGTGGGATCCAGCGCGGTGGCACGGCCGTCCGTTCCGGTGCCGGTGACGACGGCGGTGGAGCGATAGTCGGCGGTCAGCAGGAGTTCGTCGTCGATGCGGTAGCCCGTGCGGTTGCGGGCGTTGTCGGTGGAGATGTCGAGGATCTGGCGGGCGACCGGCCGTCGTTCGGCCTCGTAGGTGTCGAGCAGGGCTTCGCCGGCGTGTCCGGCGACGACGGCAGCGAGCTTCCAGGCGAGATTGTCGGCGTCCCCGATGCCGGTGTTCATTCCGTGCCCGCCGGACGGCGGGATCGCGTGGGCCGCGTCGCCCGCCAGCAGCACGCGCGAGCCGCGGTAGGCGGCGGCGAGCCGGGCGTCCATCCGCCAGGTCATCGTGGAACGCACGGTCACGTCCAGGTCGGGGATGCCCGCCGCGGTGCGGATGAGCCGGGCCAGGTCACCGTGGTCGGAGAGGTCCGGCCACTGTTCCTTCTCCGGGCCCAGCGGGTGCTGGTAGATCCAGTGCCGGTCGTTGTCGACGGCCATGAAGCCACCGCCTCCCGGCACCGTGAGGAAGTACGAGGCGCTCGCGCGGTCGGCCACGGCCTCGCCCAGCGGCGCCTCGAAGCGGACGCTGAGGTACCGGCCCAGACCGGTGGGGCCCTCCATCGCGATTCCCGCCCCGGTGCGTACGGTGCTTGAGGCGCCGTCGCAGCCGACGACCCAGTCCGCGCGCACGGAGTGCCGGTCCCCGGTGGCGGTGTCCTCGACCGCGGCCGTCACGCCGTGGCCGTCGTCGGCCAGGGACAGCAGCCGCATGCCGAACCGGACCCGCGAACCGGCCAGGTCCTGGGCGCGCCGCCGGAGGATGGGCTCCAGCACGTCCTGGGAGCAGATCAGGCCCGGTGACGGGGTGTGCTCCTGCTCGTCCTCCAGTGGGCCGTGCGCCAGTCCGGTCCGGACGAAATCCGGATCGACGAGGTCGCGGCCCCGGTAGAAGAAGACCTGGGACGCCGGGAGGCCGGCCTCCCGGATGCGCTCCTCCAGGCCCATCCGCCGGAAGATCTCCATGGACCGTGCCGACACTCCGCGTGCCTTCGGGTGGCTCGACGTCTTCGGGCGGGCCTCGACCAGCAGGTGGTCGACGCCGTGGCCGGACAGCAGGGCCGACATGGTCAGGCCGACCGGTCCGCCCCCGACCAGCAGTACGGACACCTTCGACGGAACAGTCATGATTCTCCCCGTGCACATGCGCGATCGACCAGGTAACGACTAACTTCTGAAATTGACGTTACCATGAGGTCGGGCAGCACGCGCGGAGCAGCAGCACGGCGCAGAGCAGAGGAGACGCGATGAGCGGCAATGGACCCGGTGACGACAACCCCCGCGGCCTGTACTTCCTGACCGACCTGATCAACACGGTCCAGGACGACGTCCCGGCGAGCGCGGCCGATCTGCAGGCCGTGGTGGAACGCCACGGCGGCCCGCCCCTCGCCCTCACCGGGACCGCCGCAGGGGAACTGCGGGACGCCGCGGCGTCGCTCGTCGGGATTCTGGAGCTGAGCGACGAGGACCGTGCGGCCGACGCGATCAACGATCTGCTCGACCGCTACCCGGCCCGTCCCCGCCTGGTCCGTCTGCCCGGACGCCCCTGGTCGCTCCACTCCCGGGCGCCCGAGGGCACGGAACCAGCACGCTGGCTCCTGTCCACGGCCGCCCTCGCGCTCGCGCTCTGGTTCAGCGAGCGCGGGTACTGCGCCTGGGGACGGTGCGCGGCACCCGGATGCCGCAACTACTTCGTCGACACCGGCCGCCGGTCGCCGCAGCGCTACTGCTCGCCCCGCTGCGGGACCCGCGTACGCGTCGCCGCGCACCGAGCGCAGCGCGATCAGTGAGCCGGTCCGCCCGGCCGCGCCCCCGGCACGGCGGAGCGGGGCCGTTCGCCCATTGAGATGAACCCCCGGCCCGGCGCTGCCGTGGCGGGTGCCCGGCTGGAACGCTGCCCGCATGGCGCAGTACGAGCAGACGCAGGAGCTCCCGGCGGGAGACGGACCGGTCCTCACCGCTGCCCCCGGCATCGACCGGGTGATCGGCCGGATGCGGGCGCTCCGCCCCGTCCGGCCGCCGGTGGGCGGGGCGGAGGACGGGGTGGCCGTCTTCCACCGCGTCTATCTGACGGTCACCGAGACCGTCGGGCGGCAGATCACCGGTGGCGCGTTCCCGGACCGGCGGGCCGCCGCCACGCTGGATGTGCGGTTGGCCGAGCGCTACCTGGCGGTGATCGACGCCGCGGCGGGAGAGCGGACGCCCGACTGCTGGCGTCCGCTCTTCCAGTACCGCCACCATCCGGGCGTACGGCCGCCGCAGTTCGCCCTGTCCGGCATCAACGCGCACATCGGCCACGACCTGCCGCTCGCGGTGGTGGACACCTGCCGCACGCTGGGCTGCGCCCCGCCCGATCTGGAGGAGGAGTTCGACCGGGTGGGCGATCTTCTGCTGATGCTGGAGGAGCGGATCCGGGAGGATCTGCTGCCGGGCCCCGAACTGCTGGAACTGGCGGACCCGCTCACCCATCTGTTCGGCTCGTGGAGCCTGGAACGGGCCCGCGAGGCGGCCTGGTCGACGGCGCTGGTGCTCTGGCGGCTGCGTGAGGTTCCGCTGCTCGCCGAGGAGTTCCGCCGCCGGCTGGACGCGGGGGCGGGGCTGGTGGGGCGTTTTCTGCTCACGCCCTGCCGCTGACGGCGAGCCCGCCCCGGGAGGGGCGCCGTACGCCCCTCCCGGGGTCTTCCGTCCGGATCATGCCGGGATCCGCGTGCCCCGGTGCCCGGTCCGGCCCGATCCGAACGAAGGGCCCGGGGCCGTGCCCGCGAAGTCCCGCCCTGCCCGCGAAGTCCTGCCTGGCTCGCGAAGTCCCGCCCGGCTCGCGAAGTCCCGCCCGCCTCGCGACGCCCCGCCCGCCTCGCGAAGTCCCGCCTGGGTCGCGACGCCCTCCGGCGTACGGCGGGACGTTACGGACACGGCCTAGAAGCAGTCGCCGTACCAGTGGACCGCGCCGGGTGCCGTGACCGTGGCACGCACCGATTCCTCGGTGGCGTGCAACGGGCGTGCCATGCCCACTCGCTCGGTCACCCGCCAGGTGTCCGCCAGCAGCACCGGCAGCGCGGCCCGGACCCCGGGACCGTCGGGGAGCCGGACCCGGGCCCGGCTCAGACCGGCCGCCCTGCCCCGTTCTCCGGCGGCGGCGAACAGCCCTTCCAGGCTCTCGGGGGCGCCCGCGAACTCCCGCACCTCCAGGTACTCCCCTTCGTGCCCGGCCACCAGCCAGCCGGCGAGCGCCCCCGACACGGGGTCCTGGGCCACCAGCGACCGGTCGAGCGGCCCGTACCAGGCGGGCACCCGCACCGCCCAGTCCTCGGCCGCCCGCACCGAGCTGAGCGGCCGGTCCGCGTTGTACGCCCGGTGCAGGGCGGCCACCTCGGCGGTGTCCCGCACGGTGGCCGGGCGGATCCGGAATTCCCCGGCGGCGGGCGAGGGCGCGAGGGTTCCCTCGGTGTACGTGCCGGCGAACTCCTGCCATCCCGAGCCCCGGTAGACGCCCGGTGTCCCGGTGAACAGCAGCGACCAGGCGCACCCTTCGGCCGTCATGGTGTGCTCCGCCGCCTCCAGCAGCCGGCGCACCAGCCCCTGGCCGCGGGCCTCGGGGCGGGTGGCGACGCTGCCGATGCCGCCGACCCGCTGCGGGGTGCCGTCCGCGTCGCGGATCAGCCTCGGTACGTAGACGACGACCGCGTCGATCCCCTCTCCGTCCGCGCCCTGCGCGACGAAGGTGTGACGGTGGCGGTCCGGGTCGAGGGCGTGCAGGTCGGCGATCTGCGGGGCGTCGAAGCAGCGCCGCCACAGGGCGGCCAGGGCCGGGTCGTCGGCCGGGGTGGCGGTGCGGATCGTGGCGGTCACAGGATCAGGTTCCCGTCCGTGCGCACCTTGTCGCCGTCGGCCGGCATCGCGCTGCGCTTCGTGCCGTCCTCGACACACGTGGTGTGCAGGACCGAGGCCAGGGCGTCCGGAGCGAGGTGGAGGGTGCCGCCGGTGAAGCGGCTGCCGGTCGCCGCGTAGTGGTTCGTCCCGTCGGCGATGCGGACATGGGCGGTGTCCGGGCCGGAGGCGGAGCTGCTGAGACCGTTGATGTCCCAGGTGGTCCGCCCCTCGCCGACGGCCCGGCCGAGCAGCGCCCGGGCCTTGTTGCTGCCGGTGAGGCGGGTGCCGCCGGTGACGGTGATCCGCTGGTCGCGCACGGCACTGAGTTCGATGCCGGTGTTGTCGTAGCTGCCGCCGTCGATCCGCAGATCCGCCGAACCGACCGAGATCGGGGCCGCGTTCTCCGCACCGGTGACCGTGCAGTCGGTGAAGTGGACGGGGCCCGCCCCGCGCAGGATCGCACCGTCGACGCCCTTGAACGTGCAGCGTACGAAGTGCACGGGCGCGGTGACCGGGGTCTGGACGAGGACGGCTCCGGCGGGCGGCTCGAAGGAGCAGTCGCTGATGGTGGTGGGCCGGGTGGAACGCGCGGAGCGCTGGGCGACCGCGAAGGTCTTCGCGGTGCAGCCGCGCACCTGGGCGCCGTCGGCGTTGACCGTGAGGGTGCCGGCCTGGTCGAAGGTGGGGCGGGCGATCACCGTGATGTCTTCGAGGGTCAGGTCGGTGATCTTGGTGTTGGCGGTGAACCAGGAGCAGACATGTCTGCGCACCGTGATCCTCTTCGCCGAAATGCCCCACTGCGCACCGGAGTTGGCGATGTCCATCAGGCCGGAGTTGCCGTCGAAGAGCAGATCGTGCTCGTACTGCCCGTGCGTGGTGAAGGGGTTGCCGCCCGCGTCGTCGCCGTCTCCGTGGCAGTTCACGACGGTGCAGTACGCGGAGGCGGTGAGGTCGTTGAGGTGGCGGACATTGCTGGTCGTGCAGTCCGCGACCCGTCCGTACAGGCAGTAGATCTGCTGGGTGAGGTATCCCGCGCCGCCGTACTCGACGGTGGGCGGGTTCTTCAGGGAGCAGTCCTCGGTGCGGAAGCGGGTGCACCAGCGGCGCATGACGACCGGCCAGAAGGTGCCGGTGGCGTGGATGCCGGAGACGTCGCAGCCCACGGCGTACTCGAAGCTGACCGGGTGGGAGCCGGTGTACTCGTCGGGGCCGGCGCCCTCGAAGACCATGTTGCGGATGTGGGTGTCCCGGACCGGTTCGACGCGGGTCCAGGTGAGGTTGCGGCCGGCGGCGAGTTCCCAGCCGTTGAGGTAGCCGATCCGGATGTGTCCGGCGTCGACGATCTCGGTGATCTCGACCAGCTTCTGCAGTTCGCGCTCGTCACCGCCCCCGCCCGCGACCGGGTCCACCTGCACGGTCCACCACTGCCCGACCGCGAACGCCTTGGCGTCGGGGACCGGGAAGGTGTCGGTCAGCTCGATGACCTTGCCGGGGAGCGCGTGCTTGACGGTGGTGTCGGTGACGGTGCCGCGGAAGGAGAGGACGGCGCCGAAGGGGTTGTCGTGGGTGTTCTTCTCGATGCCTTCGGTGCGTATGCGGTGGCCGCCGAAGTCGAGTTCGATGTGGGAGCGGTCGAAGAGGTGGCGTCGGGTGAACAGGAGGTCGGTGTGGGCTTCGATGCGGTGGACGCCCGGGTCGGCGATCATGGCGTCGAGGGCGGCGTCGGCGGGGGTCTTGGCGTCGAAGTGGCCGAAGGTGCGGAAGTCGAGGGTGCCGGTGTGGAGCTGGTGCCAGCGGCCGGTCTTCGCGTTCTGCGGGGCGATGACGGTGCCGCCGTTGTGTGCGGCGGTGGACTTCCTGTCCCAGCGCACGGCCATGGTGCCGCCGTCGCCGGGGGTGCGGTAGCCGGCGATCAGGACCTGGGTGCCGTCGTCGAGGGGTTTGGTGTTCAGCGCGCGCAGTGCTGCGACCGTGTCGACACGGAGTACCTCGCCGGTGTGCGACGGCGCGGCCTGGGCGGAACCGGCGGCCACGGCCGAACCGGCCACGACCAGACCGGCCAGCCCCGAAGCCCGAAGCAGATTCCGACGGGACGAAGCAGCGGGTGAAGCAGAGGGCTGAGCGGGGGACGATGCGTTGACGGACATGTCGGAGGCGCTCCTCGCGTTGTCGATGCGTGCTCGGGGGAACCGACTGCCGGTCGGTCGCGGTCAGATCGTGTTGCGGTACGGCGGCATGAAACGCATCCGCGGCATCTGGTCGGCCAGCACTCCCCCGTCGACGACGATGCGGGCCCCGGTGAGATACGCCCCGGCGTCGGAGGCGAGCAGCAGCAGCGCGCCCACGCATTCGTCGGGCTGCGCGTACCTGCCGAGCGGGATGCGCTCGCGGTACGCGGATTCGAAGGCCTCCCGGTCGAAGGGGAATTCGCCGTCGATGGGGGTCTCGACCATGCCGGGGGCGAGGGTGTTGGCGGTGATGCCGTGCGGGGCGAGCTCGACCGCGAGGGTCTCGGTGAGCAGTTGGGCGGCGGCCTTGGAGGCGTTGTAGTGGGCCAGGCCGGCCTCCGCCACCAGGGCGTTCTTCGAGGTGATGGTGATGATGCGGCCGGCGACCGAGTCCGCCGTCATGTGTTCGGCGATGCGCTGGCTGAGGAAGAAGACGGCGTCGACGTTGACCCGCATGATGTGCGACCAGCTCGCCGGGGTGATCTCGTTGAAGCGCTCCAGCGCCGCGGTGCCCGCGTTGTTGACCAGGATGTGCAGCGGGCCCGTCTCGGCGCGTACGGCGTCGACGAAGCCGGGCAGCGCGTCGATGTCCGCGAGGTCCTGGCCGTAGGTGCGGCACCGGCGGCCGAGTGCCTCGATCGCCGCCGCGGTCTCGGCGACGCCCTGGGCCCCGGGCAGGTCGACGAGGACCAGATCGGCGCCCGCCTCCGCGAGGCCGACGGCGAAGGACCGGCCGAGGCCGCGGGCGGCCCCGGTCACGACCGCGGTGCGGCCGGTCAGATCGAAGCGGTCGGTTCCGCGGGGCGGGACGGCTGCGGTCATGGCGGGGTTCCTCCAGGCGGAGCGGTACGGAGAGGGGTGTGTCGGCTCCGGTACTGGTCGCCGGAGGGGTCCGGGCCGCCGCGCTGGGACACATGGGTGATGGCGCGGCGGCCCGGCTGCCGGTCGGTGCCGGGCGACAGGGGGATGACCCCGGCACCGTACCGGCAGGTTCGGAGGAACGGCCGGATCAGCCGTTCAGGCCGAGCAGGTCCAGCGACGGCCGGTGGATGATCTCCTCCACCGCGTCCGCGTCGAGCGGCGGCAGCCCGGGGATGCCGGGGATGCGGGCGATCTCCCGCAGCCCCTTCACCGAGTCGTCGACCGTCGTGAACGGGTAGTCGCTGCCGAACATCAGCTTGTGGAAGACCCCGTAGTCCTGGACCAGCCGGAGGCTGTGCCAGAGCTGGAAGGGCCGGTAGTGCAGGGCGCTGATGTCCGCGTACACGTGCGGGTGCTTGCGGATGACCGCGATGCACTCGCCCTCGAAGGGGTGGCCGAGGTGGGCGAGGACCATCCGCAGTTCCGGGTGGCGGATGGCGACCGCGTCCAGGTGGCGGGGCATCGCCCACTCCAGCGGCGCGCTCGACACGAACGTCGTGCCGGTGTGCACCAGGAGCGGGAGGCCGTGCCGTTCCGCGTACGTGTACAGCTCGTCGTACTCCTCGGCGGCCGGGTCGAAGCCCGCGTACATCGGCATCAGTTTGATGCCGCGCAGGCCCAGTTCCTGGTGGCCGTAGCGGAGTTCGTCCTGCCAGCCGGGCTGGGTGGGGTCCAGGGACAGATAGCCGATCAGCCGGTCGGGGTGCGCTCCGGCGTACGAGGCGACGGCCGCGTCGTCGACCCAGAGGCCGCTGCGCCGCGCCTTGCCGCCGACGACGATCGTGCGGGTGCCCTCGGGGGCGGTGGCCTCGTACTCCTCCCACTTCACCGTGAGGTCGACCTCGCCCGCGTGGGCGCGGGCGGAGTCGGACCTGAACGGGTCGGTGAAGTCGTGGCTGTGCCGGAAGAGGTGCGAGTGGACGTCGACGATCATGTCCGGTTCCGCTTCTCCCAGCCGTCCGCGAACATGTTCCAGAAGCGGTGGGTGGGCGGGTGTTCCTCGAAGACCTCGTCGACGAGTTCGACACCGAGACCCGGTGCGGTCGGCAGGCCGATCCGGCCGTCGACGATCGGGAGGGTGCCCTTGAGCGCGTCGAAGACGTAGTCCTCCAGGAGTCCGTCGAAGGTTTCGAGGATCTTGAAGTTGGGGATTCCGAGTGTCGCGTGCACCGAGACGGTGGTGCACAGCGGCGAGTTCGAGTTGTGCGGGGCGACGAGCATGCCATGGGTATCGGCGATCGCGGCGAGTTTCCTGACCTCGGTGAAGCCGCCGGCCATGGAGAGGTCGGGCTGGATGATGTCGACGGCGTTCGTCGCGAAGAGCTGCTTGTACTCGTAGCGGTTGTGGAAGTGCTCACCGCCGGAGATCGGGAACGCGGCGCGCTGCCGCAGTTCCGCGTAGCGCTCGATGTGGGTCCACGGCATCGGCTCCTCGAACCAGCCGATGTCGAAGGGCTCCAGCTCGCGCACCAGCCGGGCCGCGGTCGGCATGGCGAACCGGGCGTGGCCCTCGATGAACAGGTCGACGTCCGGTCCGATGGCCTCGCGGACGGCGGCCACGAGATCGACGGAGCGGCGCAGTTCGGAGCGCTCCAGATCGTGCAGGCCGGGGCCGAACGGGTCGAACTTGAGGGCGGTGAAGCCCTTCGCCACGGTCTCCTTCGCCTTGGCGGCGAAGGTCTCGGCGTCGCGCTCGCCGTTGTACCAGCCGTTGGCGTACACGCGTACGTCGTCGCGGCAGGCGCCGCCGGTCAGCCGGTAGGCGGGGACCCCGAGCGCCTTGCCCATCAGGTCGTACATGGCCTGGTCGAGGCCGGACAGGACGACGCCGCCCATGTCGCCGCCGCGCAGGAAGTCGCCCTGGTAGACGCGGAGCCAGAGCTCCTCGATGTCGAAGGGGTCGGCGCCGATGAGGTGGCGCTGTGCCAGTGCCTCGGTGAGGGCGCAGACCTCGCGGACCCGGTAGGGGTGGGTGATCTCGCCGATGCCGGACAGGCCCTCGTCGGTGTGGACCCGGACGTATCCGAAGTCGCGCCAGGAGGTGCCGAGCATCAGGGTCTCGACACGGGTGATCCGGCCGGCGGGGCCTGCCGGGCGGGTGCGGTTGACAGTCAGCATCAGCGGGTCGCCCCGCCCATGGTGGAGGTGTTCTCCAGGTCGCGGGCGCCGCCGTCGGCGAGCACGGCCTTGACCGCGGCCTCGGTGCCCTCGATGAGACGGTCCACGTCGGCGTCGGTGTGGGCGTAGCTGATGTGGCTGCGCTTCAGGTTGAGCGGCAGCTCGAACAGGCCGTGGTCCAGGAGTTTGCGGCGGTAGCCGACGAACAGCGAGGCGTCGTTGTTCAGCAGGTCCGCGTAGGTGCGGGGGGCCTCGCCCGGCATGAAGTAGCTGACGAAGACGGAGCCGTAGCCGGTGACGACGGCGGGGACGCCGAGGCGCTCGTACAGTCCGGTCAGTTCGGTGCGGACCCGCTCGCCGAGCCGGAAGACGTGCTCGTGGACCGGCTCCTCGCGCAGCTTGCGCAGGGTGGCGAGGGCCGCGGCGACCACGGAGGGGTGGCCGTTGTACGTACCGGCGAAGAAGGCGGGGGCGCCGGGGCGGGTGGAGAAGAGGTCCATCAGGTCGGCGCGGCCGCCGATCGCGCCGACGGGGGCGCCGTTGGCGATCGCCTTGCCGAGGGTGGTGAGGTCGGGGGTGACGCCGGAGATCTTCTGCCAGCCGCCGATGTCGTGGCGGAAGCCGGTGATGACCTCGTCGAAGATCAGGACGCTGCCGGCCTTCGTGGTCTCCTCGCGCAGCGTGGTGAGGAACTCCTGGTACGGCAGGAGCGCCCCGACGTTGTGCGGTACGGGCTCGACGATCACGGCGGCGATGTCGGAGCCGTGCTCGGCGAAGGTGCGGCGGACGGCCTCGCTGTCGTTGAACGGCAGGACGAGGGTGGCTTCGAGGACCTCGGGCAGGATGCCGGTCGAGATCGGGTCGTGGCCGCCGACCTTCTCGGGCGCGGAGATGACGTTGAGGCTGACCGCGTCGTGCCAGCCGTGGTAGCAGCCCTGGAACTTGACGACCAGGCGGCGGCCGGTGGCGGCGCGGGAGACGCGCAGCGCGTGGAACGTGGCCTCGCTGCCGGTGCTGGTGAGCAGCACCTTCTCGATGGAGGGGATCAGCTCGGTGAGCTGTTCGGCGAGGAGGACCTCGCCCTCGGTGACACCGACGCCCATGTGGCCGAGGGTGGCTCCGGCCTCGGCGGTGGCGCGGGCCACGTCGGGGTCGTTGTGGCCGAGCAGGGGCGGTCCGAACGCCGAGTGGAAGTCGGTGTACTCGCGTCCGTCGGCGGTACGGAACCGTGCGCCGTCCGTCCCCGTGACGACCAGGTCGGTCAGTCCGGGAACACTGCGCTGACCGCTGTTCACGCCGCCGGGTACGACCTGGCGGGCGCGCTCGGCGAGTTGGGCTCCGGATTCGTTGCCCACCGGGCCTGAACTCATATCGCTTGCTCCTTGCGTCGAGAGTCGTCGGTCTTCGCAGGCCCTGCCCGGCCCGTGAATCCCTGGCGCCATCCGCCCGGCAGTCGCCGCAGGAAAGGGATGATCCGTGGTGCTTGAGGTGGTGCTCGGGGTGGTGCGTTTCGCTTTTCCAGAACACTGTTCTGTAGAGCAGAACAGTTCCTGGATATTACGTCCGGCTTCGGGGCCGGTCAAGACCTTTTCGGACCCAGGAAGGCCGGATTTCGCGCCTTCTTCGCCGAGAACGAGCGTTCCGGGCGTCCCCGAGGGACTAGGCTGTTCTGCTATGACGAACAGTGCTGCCCCAGAAGAACCGAAGTACTGGGTCAAGAGCGTGGCCAGGGCAGCGGACATCCTCGAAGCGCTCGCCGCCCCCGCACAGGGGAACGGCCTGAGCGTCACGGAGGTCGGCCAGGCCTGCTCCATCTCCAAGAGCGCCGCCTTCGGCATGCTCCAGACCCTGCGCGCCTACGGCCTCGTCTCGGACGACGGCGAGGGCATGAACCGCCGCTACCGGCTCGGCATGAGCCTGGCCCGGCTCGGCGACCGGGCCCGCTCCCAGGTGTCGCTGCGCGGCGTCGCCCACCCGGTGCTGCGCGAGCTGACCCGGGCCACCGGGATGGCGTCCAGGCTCGCGGTTCCCGAGGACGGCCACGCGGTCGTCGTGGACCAGGTCGAGCTCGACCAGCGCGTCCGGCTCGATCTGCGGATGGGGCAGCGCGAGCTGCCGCACTGCACGGGCCTGGGCAAGGCGCTGCTCTCCGCCGTACCGCCGGGCGAGGCGGCCGCGGTCGTCGAGCGGTTCGGGCTGCCCCGGCGCACCTCCCGCACCATCACCGACCCGGCGACCTTCCTGTCGCATCTGCGCGACATAGCCCGGGTCGGCTACGCCCTGGACGACGAGGAGGACGCCGAGGGCATCATCTGCATCGGCGCGCCGGTCTTCGACGACCGTTCGGTGTGCGCCGGGGCCGTCTCGATCACCGGCCTCAAGCTCGGCCTGCCGGCCTGGCGCTACCAGGAACTGGGCGGCCAGGTGCGGGACGCGGCCCGCCGGATCAGCGTCTCGCTCGGCTGGGTCGACGACCCGGACGGCACCGCGTCCGACAGCGACACGTCGCATTCCGACGGATTCGGGTCTTGACCAAATGGCTTAACCCGCCGTAGGTTCCCTGCCAACCGCGATGACACTTCAAGGTCACCGGTGTTTTACCCCTTCCGACCCGGTTCCGGCGCCTGCCCATCGCGCCGTGGACACTCGACGGCCGGACCCTTTTCAGCCATCCGCCTCATGGCAGTCCCCCGCAGGAACGCTCCCTCACTTGTCGCACTTCTCGGAAGGCGAAGTCCGCATGAGCGTTCCGCAGCAACACACCCCCGCTTCGTCCCGTCGGAATCTGCTTCGGGCTTCGGGGCTGGCCGGTCTGGTCGTGGCCGGTTCGGCCGTGGCCGCCGGTTCCGCGCAGGCCGCGCCGTCGCACACCGGCGACGTGCTCCGTGTCGACACGGTCGCAGCACTGCGCGCGCTGAACACCAAACCCCTCGACGACGGCACCCAGGTCCTGATCGCCGGCTACCGCACCCCCGGCGACGGCGGCACCATGGCCGTACGCTGGGACAGGAAGTCCACCGCCGCACACAACGGCGGCACCGTCATCGCCCCGCAGAACGCGAAGACCGGCCGCTGGCACCAGCTCCACACCGGCACCCTCGACTTCCGCACCTTCGGCCACTTCGACGCCAAGACCCCCGCCGACGCCGCCCTCGACGCCATGATCGCCGACAACAGCGTCCACCGCATCGAAGCCCACACCGACCTCCTGTTCACCCGACGCCACCTCTTCGACCGCTCCCACATCGAACTCGACTTCGGCGGCCACCGCATACGCACCGAAGGCATCGAGAAGAACACCCACGACAACCCCTTCGGCGCCGTCCTCTCCTTCCGCGGCACCGTCACCGACACCACCGTCGAACACACCCTGAGCGCGGCGATGCCGGACCTGTCGGACCTCTTCGAGGTCGGTGACTCGTCGAAGTTCGCCGTGGGCCAGTGGTGGGCCGTGGAGATCGACGCGCTGGCCGGGAAGTACGAGAAGGAGATCCAGCGGCTCGTCCAGGTCACCGATGTCGTCGACTCGACGCACGTCCGGGTCAACTACCAGATCGGCTGGGACCTGGCCGCCGGCCGGACCCTGACCTGGACCCGCGTCGATCCCGTCGACCGCGCCCACGTCCGCAACATGGTCTTCGAGGGCTGGGGCGAGGACGAGATGACCGGCTCGCACCCGGTCGCCTACGAGTACGCGGTGCGCTGCGACGTCTCCGGCATCGAGGCCATCGGCACCTTCTGGCCGGTCGTCATGCGCCGCTGGTGCACTTACTACCGCACCGAGCAGTGCTCGCTGACCAACCCGAAGTCCGTCACCTACGGCGGCGCGGGATACCTGACCCAGCAGATCTACTGCCTGTACGGGCACGTCGAGGACTGTCACACCTCCAACGCCCGTCACCTCAACGACTTCACGGCATCCGCCTACTGCTACGTCACCAACTGCCACGGCGACGGTGACGACGAGGGCCCGTTCGTGACGCACGGTCAGTTCGAGCACGACCTCGTGTACACCGGCAACTCCGGCCTGATGACCTTCGCCAACTCCGGCGCGGCCTGGGGCGGCAGGGCCAAGCGGATCACCGTTCGCCGGCACGCCTGCTCCTGGTTCGTGGCCCGGGTCAAGATCACCGATCTGACCCTGGAGGACGTCCTGGTCGTCGGCAAGAAGTCGCTCGCCGGCTCCGGAATGCTCTGGGTCAACGCCGACGGCGTGCAGATGCGCGGCTGTACGGCCACCGGTCCGCTGATCGTCTCCCGGGCCTCCGACCTCTCCGCCCGGCCCAATGTGATCGCCGACTCCTCCTTCGCCTTCGCGGCGGGCGCGGAGATCTCCCAGGCCAACGTCACCGCCCCGCTCACCATCCAGCGCAGCGTCCTGAAGGGCGTCGACGGCGCGGTGTTCAACGGCACAGGACCGCTCACCCTGGACCAGTGCACGCTGACCGGCTCCAAGGACACCGCCCCGGTCTCGCTCGCGCACTCCGAGGTCACCGTGCTCGGCGGCGAACTCCGCGACACCGGGCTGAAGCTGACCTCGGCGAAGGACCAGCGGCTGCGCGTCGACGGAACACGGCTGAGCGGCACCAACAAGGACGGCGCCCTGCTCGCCCGTACCGGCTCCGGACGGACCGTCGACTGGCAGCTCACCGGCCTCGACTCGACCGCGCCCAAGGGCACCGCCCATGTGCTGGTCACCGAGGGCCCCAACCGCTACCGGGCCACCGGCTCCACCTTCACCGGCGGCCGGATCGAACTGCGGCCCGCGGCGTTCACCGGTGGCAGCCATCTGCTGCACACCGGCTGCGTCGAGGACGGCACCGAGCGCACCGCGCTGCCGGACGAGGGCGGCCGCGTCGCCCACACCGCGGCCACGCTGCGCATCTGACCACCACGCCCATCGAGCACCAGGGATTCCCGTGTCCACGCATACCCCGATCACCGGCCGGCCCGTACGGGTCGCGCTCGTCGGCGCCGGCAACCGCGGTCTGACGTACGCCGAGTGGATCAAGGCGCACCCCGAGCGCGCCGAGCTCGTCGCCGTCGCCGACCCGCGCCCCGCGGCGCGGGCCGCCGCCGGCGCACCCGTCGAGTTCGACGACTGGCGGCCGCTGGTCGAGAACCGCATCGCCGACGCCGTCGTCGTCGCCACCCAGGACCGCTTCCACGTGGAGCCGGTGCTTGCGCTGGCCGAGGCCGGTTACGCGATCCTCGCCGAGAAGCCCCTCGCCCCGACCGAGGAGGAGACCCGGCGGATCGTCGAGGGTGTGGAGCGGGCCGGAGTCCTGTTCGCGGTGTGCCACGTCATGCGGTACACCCCGTACACCGACCTGGTGAAGGAGGTCGTGGACTCCGGAGTGCTCGGTCAGCTGGTCTCCCTCGACCATCTGGAGCCGGTCGGCTGGTGGCACTACGCGCACAGTTATGTGCGCGGTCCGTGGCGCAGCGAGAAGGACTCCTCCCCGATGCTGCTCGCCAAGTCCTGCCACGACCTGGACTGGATCACGTACGTGATGGGCGGCCGCATCGAGCGGGTGTCCAGCTTCGGCGGGCTGAAGCACTTCCGGCCGGAGAACGCGCCGGCCGGATCCGCCGAGCGCTGCCTCGACTGCGCGGTGGAGTCCGACTGCCCGTACAGCGCGCTGAAGCTGTACATGCCGACGCTGCGTGAGAAGGGCGCGGTCTGGCCGGTCACCCATGTCACCGAGGCGACCGACGAAGCCGGTCTCGTGCAGGCGCTGCGCGAGGGGCCGTACGGCGTCTGCGCGTACCGGAGCGACAACGACGTGGTCGACCACCAGGCCCTCGCGATGCAGCTGACGGACGGAGTGACCGCCACCTTCCAGATGGTGGCGTTCACCGAGCAGACGCACCGCCAGACCCGGATCTTCGGCTCGCACGGCTGGCTGATCGGGGACGGCGAGCGGGTCACGGTGCAGGACTTCCGGACCGGCGAGACCACCGTTCATGAACTCGGCACGTCCGGTTCGAACGCGGCCGACGGGCACGGCGGCGGGGACGCCGCGCTCGTCGAGGCGTTCGTCACCGCCGTCGCCACGGGTGACGCCGGGGCGGTCCGCTCCGGTCCCGCCACCTCGCTCGGCAGTCATCTCGCGGCGTTCGCCGCCGAACGTGCCCGGCACACCGGCACCGTCCAGACGGTCCCGGCGCAGTGACTCCCCCTGAAGGGCCTGTCGTTCGGACCGGACCGGGCTCGCCCTCTTCCCGCCCCACCCTCACGTCCTCGGAGGACCACCTCATGTCCCGTCTCCTCACCCGCCGTTCCAGAGTCCGCGCCGTCGCCGCCCCCGTGGTGGCCACCGCGCTGGCCGCCGGAGTGCTGGCCGGCTGTTCCGGCAGCGGCAGCGACGACAACACCGTCACCATGTGGACCTACCCGGTCATCTTCGACGAGGCCAAGAACAAGGCGTACTGGGACGGCCTGGTCAAGGCGTTCGAGAAGGACCACAAGGGCGTCAAGGTGAAGGTGGAGACCTTCCCGTGGGCCAACCGCGACACCGCGCTGGCCACCGCGATCGCCTCCGGCAAGGGCCCGGACGCGGTCTACCTGATCCCGGACCAGCTGCCGAAGTACGCCAGGAACATCGTCCCGGCCGACGACTACATGCCGGCCGACGCCAAGTCGGACTACACCGACTTCGCGCTGAAGTCCGTCACGGTCGACGGCAAGGCGCTCGGCACCCCGATCCTGACCAGCGCCAACCCGCTGATCTGCGACAAGCGGGTGTTCGCCGCGATCGGTGAGAAGACCTACCCGACGAGCTGGGCGGACCTGGAGGCGCTGGCCCCGAAGCTCAAGGCGAAGGGCTACTACGCCACCAGCTACAGCGGTGACACCCAGCAGACCCTGAACATGACCTTCTACCCGCTGCTGTGGCAGGCGGGCGGCGACGTCTTCTCCGAGGACGGCAAGAACGTCACGTTCAACGACGCGGCCGGTGTGAAGGCGCTGACATACCTGAAGAAGCTGGTCGACGGCGGTTACACCGACAAGGACCTGGTCACCACCACCCCGAAGCTGGAGCAGACCCCGACCGCCAAGGGCAAGATCGCCTGCACCTGGCAGAACACCCCGGCGGACGTCGAGCCGTTCTGGGGCAAGGAGAACATCGTCGTCCAGCCGCCGCTGAAGGACGCGAAGTCGGTCGGCTACGGCACGGTCGGCGCGCTGTCGATGCTGAAGGGCGCCGACAAGAAGAACACCGGCGACTGGCTGAACTTCGTCGCCGAGTCGAAGAACGCGGCCGGCCTGCAGAAGGACGCGGGCTACTTCCCGGCCCGCAAGTCCGGCGGCGACCTGTACCCGGGCGACGCCCTGCAGACGGCGGTCGGCGCGACGCTGCCGAGCATGACCGTGGGCCCGCTCCAGGACAAGGCCCGTGAGGTCCAGGGCGTGCTCGCGCCGGAGATCCAGGCGGCGCTGCTGGGCAAGAAGAGCCCGCAGGAGGCGCTGAACGCCGCGCAGAAGGCCGCGCAGGCGATGCTCGGCCGCTAGTCCGGGCCCGGTACCGGGGTCCGACCGCACTCGGGCCCCGGTACCGCCCCTCTCCCGGGGGCACTCCCCCCGACCCCCCGCAATTCCCCCGTACCGCAAGGAGATCCCCGTGGCAGTCGTCGCGGAACCAACCCGCCGGGGCCGTCGCAGCGGGCCGCAGGCGCGCCGCGAGGCCCGGATCGGCCTGCTCTTCGTCCTTCCGTGTTTCCTGCTCTTCCTGGCGTTCCGGTTCGGTCCGGGCATCGCCGGCGTGCTGATGAGCTTCACCGACTACTCCCTCACGGGCGGCGGCAGCTTCATCGGGCTGGACAACTTCACCCGTCTCTGGGACGACCCGCTGTTCTGGCAGGCGCTGAAGGTCACGGTCCTCTACACCGTGCTCGCCGTGCCGGGCACGCTCATCGCCTCGGTGTCACTGGCACTGATCACCCGCCGCGCGTTCCGCGGCGCGAAGTTCTTCCGTTCGGTGTTCTTCCTGCCGGTCGTCACCTCGCTGGTGCTGGCCGCCACCGTCTTCGTCTGGATCTTCTCGACCGGCGGACCGTGGTCCACCCTGATGAGCTGGTTCGGGATGTCCGAGGGCTCCTGGCTCTCCGACGACGTGCTGGTGCTGCCCGCGCTCGCGATCGTCGGCGTCTGGTCCCGCTTCGGCTACGGGATGCTCATCCTGCTGGCCCGGATGCAGGACATCCCCCGGGAGCTGGAGGAAGCCGCGCTCACCGACGGCGCGGGCCCCTGGCAGCGGTTCCGGTACATCGTGCTGCCGCAGCTCAAGCCCGCCCTGTTCTTCCTCGCCGTGATCGAGACGACGGCGTCGTTCCAGGTCTTCGACGCGGTGTACACGATGACCGGCGGCGGCCCCGCAAACGCCAGCTACACGCTCGTCTTCCAGCTCTACGACGCGGGCTTCAAGTACTTCGACCTGGGTTACGCCTCCGCCATCGGCGTCGCGCTCTTCGCGCTGACCGTGGTGGTCGCGGTGATCCAGCGGCTCGTGATCGGGAAGGACCAGTGACCATGACCGCAGCACCCGCCCAGACCGGGACCCCGCCCGGGACCCCGCCCGGGCCGAAGGCCCCCGCGACGCCCGACCGGGCCGCCCGCCGCGCCGAACGCAAGCTGCGCAAGCTCTCGGAGCAGGACACCGTCCCTTACGGCATGCGGCCCACCCGGGCCGGCCGGATCGGCCGCGCCGTCCTGCTGACGGTGGCCGCGCTCGTCACGATCTTCCCGTTCTACGCGATGGTCGTGCTCTCCCTGAAGCCGTCCGCGGCGGTCGAGTTCCCCGGCAGCCTGCTGCCGTGGCCGCTGACCGGCGAGGCGTACGACACCGTCATGAACGCCCAGGACGTACCGCGCTGGCTGTTCAACACGCTGATCTACTCGGTCGTCTCGGTCGTCGGCGTGCTGCTGCTCGCCTCGCTCGCCGGGTACGCCTTCGCCAAGAAGCGCTTCCCCGGCCGGGAGACCATGTTCTGGTCGTTCCTGTCGATGGTGATGGTCCCGTACCACGTCACGATGATCCCGACCTTCGCGATGATCGCGAAGCTGGGCGGTGTGGACACCTACTGGGGTCTGATCGTGCCGACCCTGGCCAACGCCCAGGCGGTCTTCCTGATGCGGCAGTTCATCCAGGGGCTGCCGGACGAGCTCTTCGAGGCGGCCCGGCTGGACGGCTGCAACGAGTGGCAGATCTTCTACCGGATCGTGCTGCCGCTGCTGAAGCCGATCCTGGCCACGCTCGGCGTCTTCGTCTTCCTGTGGCACTGGAACGACTTCCTGTGGCCGCTGGTCATCGGCCAGTCCACCGACATGCGCACCCTGACCGTCGGCATCGCCTCGCTCCAGCAGCAGAACGTGCCGCTCAATGTGGTGCTCTCCGGCTCCGTCATCGCGTTCGTGCCCATCTTCGCCGCGTACATGGTGGGCCAGCGCTACTTCACCGAGGGCGTCACCGCGTCCGGAATCAAGGGATAGTCACGAATGTTCACCGATGAGGCCGCGCTCGAAGAGCGGCTCGCCACCCCCTCCCCCGCGCTCGTCGCCGATCTCGGCCGCCTCGAAGGCGATCTGCTGGTGCTCGGCGCGGGCGGCAAGATGGGCCCCAGCCTGTGCCGGCTCGCCCGCCGGGCGCTGGACGCCGCGGGCCGCGACGACGTGACCGTGTACGCGGTCTCCCGCTGGTCCGACAAGTCCGCCGCCGACGAGCTGGAGGCCGCCGGGGTCTCCACCGTGGCCTTCGACCTGATGGACCCGGCCGCCGACCTGGCCGGCCTGCCGGACGCCGGGAACGTCGTCTTCATGGTCGGCGCCAAGTTCGGCTCCGCCGGAGCGCCCTCGCACGCCTGGGCGGTGAACGCCGCGATGCCGGACCGGGTGGCGCGCCGCTGGTCGGGGGCGCGGATCGCCGCGTTCTCCACCGGCAACGTGTACCCGCTGGTGCCGGTCTCCTCCGGCGGCTGCACCGAGAGCGACCCGGTCGGCCCGGTCGGCGAGTACGCCATGTCGTGCCTGGGCCGGGAGCGGATCTTCGGCCACGCCGCGCTGACCCGTGGCACCAGGGTCGCCAACATCCGGCTCAACTACGCGGTCGACCTGCGCTACGGCGTACTCGCCGACATCGCCTACCGCGTGCAGGCCGGCGAGCCCGTCGATGTGACGACCGGTCACGCCAACGTGGTGTGGCAGGGGTACGCCAACGAGGTCGCGCTGCGCTCGCTGCTGCACGCCACCGACAACGAGGCGTTCACCCTCAACCTCACCGGCCCCGAGACCGCTTCGGTGCGCCGCATCGCCCGTTGGTTCGGCGAGGAGTTCGGCAAGGAGCCGGTGTTCGCCGGCGAGGAGGCGCCCACCGCGCTGCTCTCCGACGCGAGCCGCTGCCACGCGCTGTTCGGCTATCCGGACGTCGCGCTGCGCACCCTCGTCGAGTGGCAGGCCGACTGGCTGCGCCGCGGGCTGCCGCTGTCCGGCAAGCCCACCAAGTTCCAGGTCCGTGACGGAAGGTTCTGATCCACTCCATGTCCACTCCCTCCCTCGCACCGACCCCCGCCCTGGACGCGCTCGCCCACGGTGCGGTGATCCCCGCGCACCCGCTCGCCCTGCACGACGACGGCTCCTTCGACGAGCGCCGCCAGCGTGCGCTGACCCGCTACTACCTGGCCTCCGGCGCGGGCGGCGTCGCCGTCGCCGTGCACACCACCCAGTTCGAGATCCGCGAGCCGGAGGTCGGTCTGTTCCGGCCGGTGCTGGAGCTCGCCGCCGAGACGATCGACGCCGAGGCCGGCCGCCCGTTCATCAAGGTCGCCGGTGCCTGCGGCTACACGGCCCAGGCCGTGGCGGAGGCCGAGACCGCCGCCGGACTCGGCTACGACGCGGTGCTGCTCAGCCCGGCCGTGCCCGGCGCGGACGAGAAGGGCCTGCTGGACCGGGCACGGGCGGTCGGCGAGGTGCTGCCGGTGATCGGCTTCTACCTCCAGGAGGCGGTCGGCGGACGCTACCTGTCGCCGCACTTCTGGTCCTCGTTCACCGATCTGCCGAACACGGCCGCGGTGAAGATCGCCCCGTTCGACCGCTACCGCACCGCCGATGTCATACGCGCCGTGGCCGCCGCCGACCGGGCCGACGAGGTGGCGCTGTACACCGGCAACGACGACGACATCATCGGTGATCTGCTCACCCCGTACGAGACGGCGGGCGGCAGTCCCCGCTGGTTCGCGGGCGGGCTGCTCGGCCAGTGGGCCGTGTGGACCGGCTCCGCGGTGACGCTCCTGGACGACGTCCGCAAGGCCCGCGGCGGGGACCACGAGGCGATGGTGCGCTGCCTGGCCCGGCGCCCCGAACTGACCGACGCCAACAGCGCGGTCTTCGATGTGCGCGGCGCGTTCCGCGGCTGCATCGCCGGGGTCCACGAAGTGCTGCGCCGCCAGGGCCTGCTGGCGAACATCCGGTGCCTGGACCCGGCCGAGACGCTCTCCCCCGGACAGGCCGAGGAGATCAGCCGGGTGGCCGCGGCCTACCCTTGGCTGACCGATGACGCCTTCGTTGCGGAGCACCTCGATGCCTGGCTCTCCTGATCCCGCCGACCGCTCCCGGGTGGTCGTCGCCGTACCGCCCGGCCTGCGCGCCCAGTTCTTCACCACCGAGGTGTGGCGGGAGCTGGAGCGGGCGGCCGAACTCGCCGTCGTCGACGAGCACTCGGACCGGGCGGCGGTCACGGCCGCGCTGCCCGGCGCCCGGGCGCTGATCACCTCGTGGCGGGCGCCCAGGGTGGACGCCGGACTGCTCGCGTCGGCCGACCGGCTGGAGCTGGTGGCGCACACCGGTTCGGCGGTCGCGCCCTACGTCACCGAGGAGGTGTTCCGGCGCGGCATCCTGGTCACCCAGGCCGGTGACGAGATGGCCCGCCCGGTCGCCGAGGTGGCCCTCGCCTTCACGCTCTCGCTGCTGCACCGCATCCAGCGCTTCGACCACGCGCTGCGCGGCGGGCTGGAGTGGGCGGCGGCGAGCGAGGCCCCGCCGCGCCACGAGATCCACGGCAGCGACATCGGCGTGATCGGTGCCTCCCGCACCGGGCGCGCCTACATCGCCATGGTGCGGGCGATGGGCGCGCGGGTGAGCGTCACCGACCCGTATCTGTCCGCCGCGGACGCCGAGGCACTCGGCGTGGAGTC
This sequence comes from Streptomyces sp. NPDC047917, assembly GCF_043204345.1. NCBI lineage: Bacteria > Bacillati > Actinomycetota > Actinomycetes > Kitasatosporales > Streptomycetaceae > Streptomyces > Streptomyces sp. NPDC047917. Next base: position 101,251 of record NZ_JBIDCA010000006.1, read on the forward strand.
CGTACCCCTCGAAACGCTGCTCTCGCGCAGCAGGATCGTGGCCGTGCACGCACCGGTCACCGAGGAGACCCACCGGATGATCGGCGCCGAGCAGCTGGCGCTGATGCCGGACGGAGCCGGTCTGGTGAACACCGCCAGGTCGTGGCTGGTGGACGAGGACGCGCTCCTGGCCGAACTTGCCTCGGGCCGGCTGGACGCGGCGATCGACGTCTTCGACGCCGAACCACTGCCCGTGGACCACCCGTTCCGTTCGCTGCCCAACGTGCTGCTCACCCCGCACCAGGCGGCGGGCAGCGTCGAGTGCCGGCAGCGGCTGGGCGCCAGCGCCGTCGACGAGGTGCTGCGGCTGCTCGCCGGACGCCCCCCGGTCCACGCCGTCACCGCCGACGCCCTCACCCGTCTGCACTGAGGGCTCACCGAGCCCTCACCCCCCGCACCGATCAGGAGATCTCACTTCATGCGACTGATGCGCATCGGCGAGCCGGGCCACGAGCGCCCGGTCCTCGTCTGCCCCGAGGGCCGTCACTACGACCTGTCCGGCATCACCGAGGACATCGACGGCGCGTTCCTCGCCGCACTCGCCGACAACCCGCACCTGGTGCCCGCCGAGCCGGTGCTCCCGGAGACCGACATCACCGGTCAGCGGATCGGCGCCCCGGTGGCCCGGCCGTCCGCGCTGCTCTGCATCGGGCAGAACTACGCGGCCCACGCGGCGGAGTCGGGGGCCGAGCCGCCCGAGCAGCCGATCCTCTTCTACAAGTCGCCGAACACCGTCGTCGGCCCGTACGACGACGTGCTGATCCCGCGCGGCTCGAAGAAGACGGACTGGGAGGTGGAGCTGGCCGTGGTCATCGGCCGCCGCGCCTCCTACCTGGACTCCCCCGCCGACGCCGCCGCGCACATCGCCGGTTACGCCGTCAGCAACGACGTCTCCGAACGGGCCTTCCAGCTGGAGCAGTCGGGCGGGCAGTGGTCCAAGGGCAAGAGCTGCGCGACGTTCAACCCGCTGGGCCCGGTGCTGGTGACGGCCGACGAGGCCGGCGACCCGCAGCAGCTGCGGCTGCGCAGCTTCGTCAACGGCGAGCCCCGCCAGGACTCCTCCACCGCGGACATGATCTTCAGCGTGGCGCATCTGGTGCACCATCTGTCGCAGTACCTGGTGCTGGAGCCCGGCGACATCATCAACACCGGCACCCCGCAGGGCGTGGCACTGTCCGGCCGCTTCCCCTACCTGGGCCCGGACGATGTGATGGAGGTCGAGATCTCGGGCCTCGGCCGGCAGCGCAGCGTCTGCCGGCCCGCGTAACGGAGGCCGTGACGAGGCTCAGTCCTCCGGGAGTTCGACCGGGGCGATGTCGTCGAAGACATCGCCCGGGCCGGGGTTCGTCGCATCGGTCGCGCCGCCGAACCGGGTCATCACACCCCAGACGGCGTTGAGCGCGGTCTGTACGGCGCCCTCGGCCCAGCCGGCCGTCCAGGAGATGTCGTCGCCCGCGAGGAACAGCCCCCGGCGGTCGGCGGGCAGCCGGTCCTGCATGAAGTGGGTGAACAGCCGCCGCTGGTAGCGGTAGTGGCCCGGCAGGTTGGCCTTGAACGCGCCCATGAACCACGGCTCGTTCTCCCAGGAGACCGTGACCGGGTTGCCGATGATGTGCTTCCTGATGTCGACGTCCGGGTAGATCTCGCCGAGCGACTTGAGCATGACGTCCATCCGCTCGTTCGGGGAGAGCGGCAGCCACTTCAGGCTGTCGTCGCACCAGGTGTACGAGAGGCAGATGACGGCGGGCCGGTCGGGTCCGTCGTCCAGCAGGTACGTCCCCCGGGTCATCCGGTCGGTGAGCGTCATCGACATGGCCTCCCGTCCCGTGGTCCCGTCCTTGTCGAGCCAGAACGGCCGGTCGACGGGGACGAAGAGCTTGGACGACTCCATGTAGTGGGTGCGCTCCATCGCCGTCCAGTGGTCGATCGGGAAGAGCGCGTCGTCGCAGTCGATCTTGGAGAGCAGCAGCCAGGACTGTCCGGTGAAGATCGCGGCCGGGTAGGTGCGGATGTCGCCGGTGGCGTCGGTGACGGTGATCCGGTTGCCGGCGGTGCGGTTCAGCCGGGTCACGGCGGGGCGCGGCTCACCGTCGTGCAGCGAGGACAGTGACGTGCCGAGCGGCCAGTGGACGATCTTCTGCGGCTCGCGGTCCCAGAGCCGCAGCGGGAGCTGCTGGCTGCCGCCGACGATGCCCCGGTGATGGTCGTCCGCCTCGGTGTAGACGACGCGGAGGATCTCCAGGATGGAGTTGGGGAAGTCGGTGTCCCAGCCTCCGGTGCCGAAGCCGACCTGGCCGAAGATCTCCCGGTGCCGGAACGACTTGAAGGCTTCGGAGTCGCAGAGGAATCCGTAGAAGGTCTGGTTGTCGAGCTTCTGGACGAGCTTCGACCAGATCTCCCGGATGCGCGGCACATCGCGCTCACGCATCGCGCGGTTCATGTCGGAGAAGTCCGCGCCCTCCTCCAGACACCGGTTCCAGGCGTCCATCACGTCGCGGTAGACCTGCGGCAGGTCGTCGATGGTCCGCGCGTAGTGGGACTCGCCCTTGAGGTCGACGACCGTCGAGGGGGTGGCCGGGGAGAGCGGGTTGGGGAACGGCTTCGTCTCCAGGCCGACCAGGTCGATGTAGTGCTGGAGGGCGGTGGAGGACGGCGGGAAGCGCATCGCCCCCATCTCGGCGGTGAGCTGCGGGTCGCAGCCGTCGAATCCGACGGTGCGCAGCCGGCCACCGATCCGGTCCGCCTCGTAGACGACGGGCCTGAGCCCCATCTTCATCAGCTCGTACGCGGCGACGATGCCGGAGAGCCCGCCGCCGATGACGGCGACCTCGGTGCCGTGCTCGGTCGCCGGTATCTGCCCGATGCCGGCGGGGTGCGCCAGGAAGTCGTCGTACGCGTAGGGGAAGTCCGGCCCGAACATGGTGATCGGCTCGGTGGCGTCGGTGTGCTGGACGGCGTTGGGCACCGTGGACGTCATGGGGTACGGACTCCTTGCGCGAAAGACAGTGGAACGGTGGGGCGGGCTCAGACGAGGGAGCCGTACAGGCCGGGGCGGCGATCGTGCAGATACGGGTTGAGGGTCCGCGAGGCGCTCAGCAGCGCCGGGTCCACCTCGCCGACGACCAGTTCCTTGCCGCGTCCGGCGCGGCTGCGCACGGCACCGTCGGGACCGGCCAGGCAGCTCAGCCCGACGAACTCGAACTCGCCCTCCGGACCGGTCCTGTTGACGTACGCGACGTACATCTGGTTCTCGAAGGCGCGGACCGGCACGAGGGCCTCGGCGACGAACTGGAAGGGGTGCATCTGCGCGGTGGGCACCAGCAGCAGATCGGTGCCCGCGAGGGCGTGGGCGCGGACGTTCTCCGGGAACTCGACGTCGTAGCAGATCATGATCCCGATGCGTACGCCGTCCAGTTCGGCCTGGACCACGGTCTGCTCGCCCGGGGTGAACCACTCGTGCTCGAAGGCGCCGAAGAGGTGGGTCTTGCGGTAGTTGGCGAGCGGTGTCCCGTCCGGGCCGATGAGCTGTGCGGCGTTGAAGATCCGCTCACCGGCGCGCTCGGGGTAGCCGTAGAGGACCGCGAGCCCGTGCCGGGCGGCGATCTCGCCGACGGCCAGGGCGGCCGGCCCGTCGGCCGGCTCGGCCAGCCGGGGCACCTCGGCCCCGATCGCGTAGCCGGTCAGGAACAGCTCGGGGCAGACCAGGAGCCGTGCCCCGGCGTCGGCCGCACGCCGTGCCGCGCCGTCGAGCACCTCGATGTTCCCGGCCACGTGCCCGGGACGTCCGGAGTTCTGGAGCAGGGCGGTGCGCAACGGCGGCATGGCTGACCTCGGACGGTGCGGGCTGGCGGGGACGTATCGAAGGTACGGTCCGCCGCTCGTGGGGGACAAGGCGCGAGTGTTGCGCGTGCACCGTCGATCCATTGCGCGCCGAAGGCTGTCGGCGGCGATTCATTGCGTCGGGCGTCTGCGCAGGTCACAAGGGTGACCTGGGTCTCATGCGGCCCTGGTGCGCGGGCCCTACTCCGGTGCGCCCGAGGAGTACCGCCGCAGCAGCGGCGACAGCACCAGTACGGACTTCGTCCGCTCCACGTACGGTTCGCCCGCGATCCGCTCCAGCACCTGCTCGAAGTGGCGCATGTCGGCGGCGAAGACCTGCACGATCGCGTCGGCCTCCCCGGTCACCGTGGAGGCCGAGGCGATCTCCGGATAGCGGGCGAGGCCCCGCTTGATCGCCTCCGGCGAGGTGTTGCGGCTGCAGTAGATCTCGATGAACCCCTCGGTCTCCCAGCCCAGCGCCGCCGGGTCGACCCGGACCGTGAAACCGGTGATGGCACCCTCGGCACGCAGCCGGTCCACCCGGCGTTTCACGGCGGGCGCGGACAGGCCGATCATCGCGCCGATGTCCGCGTAGGAGCGCCGGGCGTCTTCGGCGAGGGCGTGGACGATGCGTTCGTCGAGGTCGTTCAGGCGCACTTCGGGCGGTTCACTTCTCTGCGATGGCCGGTGTCGGGGGCGGCGCGGGCCGCCCCCGAAGTAGACCATGGCGCGCCCGCCCGGGCGCGCTCACGGCGGGGTGCGACCGGTCAGAACGGGAACCGTGAACGGCCGTGCTGCACCGAGATCCACTTCTGGGTGGTGAAGGCCTCGATCATGGAGTCGCCGTTCAGCCGGCCGAGGCCGGAGCTCTTCTCGCCGCCGAAGGGGACGATCGGCTCGTCGTGGACCGTGCCGTCATTGATGTGGATCATGCCGGTGTGGATGCGCTGCCCGACCCGGACGCCGCGTTCGATGTCGCCGGTGTGCACCGCGCCGCTCAGGCCGTACGGGGTGTCGTTGGCGATCCGGACCGCCTCGTCCTCGCCGTCGAACGGGATGAGCAGGGCGACCGGGCCGAAGATCTCCTGGGAGAGCACGGGGGAATCGGCGGCCAGCCCGGTCAGCACGGACGGGCTCACCAGATTGCCGTCGGCGCCGCCGTGCAGCAGGGCCGTCGCACCGGCCGCCACGGCCTGGTCGACGAGCGTGGAAATGGCCTCTGCCTGCGAGGAGTTGATCAGCGGGCCGATCACGGTGTCCGGTTCGGCCGGGTCGCCGACCTTGAGCGAGGCGACCTTGGCGACGAACTTCTCGGTGAACTCCCGCTCCACCGACCGGTCGACCAGGATCCGGTTGGCGGCCATGCAGACCTGGCCCTGGTGCACGTACCGGCTGAAGACGGCCGCGTCCACGGCGTAGTCGAGATCGGCGTCGTCGAGGACGATCAGCGCGCTGTTGCCGCCGAGTTCGAGCACGGCGCGCTTGAGGTTCGCCGCGCAGACCGTGGCGACGTGCCGTCCCACCTTGTCCGAGCCGGTGAAGGAGATGACCTGCGGCACGGGGTGCTCCAGCAGGGCGTCGCCGATCTCGGCGATGTCGGTGACCACGACGTTGAGCAGTCCGGCCGGCAGACCGGCCTCCTCGAACACCTTCGCCACCAGCGTACCGCCGCAGACCGGGGTGTTCTGGTGCGGCTTGAGCACCACCGCGTTGCCGAGCGCCAGGGCGGGGGCGACCGACTTCAGGGACAGCAGGAACGGGAAGTTGAAGGGGCTGATGACACCGACCACGCCGACGGGCACCCGGTAGACCCGGTTCTCCTTGCCCTCGGTCGGCGAGGGCAGGATCTGCCCGGAGGGCCGCAGCGCGAGCTGGACGGACTCCCGCAGGAACTCCTTGGCGAGGTGCAGTTCGAAGGCCGCCTTCAGCCGGGTACCGCCCAGCTCCGCGACGATCGCGTCACCGATCTCGGACTCGCGCTCCTCGACGATCCGCAGCGCCCGCTCCAGCACCGTGCGCCGGGCGTAGGGGTTGGTCTCGCCCCAGGCCCGCTGGGCGTCCTGCGCGGACCGGTACGCCCGGTCGACCTCGTCGGCCGTGGCGACGGTGATCGAGGCGAGCTTCTCACCGTTGTACGGGTTGAAGTCGATGATGTCCCAGGAGCCCTTGCCCGGCCTCCACTCTCCGTCGATGTACTGATGGGCCAGGTCGGTGAAGAAGGACATGAGTTCCCTTACCACGGAGGAACGGGCAGCTGATTGCGCTTCATGTTACTTATATTTCAATGGGGTTGAAGCGGGTAATGGCGCCGCCGGACGGCTGGAACCGGACATCCGCGCGGCCCTTCACCGGCCCCGGAAACACCGGTGCCCCTCCGGGCCGCAGCGGCCGGGAGGGGCACCGGATTCATCCGGGGAGGGATCAGCTCCAGCTGGCGTGCAGCGGCTTGCCCTCGGCGTAGCCCGCGGCGCTCTGCACCCCGACGACCGCCTTCTCGGCGAACTCCGCCAGGGAGGCCGCGCCGGCGTAGGTGCAGGAGGAGCGCACGCCCGCGATGATCGAGTCGATCAGGTCCTCGACGCCGGGCCTGGCCGGGTCGAGGAACATCCGCGAGGTGGAGATGCCCTCCTCGAAGAGGGCCTTGCGGGCCCGGTCGTAGGAGGACTCGTCCGACGTGCGGTTCTTCACGGCGCGCGCGGACGCCATACCGAAGGACTCCTTGTAGAAGCGGCCGTCGGCGGACTGCTGGAGGTCGCCGGGCGACTCGTAGGTACCGGCGAACCAGGAACCGATCATCACGTTGGACGCGCCCGCGGCGAGCGCCATGGCGACATCGCGCGGGTGCCGGACGCCGCCGTCCGCCCAGACGTGCTTGCCGTACTTCTTCGCCTCGGCGGCACACTCCAGAACGGCGGAGAACTGCGGCCGGCCCACGCCGGTCATCATCCGGGTGGTGCACATGGCGCCGGGGCCGACACCGACCTTGATGATGTCCGCGCCGGCCTCGACGAGGTCGCGCACGCCCTCGGCGGCGACGATGTTGCCGGCGACGATCGGAACCTGCGGGTCGAGCGCGCGCACGGCCCGGACCGCGTTGATCATGGACTCCTGGTGGCCGTGGGCGGTGTCCACGACGAGCGTGTCGACGCCGGCGTCGAGGAGCTGCTTGGCCTTGCCCGCGACGTCGCCGTTGATGCCGACGGCGGCGGCGATCCGCAGCCTGCCCCGCGCGTCGGTGGCGGGGGTGTAGAGCGTGGCGCGCAGTGCGGCCTTGCGGGTGAGGATGCCGACGAGCCGGCCGTCCGCGTCGACCGCGGGGGCGAGCTTGCGGTTGGCGCCGTCCAGCGTGTTGAACGCGTCGCGCGGATCGATGTCCGCCTCCAGCAGCACCAGGTCCTTGGTCATGACCTCGGAGAGCTGGGTGAAGCGGTCGACGCCGGTCAGGTCGTGCTCGGTGACCACGCCGACGGGGCGCCGCTCCTCGTCGACGACGACGCCCGCGCCGTGCGCGCGCTTCGGCAGCAGCGACAGGGCGTCGGCGACCGTCTGGCCCGGGGCCAGCACGATCGGTGTGTCGAGCACCAGGTGTCGCGTTTTCACCCAGGAGACGACGTCGGTGACGACCTCGATCGGGATGTCCTGCGGGATGACGACGATGCCGCCGCGGCGGGCGATCGTTTCGGCCATCCGGCGGCCCGCGATGGCCGTCATGTTCGCGACGACGAGGGGGATGGTGGTGCCGGTGCCGTCGGGCGAGGAGAGGTCGACACCCTGGCGGGAACCGACTGCCGAACGGCCCGGGACCATGAAGACATCGTCGTAGGTGAGGTCGTACGGGACCGAGGGGGACTCTGTGTAACGACCAGTACCGGGCTCAAGAAAACGCATATCGCTCATTTTTTCATATGAAACGGAGCAGGTCGCTTCCACGAAGACACAACAAAGGACACCCGCGTTCGTATGTTCCTCCGAAGGGAACCGGACGGGCGTCCCGGGCAAGTGGAACCTGCCTTGCCCGCGGACCCTACCCGAAAGGCATTCGAATCATTCGCGATCATCTTCCCTGGACCTGGTGACAAGGGGTCCGGTAGCTTCAAACTCGCAGGTCCCGTGGGTCTCGACTACGCCCCGGAGGAACAGCCGGAAGGGTCACAACTTCCGTCACCCGTACGACCGGAGAGGATCACGACCCACCCGTGGAGAGCGAACTGCCGGACATCTACTGCCCGTTCCCCCAGCTCACCAACCCGCACGTCGGACACACCCGGGACCATCTCGACGAATGGACCCGCAACACCGGCCTGGTGCACCGTGATTCGGCCAGGGACCGCTTCGTACAGGCGGACTTCGGCTCGTTCGTCGGCATGGTGTACCCGACCGCCGACAGCAAGAACCTCGACCTCGTCGCGGACTGGTTCGTCTGGCTGTTTCTCGTCGACGACCAGCTCGACGACGGCCATCTGGGCCGCAGTCCCGAGCGGGTACGGGACGTGGTCGAGCTGATGCGGACCGTCATCGGGGGCAACGCCCCCGCCCCACTGCCGGACGGACGGCTCCCCGCCGCGGTGGTCGCCCTGGCCGATCTGTGGGAGCGGACGACGCCGGCCGCGGCCCCGCACTGGCGCACCCGGTTCGGCTGGCACCTCACCACGTACCTCACGACGGCCACCACCTGGGAGGCGGGCAACCGGGCCGCCGGTGTGGTGCCGACCGAGGAGACGTACATCGCCAAGCGACGCCACACCGGCGCGATACACGTCTGCATGGACCTGATAGAGATCGTGGCCGGGATCGAGGCTCCCGAGTCGATCCACAACGACTCCCGGTTCATCGCCGCGCTGGAGGCCTCGTGCAACGTCGTGTGCTGGGCCAACGACGTGTACTCGTACGAGAAGGAGCAGGTGCTCGGCGAGATCCACAATCTCGTCCATCTGGTCCGGCACCACCGCGGTTACGGGCAGCGGCAGGCGCTCGAACACGTCTGCTCGGAGATCGCGACGGAGACCGAGCGCTTCCTCGCCGCCGAGGCCGAGCTGCTGGCGGCGTACCCGCAGCTGTCCTGGATGCTCAAGCCGTATCTGGAGGGGATGCGCAGCTGGATGCGTGGCAACCTCGACTGGTCGCGGCAGACCCCGCGCTACAACCCGGCCGATGTGAGTCAGTACGAGGAGCCGGAGGAGTACCTGGAGGCGACGGTCCTGGGCGTGGCCCGGGACTGAGCCGCGAGGCACAGGAACGCCCGGACAGCGCGTGCGCCGTCCGGGCGTTTCCGTGTCCGCGGCCGAAAGGCCGCCCGACGCCGGGGTGGCGGCCGCCCCCGGGGTCGTTCAGTCGCCGTCCGGGTCGGCCCGCTCCAGGGCCGGACGCTGCGGTGCCGCCGACTCCGTGAGCAGGTAGTCGGCCGCCGCGGTGTCCGTCACCAGGCTGGTGACCAGCCCGGACCTCAGTACCGCCCCGATCGCCGCGGCCTTGCGCTGGCCGCCCGCGATCGCCACCACCTCGGGGATCCGGCGCAGCCGGTCGGCCTCGACCGTGATGCAGCGCTCCCCCAGGTCGCGGCCGACCCGCCGCCCCTCGGTGTCGAAGAGGTGCGCCGACATCTCCGCCGCGACACCGAGCGAGGCGTAGTGCGCCCGCTCCTCGTCGGTGAGCATGTCGTGGACGGTCGAGATGCCCGGCTCCCAGGAGCCGATGGAGACCGCCGCGACCGTCACCTTGTCGAAGTAGTCGAAGGCGCGGGCGATGCCGGTCTGGTGACGCAGCGCGGCGGCCGTCGCCGGGTCGGGCAGCAGCATCGGCGCGTAGATGGGGTGGGCCTCGCCGCCGGACACCTGGGCGGCCCGCCGGACCGCCTCGACGGAGCCGCGCTCGGCCGTGCCCGCGTCGTACACGCCGGTGAGCTGCACGACCGTGCACGGCGGAAGCCGGTCGAGCGCCGCCGCCATGTGGATGGTGGACCGGCCCCAGGCCAGCCCGAGCACATCACCCTCGTTCACCAGTTCGCCGAGAAGATCGGCCGCGACCTCGCCCAGGTTCTCCGGGTCCGGTGCGTCGTCCTGCTCCTCGGCCGGGGACTCGACGACGACCGCGTGACGCAGCCCGTAGCGGGCGCGGAGCGCGTCGGAGCGCTCGGCGTCGAGCTCGGCGGGGACGCGGATCTCGATTCGTACGAGGTCGCGCTCAAGGGCCGTCTCCAGGACCCGGGCCACCTTGAAGCGGCTGACGCCGAACTCCTCGGCGATCTGGATCTTCGACTTGCCCTCAAGGTAGAAGCGGCGGGCCATGGCCGCCGCCTGCACCAGCTCCGCGGGCCCCATCCGCAGGGCGGACCTGCCCGCCGACATTGCAGACACCGCGATCTCCTCACTGCTGTTCACACTCTCGATACGCCGTTCATCCTGTCAGATCCGGCGTTCCTTGATCGGTCCCGTCGGACCGAGTTCATCTGTCCTTGGCCGGGCGGACCCGCAATCGGGAGCGGGAGCCGGCCTCGGCGTCAGTGGGCGCACGCCCAGGCCGCCGAGGCGGTGGCCCCGTCCGCCTGGGCACGCAGGGCCCGCACGGCTTCGGCCGGGTCCGTCGCCCCGTACACCGCCGAACCCGCGACGAAGACGTCCGCCCCGGCCTCGGCGCACCGCTCGATGGTGGACGCGGAGACGCCGCCGTCGACCTGGAGCCACAGTTCGAGGCCGTGCTTGGAGATCAGCTCACGGGTGCGGCGGATCTTCGGCAGCATGATGTCCAGGAACGCCTGGCCGCCGAAGCCCGGCTCCACCGTCATGATCAGCAGCATGTCGAGCTCGGGAAGCAGGTCCTCGTACGGCTCGATGGGCGTGGCGGGCTTGAGCGCCATGGAGGCGCGGGCGCCCTTGGCCCGGATCTCCCGCGCCAGCCGTACGGGGGCCGCCGCGGCCTCCGCGTGGAAGGTGACCGAACCGGCACCGGCCTCGACGTACCGGGGTGCCCAGCGGTCCGGGTCCTCGATCATCAGATGGCAGTCCAGCGGGGTGTCCGTGGCCCGGCTGAGCGACTCGACGATGGGCACGCCGAGGGTCAGATTGGGTACGAAGTGGTTGTCCATCACATCGACGTGGAGCCAGTCGGCGCCTTCGACGGCCTTCGCCTCCTCGGCGAGACGGGCGAAGTCGGCGGACAGGATGCTGGGGTTGATCTGGGCCATGTCCCAAGCCTGCCATGTTCCGCGCCACTTCCCCGCCCCCGTGCGGGCCAAAGCCTCACGGGATCATTACAGTTCGCTCGATCCGGGGCTCCCGGCCGCACGATCCGGGCGTTTCGGTCCCGGGCGGGTGCTCCGGGGCCCGTCGCCGCCGGAGCGGTCGCAGGGCCCCGGGGCCCGTCGAAGCGGTCAGGCGGTACGTCGCAGCAGCGCCAGGTACATCGCGTCGGTGCCGTGCAGATGCGGCCACAGCTGGACGTCGGGGCCGTCGCCCAGCGCGGGCACGCCCGGCATCAGCGGTCGGGCGTCCACCCACTCGGCCTCGACGGGCCGGTCGCCGCGCCCCTTGAGCACGTCCTCGACGACCACCCGGGTCTCCGCGAGGTGCGGCGAGCAGGTCGCGTAGCCGACGACGCCGCCGACCCGTACCGCCTTCAACGCCTCGCGCAGCAGGCCGCGTTGGAGCGGGGCGAAGCTCTCCAGGTCCTCCTTGCGGCGGCGCCAGCGCGCCTCGGGGCGGCGGCGCAGGGCGCCGAGACCCGAGCACGGCACGTCCATGAGGACCCGGTCGAAGCTGCCGGGCTGCCACGGCGGGCGGGTGCCGTCGGCGGTGATCACCTGGTACGGGCCGGGGTTGCCGGCCAGCGCGCGTTCGACGAGGCGGGCCCGGTGCGGCTGCTTCTCGGCGGCGAGCAGGGTGGCGCCGCGTCCGGCGGCGATCGCGGCGAGCAGGGCGGCCTTGCCGCCGGGGCCGGCGCAGCCGTCGAGCCAGCGGCTGTCGCCGCCCTCCACGGTTGCGCCGGCGAGTGCGGCGGCCACCAGCTGGCTGCCCTCGTCCTGGACTCCGGCCCGGCCCTCCTGGACGGCGGTCAGCGCACCGGGCTCGCCGCCCTCCGCCATCCGCACGGCGTACGGGGACCAGCGGCCCGGCAGGCCGTTCTCGTCGCCGAGGGCGGTGAGCAGCTCATCGGTGGTGGAGCGGCCGGGGCGGGCGACCAGGGTGACCTCGGGCCGCTCGTTGTCGGCTTCGAGCAGGTCCTCGATCCCGGCGCGGCCGCCGCCCAGCGCGTCCCACAGGGCGGAGACGACCCACCGCGGATGCGAGTGCACGACGGCGAGGTGGTCCTCGGCGTCCTCCTCGTACGACGGGGCCACCTTGGCCACCCAGCCGTCGAGGTCGTCCGCGGAGACCTTGCGCAGCACCGCGTTGACGAACTTGGCCCGGCCCTCGCCGAGCACCACCCGGGCCAGCTCCACGCTGGCGGAGACCGCGGCGTGGGTGGGGATCCGGGTGCCGAGCAGCTGGTGGACGCCCATGTTCAGCACGTCCAGGACCGGCGGGTCGACCTCGCGCAGCGGCCGGTCGATGCAGGCGGCGACGATCGCGTCGTACGTGCCCTGGCGGCGCAGCGTCCCGTAGACCAGCTCGGTCGCCAGCGCCGCGTCCCGGTTGTCGAAGTCGCCCTTGGCGCGGGCCTTCTTCAGCAGCGGGGGCAGGACGAGGTTGGCGTACGCGTCCCGTTCGTCGACGGCCCTGAGGGCTTCGAAGGCGAGGAACCGGACGGGGTCCTTCATGGGGCGGCGATGCGGCTTGGCGGGACGGCGACGCTGCTGGTCGTTCACGTGAAAGGTGCTCCGCTGGTGGTGAGGGGGCGAACCCTCCCAGCCTACGTCGCCGTCCCGGCCCCGGCGGCTCAGCTGCCGAGCAGCTCGCCGTGGACGATCCGGACCCCGCGGGCCCAGTCGGCGGCCCGCATCGGCTTCTTGCCCTGGGGCTGGACCCAGAGCAGCTCGACCGCGTGCGATCCGGTGCCCACGTACACGTTGTTCTTGGCCGCCGACAGCTCGCCGGGCGCCAGATCGGCGCGGTCCAGCACGGGTGCCGCCTGGATCAGCTTCAGCCGCTCCCCCCGGAACAGCGTCCAGGCGCCGGGCGCGGGCGTGCAGCCGCGCACCACGCGGTCGACCCGCAGGGCGGGGGCGGACCAGTCGATCTGGGCGTTCTCGACCGTGATCTTCGGCGCGAGGGTGATTCCGTCGGCGGGCTGCGGCACGGCGTGCAGGGTGCCGTCCTCGATGCCGTCCATCGTGGCGACGAGCAGCCCGGCACCGGCGAACGCCAGCCGGGTGAGCAGGTCACCGCTGGTGTCGGTGGGACGCACCTCCTCGGTCAGCACTCCGTACACCGGGCCGGAGTCGAGCCCCTCCTCGATCAGGAAGGTCGAGGCGCCGGTCACCTCGTCCCCGGCCATGATCGAGTGCTGCACGGGGGCCGCGCCGCGCCAGGCGGGCAGCAGCGAGAAGTGGAGGTTGACCCAGCCCCGCGCGGGCACGGCGAGCGTCTCCTTGGGCAGCAGCGCGCCGTAGGCGACGACCGGGCAGCAGTCCGGGGCGATCTCCCGCAGCCGGGCGAGGAAGTCCTCGTCCCGCGGCCGGGCGGGCTTGAGCACCTCGATGCCGGCCTCCTCGGCGCGTTCGGCGACGGGGCTGGCGACCAGGCGACGGCCCCGCCCGGCGGGGGCGTCGGGCCGGGTCACCACGGCGGCCACCTCGTGCCGGTCGGAGGCGATCAGGGCGTCCAGGGCGGGTACGGCTACCTCGGGGGTGCCTGCGAAGACGAGCTTCATGGGTGGCTGACTGCCTCTCGGGCCGGAACGTGCGGTGACGAGCAACGCACAAGTCTATGGGCCCCGCGGCCGGGGGGCGTACGCATGGCCGCGCGCCCCTTTGAAGGGCTCACGCGCCCCTGAAGCGTGACCAGATCCACAGCTGAGGCGTTGGTCAAGAGAGATTGACCGAAGCGAGCCGCCCTGGTGCGGCCCGATCCCTTTCAACGCCGGTTCGAGAGGCTTCTTCATGGCCGACCACGCAACCCACGACGCCCAAGCGAGGGCCAGTCTGCATCTGTTGGTGCGGGACATCGAGCGGGTCCGGCGGCAGGTGGACGCGCTGCGCACGCTCACCGCCCAACTGGGCAACGTCTACCGCCCGCGCCGCTCCGGCCCGTCCACGGGCTTCGTCGTCTACGGCAGGGCCCCGGCCCCCACCGTCAGGCTGGCCCAGGAGCTGCGCGACAGCGTCGAGACCCTGGTCACCGCGGCGGTCGACTTCGACCGCTCGCTGGGTTTCTCCTGGGACGCGGTGGGATCCGCGCTCGGGGTCACCAAGCAGGCGGTGCACCGCCGCTACGGCGCACGCCGCAACGCCCGCCAGCCTGGGGCGGCCGAATCCGGCGCGGAGACCGCGGTGCCGCGCCCCCTGCCGGGGCCCGCCGGCCCGTCCGCGCTGCCGCCCGTGGTGCCGGCCGCGCGCTCCATGCCGCCGCAGCCGTCGGCGGACCGCCCGTCACTCCGCGACGACCTGCGCCCCGGCGTCTTCCCCGGCCCGCGCAACGGCTGACCGAACCCGACGCCGTCCACTGCCCCGCCGCGCCCGCCGCCCGGCGGGGCAGCCGCATGCCGACCTCCCGGACCCCCGGGCTCCGGACTCCGGATCTCTGGTATCCCGTGCTTTCGACCGGCCCCGGGCGCCGCGTCTTTCGTCGCTTCACCCGCCTCACCCGGCGGCCCCGGGCCGTCCGCCCCGGCGGGCAGGCCGACGCCCCGTCACCCGGCCCGGCCACCCCGTCACCCGATGTCCGGCGGGTCCACCCTGATCCGGACCTGCTCGCCGCTCCCCCTGGACATCCGGGCCGCCTGCGCGGCCTTCAGCGCGGCCGCCAGCGCCGCCCCACTGCCCGGCGGCACCCTGAGCAGCACCCGCTCCCAGGACTCCCCGTGCGGTGCGTCCCCGGGTCTTCGGGGCCTGCCCGGTCCGGTGGCCGGCACCGGGACCGGGCCCAGCACCTCGGCCTCCGGCGGCAGCCCGGCCGCCGCCAGGAACGCGGCCAGCGCCTCGGGCGTGCCGGTCACCGCGGCCATCCGGGACACCGGGGGGAAGCCCAGCTCGGCCCGCTCCGCCAGTTCACGGCGGGCATGGCCGACCGGATCCCAGCGCACCAGGGCCTGAACGGGCCGCAGCGTCGGCTCGGCGACGACCACCACCGTGCCGCCCTCCGGCTGCCCGCGCACCAGCGAGGCCGCGGCCGTCCAGCGGCGCAGCGCCTCCTCGCCGGCCCGCAGGTCGGGGCGGCCGACCATCGCCCAGCCGTCCAGCAGCAGCGCGGCCGCGTAGCCGCCCTCGGCCACGGGCTCGGCGCCGGGGGTGCTGACGACCAGCGCGGGCGCGTCCGGCACCGAGTCGAGGATGTGGTCACGGCCGGACGTCCGCACCGGCACGGCCGGGAACGCCCGGCCGAGCTCCTCGGCGGTCCGGCGGGCGCCGACGATCCGGGCCCGCAGCCGGTTGGAGCCGCAGGCGACGCAGTGCCAGGCGGTCTCCGCCCGCCCGCACCAGGCGCAGTTCAGATCCTGCTGGTCCGGTGCCTCCAGCGGCCCCGCGCAGTGCCGGCACCGGGCGGGTTCGCGGCAGCGCTCGCAGGCCAGCCTCGGCGCGTATCCCCGGCGTGGTACCTGGACCAGGACGGGGCCGCTGCGCAACCCGTCCCGTACCGTCTGCCAGGCCAGGCTGGGCAGTCGGGCGGCCCGCGCGGCGCCGTCCCGCGCCAGCTCCCCGTCGCCGACCGTACGGACCAGGGGTGCCGCGATCCGCAGCTGCTCCCGGTCCGCGCGCAACGGCAGCGCCCAGCCGCTCTCCACCAGCTGGGCGGCCTCCACCGTGCAGTTCGTACCGCCGAGCAGGAACGCGCAGCGGCCGTGCGCGGCCCGCAGTTCGAGCACCTCGCGGACGTGCGGGAAGGGTGCGTTGTCGTCGCTGTGGCTGGAGTCCCCGTCGTCCCAGACGGCGACCAGACCGAGGTCCGCGACCGGGGCGAACATCGCCGCTCTCGTCCCGACGACCGCCCGCACCGAGCCGCGCCGCACGGCGAGCCACTCCCGGTACCGCTTCTCCGGTCCGGAGTCGGCGGTCAGCAGTGCGTGGCGTCCCGTCCCGAGCAGCTCGGTGAGCGCGGCGTCCACCCGTCCTGCGGTCCGGCCGTCGGGAACGACGACGAGGGCGCCGCGCCCGGAGGCGAGGGTCGCGGCCATGGCCCTGGCGATCTCCTCGGGCCAGTGCGGTCCGGGCAGCGCGGTCCACACGGCCCGGGGCGCCCCGCCTCCGGCCAGCGCCCGCAGAAAGGCGGGCCCCTGCGCGTACCGCGCCCAGGTGCCCGCCTGCGGTGCGGGCGGCGGTGGCAGGGGCTCGGGCGAGGGCCTGGACTCGGCCTTGCCGTTGCGGGGCGGGACGGCGAGCTGGAGCACATCGGCGAGGCTGCCCGCGTAGCGGTCGGCGACGGCCCGCGAGAGGGCGAGCAGCTCCGGTCCCAGCACCGGTTCGGGCGATACGACATAGGCGAGCGCCGCGAGCGCGCCCGTGTAGTCCGACTCGGCGAGCCGCTCGACGAGGAAGCCGTCGATCAGGCCGCCCCCTTCGCGCCGGCCGCCGCGCACATTGCGCTTCCCGGCCCCGAACCGCACCCGCACCCGCACGCCGGGCTGTGCCTCGGCGTCGAGCTCCTCGGGCACCGCGTAGTCGAAGTACTGGTCGAGATGGAGCACGCCCTTGTTGACCAGCACCCGGGCGACGGGCAGCTCCTTGGCGAGCGCGGCGCCGCGCCAGGTCCGCGGCTTGGCCCTGGGCACCTTGGCCTTCCGCACCGTCTCCCGGATCAGCGCAAGCTGCTCCGGGGCCCCGTCGCCGGGGTCCGCGGATCGCTCGTTGTCGCTGCTCACAGCCAAATTCCTACCAGAGAGGACTGACAGCGGCCCCGTCGAGGCGGGGCCGGGCCCGGACGCGCCGGGGCCCGGACACCCTGTGCGGTGTCCGGGCCCCGGCGTACGGCTGGAGAGCCTGCCGGCCTACAGCCCGGCCGCCGCGCGCAGCGCGTCCACGCGGTCGGTGCGCTCCCAGGTGAAGTCGGGAAGCTCCCGGCCGAAGTGTCCGTAGGCCGCGGTCTGGGCGTAGATCGGGCGGAGCAGGTCGAGGTCGCGGATGATCGCGGCCGGGCGGAGGTCGAAGACCTCGCCGATGGCGTGCTCGATCTTCTCCGTGTCGACGGCGGCGGTGCCGAACGTCTCGACGAACAGACCGACCGGCTCGGCCTTGCCGATCGCGTACGCGACCTGCACCTCGCAACGGGCGGCGAGGCCCGCGGCGACGACGTTCTTGGCGACCCAGCGCATGGCGTAGGCGGCCGAGCGGTCCACCTTCGACGGGTCCTTGCCCGAGAAGGCGCCGCCGCCGTGGCGGGCCATGCCGCCGTAGGTGTCGATGATGATCTTGCGGCCGGTCAGGCCGGCGTCGCCCATCGGGCCGCCGATCTCGAAGCGACCGGTCGGGTTGACCAGCAGCCGGTAGCCGTCGGTGTCCAGCTTGATGCCGTCCTCCAACAGCTGCCCGAGCACGTGCTCGACGACGAACTCGCGGATGTCGGGCGCGAGCAGCGAGTCGAGGTCGATGTCGCTGGCGTGCTGCGAGGAGACGACGACCGTGTCGAGACGAACGGCCTTGTCGCCGTCGTACTCGATGGTGACCTGGGTCTTGCCGTCGGGGCGCAGGTACGGGATGGTCCCGTTCTTGCGGACCTCGGAGAGCCGGCGGGAGAGCCGGTGCGCGAGGTGGATCGGGAGCGGCATGAGCTCGGGCGTCTCGTCGCAGGCGTAGCCGAACATCAGGCCCTGGTCGCCGGCGCCCTGCTTGTCGAGTTCGTCCTCATCGCCCTCGACCCGCTTCTCGTACGCGGTGTCGACGCCCTGCGCGATGTCGGGAGACTGCGCCCCGATGGACACCGAGACACCGCAGGAGGCGCCGTCGAAGCCCTTCTTCGAGGAGTCGTAGCCGATCTCCAGGACCTTGTTGCGTACGAGGGTCGGGATGTCGGCGTAGGCCTTGGTCGTGACCTCACCCGCAACATGCACCAGACCGGTGGTGATCAAGGTCTCGACGGCGACGCGGGACCGGGGGTCCTCGCGGAGCAGTGCGTCGAGAATGGTGTCGCTGATCTGGTCAGCGATCTTGTCGGGGTGACCCTCGGTGACGGATTCCGAGGTGAAGAGACGGCGGGACACATCGCTCCCTGGGGTTGCAGCGGCTGCTGGCTGATCATTTGGCGGACGGCCGGGAGCTGCGCCCGGCACGGTCCGGGACCAGTTTATCGGTCGCTTCCGTCCGGCGGACAACGTGTCTCGCCCTTTGGTAGTTCTGTGACCTGCGGCACGGCCCTGCGGAGCGGGCCGATTCCTCTCGGGCGATGCCATTTACGCCCATATCCCAAGGGTTTCGGCCCGGCCACGGGCACGTCACAGGAAATTCATCCGAGACGTGACGACACGAGATCCCAGACCGTGTCGGCGAGCGCTTCCTTGGGACCGTACGGCACCTGGGTCTCGCCGCCGTCGGCGGCGAGCACCACGGCCTCGTTCTCCTCCGAGCCGAAGGTCCGGCGCTCCCCCACCTCGTTGACCACGAGGAGGTCGCAGCCCTTGCGGCGGAGCTTCTCGCGGCCGTTGGCGAGGACGTCGTCGGTCTCGGCGGCGAAACCCACCACGATCTGCTCCGGCCGGGCGCGTTCGCCGGCCACCTCGGCGAGGATGTCCGGATTGCGCACCAGCGTGATGGGCGCGGGCTCCTGACCGTCCTTCTTCTTGATCTTCCCCGTCGCGTACTCGGCGGGCCGGAAGTCGGCGACCGCCGCCGCCATCACGACCACATCGGCGTCCGCGGCGGCCTTGAGCACCGCCTCGCGCAGCTGTACGGCGGTCCCCGCGTGCAGGACGTCGGCGCCCGCCGGGTCGGGCAGGCCGGTGTTGGCCTCGACGAGGGTGACCCGGGCGCCGCGGGCGACCGCGGTGCGGGCCAGGGCGTAGCCCTGCTTGCCGGAGGAACGGTTGCCGAGGTAGCGCACCGGGTCGAGCGGTTCGCGCGTACCGCCCGCGCTGATCACCACATGGCGGCCGGCCAGATCGGGTTCGACGGGACCGCGGGCCAGTACCCGCCGGCAGACCTCGAAGATCTCCCCGGGGTCGGGCAGCCTGCCCTTGCCGGTGTCGACGCCGGTCAGCCGGCCGACGGCGGGCTCGATGACGACGGCACCGCGGCGGCGCAGCGTGGCGACGTTCTCCCGGGTGGCGGGGTGCTCCCACATCTCGGTGTGCATGGCGGGCGCGAGGACGACCGGACAGCGTGCGGTGAGCAGCGTGTTGGTGAGCAGGTCGTCGGCGAGGCCGTGGGCCGCCTTCGCGAGCATGTCGGCGGTGGCGGGGGCGACGACCACCAGGTCGGCGTCCTGCCCGATCCTGACGTGCGGCACCTCGTGGACGTCGTTCCAGACCTCGGTGGAGACCGGGTGGCCGGAGAGCGCGGACCAGGTGGCCGCCCCCACGAAGTGCAGCGAGGACTCGGTCGGTACGACGCGCACGTCGTGACCGGACTCGGTGAGCCGGCGCAGCAGTTCGCACGCCTTGTACGCGGCGATGCCTCCGCTGACCCCCAGAACGACCTTCGGCTTGTCCACTGCGTCTCCCCGCACTCGGATACGAACACCCCCATGCTGCCTCACCGCGGCCGGTCCGACGCTGTCGCCCCGGACACACCTCAGGCCCGGCGGTCGCGGCCGCCGGGCCTGAGGTGAAGGTGCCGTTCCTGCCTTACTGCGCGGGGCCCTCGATGGCCTCGGAGGTGAGCAGGCCCGCGTTGATCTCGCGGAGCGCGATCGAGAGCGGCTTCTCGTGCACGTGGGTGTCGACGAGCGGACCGACGTACTCCAGGAGACCCTCACCGAGCTGCGAGTAGTACGCGTTGATCTGGCGCGCGCGCTTGGCGGCGTAGATCACGAGGCTGTACTTCGAGTCGGTGGCCTCAAGGAGCTCATCAATCGGCGGGTTGATGATGCCCTCGGGCGTGGTGATGGAAGAGGACACTCTCTGCCTTCCGAAGGGGGTAAAGATCAAAGAAATCTTTGACGATGCGGAGATCCGCGGTGGTGTGTGTACCGGCTTCGGCGACTTCGTCAGTCGCTGTCGGCGCGGTGGCCGGAAACCTCCAGCATCAAGGCTAGCAGCTCACGGGCCACGTCCTCGACGGAGGTGTTGACCAGCGTCGTGTCGAACTCGGCCTCGGCGGCCAGTTCGATCTTGGCGGCGGCGAGCCGGCGCTCGATGACCTCGGGCGCCTCGGTCCCGCGGCCGGTGAGCCGGCGGACCAGCTCCTCCCAGCTCGGCGGGGCCAGGAAGACCAGCTGTGCGTCCGGCATGGACTGCCGGACCAGCCGGGCACCCTGGAGGTCGATCTCCAGCAGCACCGGCTCGCCCGCCTCCAGGCGGTCGAGCACGGCGCGGCGGGGCGTGCCGTAGCGGTTGCCCGCGAATTCGGCCCACTCCAGCAGCTCGCCGTTGGCGATCAGCTTGTCGAACTCCTCGTTGTCCACGAAGAAGTAGTGGACACCGTTGCGCTCGCCGGGGCGCGGCTTGCGGGTCGTCGCCGACACCGAGAGCCAGACCTCGGGGTGGACCTTGCGCATATGAGCGACGACCGTGCTCTTGCCGACCCCGGAGGGGCCGGAGAGCACGGTCAGCCGCGGACGTACGTCCGGGGGTACGGGGGACGTCCCCCGGGATGTTGCAGCCATGGAGCGATTATCCAGGTTCTCAGGAGTGCCTGAGAACGTCAGGCGGGGCTGCCGCCGAACTCACGCTCCAGGGATGCGATCTGGTTGGAGCCGAGACCCCGGACCCGGCGGCTCTCGGAAATGCCGAGCCGCTCCATGATCTGCTTGGCGCGGACCTTGCCCACGCCCGGCAGGGACTCCAGAAGGGCGGAGACCTTCATCTTGCCGATGACGTCGTTCTCCTGGCCCTGCTTGATGACCTCGTGGAGGGAGGCGCCGGAGTGCTTGAGTCGATTCTTGACCTCGGCCCGCTCCCGGCGAGCCGCGGCGGCCTTTTCGAGCGCGGCTGCGCGCTGTTCAGGGGTAAGGGGCGGAAGAGCCACGCCTACGTCACCTCGGATGTCGATCTGTCGGATACGGACCGGTGAGGAAGCTGAGCGCTCCACACCAGGTGAGCGACGGACAACTTGTGTACGTCGGCTCTCGACGGAGACTAGCGGCCAAGGCCGCCGGAGTCAGCGAGAACCAACGAAAAGTCCTGGTCAGCCTTGGCCGACCAGGACATTTCTGGCATAACAACCGAGTTTTTTGGTCAGGAAAGAGTCAACACCCGGTTACGTGGCATGGTCAGCTACCCGCCACGGCCGCCCGGATCTCGTCCGTGAGCCGTTCTGCGGCGTCCCGGAGTCCCGTCACGTCCGGCCCCTGGCTCAGCACTCCACGGCTCACGCTGGGCACCACATTGCCCACCGAGGCGCCGAAGACGCCGGGCAGATCCGCGGGCGTCGCGCCCTGCGCGCCGATCCCGGGAGCGAGCAGCGGGCCGTTGATCGCCAGGTTCGCCCCGGCGTCCCCGAGGGTGGCCCCGACCACCGCGCCGACGGAGCCGAGCGGGGTCATCCCCTCGTTCTCGGCGGCCATGTGGTCGAGCATGAGCTGGGCCAGCGAGCGGCCGTCGGCGGCGGTGGCGCGCTGCACCTCGGCGCCCTCCGGGTTGGAGGTGAGGGCCAGCACGAAGACGCCCGAGCCGGAGAGGACCGCCGCGTCGAGCGCCGGGCGCAGCGAGCCGAAGCCGAGGTACGGGGAGACGGTGACCGCGTCCGAGAACAACGGCGAGTCCTTCTCCAGGTAGGTCGCCGCGTAGGCGCCCATGGTGGAGCCGATGTCACCGCGCTTGGCGTCCATCAGCACCAGCGCGCCGGCCGCCCGCGCCTCCTGGACCGCCTTCTCCAGGACGGCGATGCCGCGTGAGCCGAATCGCTCGAAGAACGCGGACTGCGGCTTGAGCACGGCGACCCGGCCGGCCAGTGCCTCCACGACGGTGCGCGTGAAGCGTTCGAGCCCGGCGACGTCGTCGTTCAGGCCCCAGGCGGTGAGCAGCGAGGCGTGCGGGTCGATGCCGACGCACAGCGGGCCGCGGGTGTCCATGGCGTGGCGCAGGCGCGCGCCGAACGGTTCGGGGCTCATGCGGTGGCCTTCCTGGTCTCTGCGCCGACGGCCTCGGCGAGGGTGGCGTACGGGGAGGCGGCCAGGCGTGCGGCCAGGCCCTTGTGGACGGCGCGGGCGTAGAACGGGCCCTCGTAGATGAAGGCGCTGTAGCCCTGGACGAGCGTGGCGCCTGCCAGGATGCGCTGCCAGGCGTCCTCGGCGTTCTCGATGCCCCCGACGCCGACCAGGGTGATCCGGTCGCCGACGCGCGCGTAGAGGCGGCTCAGCACCTCCAGGGAGCGCGCCTTGAGGGGGGCGCCGGAGAGCCCGCCGGTCTCCTGGACCAGGGACGGCGAGGACTTCAGGCCGAGGCCGCTGCGGGCGATGGTGGTGTTGGTGGCGATGATGCCGTCCAGGCCCAGTTCGACCGCGAGGTCGGCGACCGCGTCGACGTCCTCGTCAGCGAGGTCGGGGGCGATCTTGACGAGCAGCGGTACCCGGCGTCCGGTGACGGTCCGGTCGGCCGCCTCGCGCACGGCGCTGAGCAGGGGCCGCAGCGCCTCGGTGGCCTGGAGGTTGCGCAGCCCCGGGGTGTTGGGCGAGGAGACGTTCACGACGAGGTAGTCGGCGTGGGCGGCGAGCCGCTCGGTGGACTTCACGTAGTCGCCGACCGCTTCGTCCTCCGGCACGACCTTCGTCTTGCCGATGTTGACGCCGACCGTGGTCCAAAAGACCGGCCGGCGGGCGGCGAGGCGGGCGGCGACGGCGGCCGAGCCCTCGTTGTTGAAGCCCATGCGGTTGATCAGCGCGCGGTCCGCGACGAGGCGGAAGAGGCGCTTCCTGGGGTTGCCGGGCTGCGGCTCGCCGGTGACCGTGCCGATCTCGACGTGGTCGAAGCCGAGCATCGACATGCCGTCGATCGCGACGGCGTTCTTGTCGAAGCCTGCGGCGAGGCCGAACGGGCCGTGCATCCGCAGACCGAGGGCCTCGGTGCGCAGCTCCTTGTACCGGGGCGCGAGCGCGGCGGCGACGAAGGTACGCAGCACGGGGGTCCGGGCGGCGAGGCGGATCCACCGGAAGGCCAGGTGGTGGGCCTGCTCCGGGTCCATCCGCTTGAAGACCAGGCGGAAGAAGAACTTGTACATCGGGGTGTCCTCGGTGTCCTCACGGAGAGGGGGACACCGTTTCCGGTGTCCCCCTGTCGGCTGCTAGTCGCGGGCCGCGGTCAGATGCTCGGCGTGTTCCTGGAGGGAACTGACGCCGACGCTCCCGTGGGTGAGCGCGTCGATGCCCTGGACGGCGGCGGCGAGCGCCTGGACCGTCGTCAGGCACGGTACGGACCGGGCCACGGCCGCGGTACGGATCTCGTAGCCGTCGAGCCGGCCGCCCGTTCCGTACGGCGTGTTGACGATGAGGTCGACCTCGCCGTCGTGGATCAGCTGGACGATGGTCTTCTCGCCCTGCGGGCCCACGCCCTCGGACTGCTTGCGCACGACGCGAGCGTTTATGCCGTTGCGCTTGAGGACCTCGGCGGTGCCGGAGGTGGCGAGCAGCTCGAAGCCGTGCGCGACGAGTTCGCGCGCCGGGAAGATCATCGAGCGCTTGTCCCGGTTGGCGACCGAGATGAAGGCGCGGCCCTTGGTGGGCAGCGGACCGTACGCGCCGGCCTGCGACTTGGCGTACGCCGTGCCGAAGACCGAGTCGATGCCCATGACCTCACCGGTGGAGCGCATCTCCGGACCGAGGACGGTGTCGACGCCGCGGCCGTGGATGTCGCGGAAGCGCGACCACGGCATCACGGCCTCCTTGACGGAGATCGGCGCGTCCAGCGGCAGGGTGCCGCCGTCGCCGTGGGCCGGGAGCAGGCCCTCCGCGCGCAGCTCGGCGACGGTCGCGCCCAGCGAGATGCGGGCGGCGGCCTTGGCGAGCGGGACCGCGGTCGCCTTCGAGGTGAAGGGGACGGTGCGGGAGGCGCGCGGGTTGGCCTCCAGGACGTAGAGGATGTCGCCGGAGAGCGCGAACTGGATGTTGATCAGTCCGCGGACGCCGACGCCCTTGGCGATGCCCTCGGTGGAGGCCCGCAGCCGCTTGATGTCGTAGCCGCCGAGGGTGATCGGGGGCAGCGCGCAGGCGGAGTCGCCGGAGTGGATGCCGGCCTCCTCGATGTGTTCCATGACGCCGCCGAGGTAGAGCTCGGTGCCGTCGTAGAGCGCGTCTACGTCGATCTCGATGGCGTCGTCGAGGAAGCGGTCGACCAGGACCGGCCGGGTGGGGCTGATCTCGGTGGACTCGGCGATGTACGAGGAGAGCCGCGTCTCGTCGTACACGATCTCCATGCCGCGGCCGCCGAGCACGTAGCTGGGGCGGACGAGGACGGGGTAGCCGATCTCGTCGGCGATGGCCTTGGCCTCGTCGAAGGTGGTGGCCGTGCCGTGCTTCGGGGCGGGGAGCCCGGCCTCGGCCAGGACGCGGCCGAAGGCGCCGCGGTCCTCGGCGGCGTGGATGGCCTCCGGGGACGTGCCGACGACCGGCACGCCGTTGTCCTTGAGCGCCTGCGACAGGCCCAGCGGGGTCTGGCCGCCGAGCTGGACGATGACACCGGCGACCGGTCCGGCGAGGGTCTCCGCGTGCACGATCTCCAGCACGTCCTCAAGCGTCAGCGGCTCGAAGTACAGGCGGTCGGAGGTGTCGTAGTCGGTGGAGACCGTCTCCGGGTTGCAGTTGACCATCACGGTCTCGTAGCCAGCGTCGCTCAGCGCGAAGGAGGCGTGTACGCAGGAGTAGTCGAACTCGATGCCCTGGCCGATGCGGTTGGGGCCGGAGCCGAGGATGATCACCGCGGGCCTGGTGCGGGACGCGACCTCGTTCTCCTCGTCGTAGGAGGAGTAGAAGTACGGCGTCTTCGCGGCGAACTCGGCGGCACAGGTGTCGACCGTCTTGTAGACCGGGCGGATGCCCAGCGCGTGCCGCACCTCGCGCACCACGTCCTCGCGCAGGCTGCGGATCTCGGCGATCTGCGCGTCGGAGAAGCCGTGCCGCTTGGCCTCGGCGAGCAGCTCGGGGCCCAGCTCGTCGGCGGCGGCGAGCTCGTCGGCGATCTCCTTGATCAGGAAGAGCTGGTCGACGAACCAGGGGTCGATCCTCGTGGCGTCGAAGACCTCTTCCTGGGTGGCGCCGGCCCTGATCGCCTGCATGACGGTGTTGATCCGGCCGTCGGTCGGGCGGACCGCCTCGGCCAGCAGCTCGGCCTTGTCGCCGGGCTCGCCGACGAAGGAGAACTGCGAGCCCTTCTTCTCCAGCGAGCGGAGCGCCTTCTGGAGCGCCTCGGTGAAGTTCCGGCCGATGGCCATGGCCTCGCCCACCGACTTCATGGTGGTGGTGAGGGAGGAGTCGGCGGAGGGGAACTTCTCGAAGGCGAAGCGGGGGGCCTTGACGACGACGTAGTCGAGGGTCGGCTCGAAGGAGGCCGGGGTCTTCTCGGTGATGTCGTTGGGGATCTCGTCGAGCGTGTAGCCGACGGCCAGCTTGGCGGCGATCTTGGCGATCGGGAAGCCGGTGGCCTTCGAGGCGAGCGCCGAGGAGCGGGAGACGCGCGGGTTCATCTCGATCACGATGACCCGGCCGTCGGCCGGGTCGATGGCGAACTGGATGTTGCAGCCGCCGGTGTCGACGCCGACCTCGCGGATGATCGCGATGCCGATGTCGCGCAGCCGCTGGTACTCGCGGTCGGTGAGCGTCATCGCCGGGGCGACGGTGATCGAGTCACCGGTGTGGACGCCCATCGGGTCGAAGTTCTCGATGGAGCAGACGACCACGACGTTGTCGTTCTTGTCGCGCATCAGCTCCAGCTCGTACTCCTTCCAGCCGAGGATGGACTCCTCCAGGAGCACCTCGGTGGTCGGCGAGAGCGTGAGGCCCTGTCCGGCGATGCGGCGCAGCTCGTCCTCGTCGTGGGCGAAGCCGGAGCCGGCGCCGCCCATGGTGAAGGAGGGGCGGACGACGACGGGGTAGCCGCCGAGCGTCTCGACGCCCGCGAGGACGTCGTCCATGGAGTGGCAGATGACCGAGCGGGCGGACTCGCCGTAGCCGATCTTCGCCTTGACGGCCTCGACGACGCCCTTGAAGAGGTCGCGGTCCTCGCCCTTGTTGATGGCCTCGACGTTGGCGCCGATGAGCTCGACGCCGTACTTCTCCAGGACACCGTTCTCGTGCATGGAGATCGCGGTGTTGAGCGCGGTCTGGCCGCCCAGGGTGGGGAGCAGCGCGTCGGGGCGCTCCTTGGCGATGATCTTCTCGACGAACTCGGGGGTGATCGGCTCGACGTACGTGGCGTCGGCGATCTCCGGGTCGGTCATGATCGTCGCCGGGTTGGAGTTCACCAGGATGACGCGCAGGCCCTCGGCCTTGAGTACGCGGCATGCCTGGGTGCCGGAGTAGTCGAACTCGGCGGCCTGGCCGATGACGATCGGGCCGGAGCCGATGACCAGGACGGACTGGATATCGGAGCGCTTAGGCACGCTGGCCCTCCATCAGGGAGACGAAACGGTCGAAGAGGTACGCGGCGTCGTGCGGGCCGGCGGCTGCTTCGGGGTGGTACTGGACGCTGAAGGCGGGCTGGTCGAGGAGCTGGAGCCCCTCGACGACCTGGTCGTTCAGGCAGACGTGGGAGACCTCGGCGCGGCCGAACTTCGTGTCGGACACCTTGTCGAGCGGGGCGTCGACGGCGAAGCCGTGGTTGTGCGCGGTGACCTCGACCTTGCCGGTCGTGCGGTCCTGCACGGGCTGGTTGATGCCGCGGTGGCCGTACTTCAGCTTGTAGGTGCCGAAGCCGAGTGCGCGGCCCAGGATCTGGTTGCCGAAGCAGATGCCGAAGAGCGGGGTCTTCCGCTCCAGTACGCCCTGCATGACGGAGACCGGGTGGTCGGCGGTGGCCGGGTCGCCGGGGCCGTTGGAGAAGAACACGCCGTCGGGCTCGACGGCGTACACCTCCTCCAGGGTGGCGGTCGCAGGCAGTACGTGCACCTCGATGCCGCGCTCGGCCATCCGGTGCGGGGTCATGCCCTTGATGCCGAGGTCGATCGCGGCGACGGTGAACTTCTTGGTGCCGATCGCGGGGACGACGTAGGTCTCCTTGGTCGCGACCTCGGCGGAGAGGTCGGCGCCGACCATCTCGGGGGCCCGCAGGACCCGGGCCAGCAGCGTGGCCTCGTCGGCGACCGCGTCACCGGAGAAGATGCCGACGCGCATGGCGCCCCGCTCGCGCAGGTGGCGGGTGAGCGCGCGGGTGTCGACACCGCTGATGCCGACGACGCCCTGGCGTTCCAGCTCCTCGTCGAGCGAGCGCTGCGCGCGCCAGTTGGAGGGCACCCGGGCGGGGTCGCGGACGACGTAGCCGGAGACCCAGATCCGTCCGGACTCGGGGTCCTCGTCGTTCACCCCGGTGTTCCCGACGTGCGGGGCGGTCATCACGACGACCTGGCGGTGGTACGAGGGGTCGGTCAGCGTCTCCTGGTAGCCGGTCATGCCGGTGGAGAAAACCGCCTCGCCGAAGGTCTCCCCCACGGCCCCGTAGGCGCGGCCGCGGAAGGCGCGGCCGTCCTCCAGGACGAGTACGGCGGGAGCTTTGGCGGCTCCCCGGGTGGAGATCGTCATCGTGCGGTGCCTTCCGTAGTGCTGGTGAGTTGGTTGATGGCCTCGACCCACGCCGGGTGCTCGGCGGAGTGGTCGGAGCGGAATCCGGAGTCGATCAGCTTGTCGCCGTGCGCCCAGGTGATGATCAGCAGGCCGCCCTCGGGGAGGACCTTGCCGGCGATGCCCTTGTCCAGCCGGGCCTCGCGCAGGGCGGCGGCCGGCACGAAGAAGTCGGCCGCGCCGGGCCGTACGACGTCGAGGCCCTGTCCGGTCAGGGTGAGCTCGACGCGGCTGCGGGTGCCGAGACCCTGGGCGACGATCCGGTCGAGCCACTGCCCGGCGGTGGTCGAGGCGTGGTAGCGGCCGCTCAGCGTGAGCAGCTTCTCGCCGTCCGCGTACCCCTGCGGGGTGGCGGCGAGCTCGGGCAGGTCGGACTGGAGGCTGCCCCGCCACTTCCATCCCTGGCGCATCAGCCAGTAGACGAAGGCGATCAGGACGATCAGTCCGACGACCCAGCTGATCCGGGCGGACCAGTCGGTCACCTCGGCCGACTTCCGGTCGGCGGCGAGCTGGTACAGAGGGATGAGTGTTGTCACGCGAGCTTCCCGTCGACGACCGTGGCACGGCCCCGCAGGAAGGTGTGGGTGACTCGGCCCGGCAGCTCGCGCCCCTCGTACGGAGTGTTGCGGCTGCGGGAGGCGAAGCCCGCGGGGTCCACGACACCACGGTAAGCCGGATCGACCAGGGTGAGGTTGGCGGGTTCACCGGCCGAGACGGGCCGGCCGTGTCCGTCGAGCCGTCCGATGGCGGCCGGGCGGAACGACATCCGGTCGGCGACACCCGCCCAGTCGATCAGGCCGGTCTCGACCATCGTCTGCTGGACGACGGAGAGCGCGGTCTCCAGGCCCACCATGCCCATGGCGGCGGCGGCCCACTCGCAGTCCTTGTCCTCGTGCGGGTGCGGGGCGTGGTCGGTGGCGACGCAGTCGATGGTGCCGTCGGCGAGCGCCTCGCGCAGGGCCATGACGTCGGCCTCGGTGCGCAGTGGCGGGTTCACCTTGTAGACCGGGTTGTAGGACCGTACGAGCTCGTCGGTGAGGAGCAGGTGGTGCGGGGTGACCTCGGCGGTGACGTTCCAGCCCTTGGACTTGGCCCAGCGGACGATCTCGACGGAGCCGGCGGTCGACAGGTGGCAGATGTGCACCCGGGAGCCGACGTGGGCGGCGAGCAGCACGTCGCGGGCGATGATCGACTCCTCGGCGACGGCGGGCCAGCCGCCGAGACCGAGTTCGGCGGAGACGACGCCCTCGTTCATCTGGGCGCCCTCGGTGAGGCGGGGCTCCTGGGCGTGCTGGGCGACGACGCCGTCGAAGGCCTTCACGTACTCCAGCGCGCGGCGCATGATCACCGCGTCGTCGACGCACTTGCCGTCGTCGGAGAAGACCTTCACTCC
Organism: Streptomyces sp. NPDC047917; assembly: GCF_043204345.1. Lineage (NCBI taxonomy): Bacteria > Bacillati > Actinomycetota > Actinomycetes > Kitasatosporales > Streptomycetaceae > Streptomyces > Streptomyces sp. NPDC047917. The sequence goes on from NZ_JBIDCA010000006.1 coordinate 130,441, forward strand.
GGCGGCCGAATCGTGCATGGCGCCGAGTTCGGCGAGCTTCTTGCCCTCCAGTCCGACGGTGACGGCGCCGATCGGCTGCACGTCGCAGTAGCCGGACTCCTTGCCGAGCCGCCAGACCTGCTCGACGACACCGGCGGTGTCGGCGACCGGGAAGGTGTTGGCCATGGCGTGGACGGCGGTGAAGCCGCCGACGGCCGCGGCCCTGGTACCGGTGAGGACGGTCTCGGAGTCCTCGCGGCCGGGCTCGCGCAGGTGGGTGTGGAGGTCGACCAGGCCGGGCAGCAGGATCTGGCCCCCGGCCTCGACGACGGTCGCGTCGGCGGCCTCGATGCCGGTGCCACTCCAGTCGATTTCGCCCTGCCGGGCGGTGGCGGCGATGGTCTCGCCGTCGATCAGGACGTCCTGGGGTTCGCCGCCGAGGACCTTCGCGCCGCGGATAAGGATCTTGCTCATGGTTACTTGTTCTCCTCGGTACGGGACGGGGCGGCGGGGGCGGCGGATTCGTACCCGCCCAGCAGCAGGTACAGGACGGCCATGCGGATCGAGACACCGTTGGCGACCTGTTCGACGACCGTGCACCGGTCGGAGTCGGCGACCTCGGCGGTGATCTCCATGCCGCGCACCATCGGGCCGGGGTGCATGACGACGGCGTGCCCGGGCATCCGCGCCATGCGGTCGGCGTCCAGGCCGTAGCGGCGGGAGTACTCGCGCTCGGTCGGGAAGTACGCGGCGTTCATCCGTTCGCGCTGCACACGCAGCATCATCACCGCGTCGGACTTCGGCAGCACCTCGTCGAGGCTGTAGCTGATGTCGCACGGCCACCGCTCGACGCCGACGGGGACGAGGGTCGGCGGGGCCACCAGGGTGACGTGGGCGCCGAGGGTGGTCAGCAGATGGACGTTGGAGCGGGCCACCCGGCTGTGCAGGATGTCGCCGACGATGGTGATCCGGCGGCCTTCGAGGTCCCGCCCCAGGCCGGTGTCGGTCCCGACCAGGCGGCGGCGCATGGTGAAGGCGTCCAGCAGGGCCTGGGTGGGGTGCTCGTGGGTGCCGTCGCCGGCGTTGACGACGGCGCCGTCGATCCAGCCGGAGGTGGCGAGGCGGTACGGGGCACCGGAGGCGCCGTGCCGGATGACGACGGCGTCGGCGCCCATCGCCTCCAGGGTCAGCGCGGTGTCCTTGAGCGACTCGCCCTTGGAGACGGACGAGCCCTTCGCGGAGAAATTGATGACGTCGGCGGAGAGGCGCTTGGCGGCGGCCTCGAAGGAGATGCGGGTACGCGTCGAGTCCTCGAAGAAGAGGTTGACGACGGTACGGCCCCGCAGGGTCGGGAGCTTCTTGATCGGCCGGTCCGCGACCCTGGCCATCTCCTCGGCGGTGTCGAGGATCAGGACGGCGTCGTCGCGGGTGAGATCGGCGGCCGAGATGAGGTGACGCTTCATCTGGGTGTTCTCCGGGGGCTGGAGGGTTCAGGCATGCGGGCGTGCGGAAGCAGCCGTAGTGGCTCGTGGCGGGCCGTACGGGGGTGCTGGGGCTACTGCTCGCCCGTCGGGGCGGTCCGCTCCACACCGAGCAGCACGGCGTCCCGGCCGTCCTCCTCGGCGAGCTGGACCTTGACCGTCTCCCGCAGCGACGTGGGGAGGTTCTTGCCGACGTAGTCGGCGCGGATCGGGAGTTCGCGGTGTCCCCGGTCGACGAGGACCGCGAGCTGCACCGCACGGGGCCGCCCGATGTCGCCCAGGGCGTCGAGGGCGGCGCGGATCGTACGTCCCGAGAACAGGACGTCGTCGACGAGCACGACCAGCCGGTCCTCGATGCCCTCGCCGGGGATCTCGGTGCGGGCCAGGGCGCGCGCCGGGCGCAGCCGCAGGTCGTCGCGGTACATGGTGATGTCGAGGGAGCCGACCGGCATTTTTCCGCCGGTGATCTCTTCGAGCTTCTCGGCGAGCCGACGGGCGAGGAACACGCCTCGCGTCGGGATGCCGAGGAGAACCACGTCGTCGGCGCCCTTGGCGCGTTCGACGATCTCGTGGGCGATTCGGGTCAGTACCCGGGCGATGTCGGGAGCCTCCAGAACGGGGCGTGCCGCATTGCCGGTGGCGTCGTGCTGTGCGTCCATAAGAAACGGACCTCCTTCTCCGTCTCACGGGACGGACCTTAAAGGACGTCGAAATTGCGTCATCCACGTTACCAGGGCTTGCGCCGGCCTCTGCTCCCGCCCCCGGGAGGTGCCGGTCCGGACCATTCGGCTTGACGCATCCAAGTAACGCTGCGTAACCTCACAGTGAGTTACCAGCAACGCGGCGGAGCCGCGAAATGTCCCAGCGTCCGGGGAGCCTTATGTCCAGCGAATACGCAAAACAGCTCGGGGCCAAACTCCGTGCCATCCGCACCCAGCAGGGCCTCTCCCTCCATGGCGTGGAGGAGAAGTCCCAGGGCCGCTGGAAGGCCGTCGTGGTCGGTTCGTACGAGCGCGGCGACCGTGCCGTGACCGTACAGCGCCTCGCTGAGCTCGCGGACTTCTACGGGGTCCCGGTCCAGGAGCTCCTGCCCGGCACGACGCCCGGCGGTGCCGCCGAGCCGCCGCCGAAGCTCGTCCTGGACCTGGAGCGTCTCGCCCACGTCCCGCCGGAGAAGGCCGGTCCGCTGCAGCGCTACGCGGCGACGATCCAGAGCCAGCGCGGTGACTACAACGGCAAGGTGCTCTCGATCCGCCAGGACGACCTGCGCACACTGGCCGTGATCTACGACCAGTCGCCGTCCGTGCTCACGGAGCAGCTGATCAGCTGGGGTGTGCTGGACGCGGACGCGCGTCGCGCCGTGGCCCACGAAGAGGGCTGACGCCCCGCTGAAGAAACGTGCCGCCGTGCCGGTGCGGTTCACCCCATCGGGTGCCCGCGCCGGCACGGCTTTTTCGTACCCGGCGGCCGCGCGGTGCTTCGCGCGTGACCGGCCGCCGCACGCCGAAGGGCCCACGGTCGAGCGACCGTGGGCCCTTCTCCGGCTGAACGCCGCCCGGAGGCTACTGCTCCCGGCGGAGGTTCGGCTTGAGGTCCTTGAAGCGGGCCAGCAGCCCGTTCACGAAGGACGGGGAGTCATCGGTGGAGAACTCCTTGGCGAGCTGGACCGCCTCGTCGATCACCACCGCGTCCGGGGTGCCGTCCTCCCAGATCAGCTCGTAGGCGCCGAGCCGCAGGATGTTCCGGTCGACGACCGGCATGCGGTCGATCTCCCAGTCCACCGCATAGGTCACGATGAGGTCGTCGATCCGGTCCGCGTACTGCGCGTACCCCTCGACGAGCTCCATCGTGTACTCGGTCACCGGCGGCTGACGGGTGTCGGCCCGCGAGTGCCGCACCCAGTCCGCGAGGACCGTCTGCACGGACTCGCCGCGCTGGTCGGCCTCGAAGAGGATCTGGAAGGCGCGCTTGCGGGCCTTGTTCCGGGCAGCCACGGTTAGCTGTTCACCCGGCCGAGGTAGTCGCTGGTGCGGGTGTCGACCTTGACCTTCTCACCGGTGGTGATGAAGAGCGGGACCTGGATCTGGTAACCGGTCTCCAGGGTGGCGGGCTTGGTGCCACCGGTGGAGCGGTCGCCCTGGACGCCCGGCTCGGTCTCCTGGATGACGAGCTCGACGGCGGCCGGGAGCTCGACGTAGAGCACCTCGCCCTCGTGCTGGGCGACGGAGGCCTTGAAGCCCTCGATCAGGAAGTTGGCGGCGTCGCCGACGGCCTTGCGGTCGACCATGAGCTGGTCGTAGGTGTCCATGTCCATGAAGACGAAGTACTCGCCGTCCATGTACGAGAACTCCATGTCGCGACGGTCGATGGTGGCCGTTTCGACCTTCACGCCGGCGTTGAACGTCTTGTCGACGACCTTGCCGGAGAGCACGTTCTTGAGCTTGGTGCGCACGAAGGCCGGGCCCTTGCCGGGCTTGACGTGCTGGAACTCGACGACGGACCAGAGCTGGCCTCCGTCGAGCTTGAGCACCAGGCCGTTCTTGAGGTCGTTCGTGGAAGCCACGGTTGCGGAATCTCCTGGACTGAAGCTGGTGGAACGACCGAGGATGCGCGCTAGAGCGCGAGCAGCTCCTTGGTCGTAATGGTGAGTAGCTCGGGTCCGCCGTCCGCCTCGGGGCGCACGACGAGCGTGTCATCGATCCGGACCCCGCCCCGGCCCGGGAGGTGGACCCCCGGTTCGACGGTGACCGGCACACAAGCGTCCAGTTTACCCATGGCCGCAGGTGCCAACTGCGGGTCCTCGTCGATTTCGAGTCCCACCCCGTGCCCGGTCCAGGGTGCCAGACCCCCGCCGTGCCCCGCGGAGTCCAGGAGGTGCCGGGCCGCACGGTCCACGTCGCGGTAGGCCGCGCCCGGCACGAGGGCCTCGCGCCCGGCCCGCTGAGCGGCGAAAACCAGGTCGTAGAGCTCGATCTGCCAGTCGGCCGGCGTCGTCCCGATGACGAACGTACGCCCGATCTCGCAACGGTAGCCGCGGTAGTTCGCGCCGAGACAGACGGAGAGGAAATCTCCTTCCTCCACCCGCCGGTCCGAGGGGCGGTGGCGTCCCTGGCCCGAGTTCGGTCCGGTGGCCACGGAGGTGGCGAAGGCGGGCCCGTCGGCGCCGTGGTCCACCAGCCGGCGCTCCAGCTCCAGGGCGAGGTGCCGTTCGGTGCGGCCCACCAGGATGGATTCCAGGAGTTCGCCCAGGGCCTGGTCGGTGATCTCGGCGGCGATCCGCAGGCAGGCGATCTCCTCCTCGTCCTTGACCACCCGCAGCTGCTCGACGGTGGCGCCGAGATCGGCCAGCCTCAGCCGAGGGGCCACCGAGCCCATGGCCCGGTGGCGGGCGACCGTCAGATGGTGCTCCTCGACGGCCAGCGACTCCGCGCCCGAGGAACCGGCCAGCTCGGCGGCGGCGACCGCCGGATCGCCGTCGGAGGCCGGCAGCGGAGAGATCCTCAGCTGCTCGTCGGTGCGCCCGTCGGCGGGATCACCGCCCGGGTCCCGGGGAGAGAGCAGGACGTCCCCGCCGGGTCCGAGCAGCAGCACGGCACCTGGGGGCGCTCCGCCCGCGAGATAGCGGACGTTGGCGGGGCGGGAGACCAGAGCGGCCGCGGATCCGACGGCGGCGCACCGGTCGCGAAGCAGCCCGCGGCGGACGGCGTACACCTCTGACATGCCACGAGCCTACGAGTGGTGGCGCGGGCCTGCGCGGTCAGCGCACCCGACCGGGGGGCGGCCGGGCACCGGGAGTACCGCCCGGTGACGGTTCACCAGGTCGGCGGGCTGGCTATGGAGCGGGCGAGTATGTCGTCCAGGACGCGGGCGGTGGTCTCCACGTCGTACGTCGAGTTGTCGATGATCGGCAGCCCGGAGCCGTACCAGCCGGCCATCCGGCCGTGGATCCTGGCGACCTCCTCGTCCGAGAGGCGGCGGTTCCCGCTGCGGGCGGCGTTGCGCTCCAGCACGATCTCCAGGCCGGGCAGCAGCACGACGGGCAGGAGCCCGGGGCCCACATGGCGCTTCCAGCCGCCGAGTCCGACCACCGGCCGGTCGGGGAAGACCGCGTCGTCGAGGATGCAGGAGATTCCGTTGGCGAGGAAATTGCGGGCGGCGAAGCCGCAGGTGCGGCGGGCCAGGCGGTACTGGGCCTCGGAGTGGTCGTTCCACCCGGCCTGCGGGTCGGCGAATCCGGAGCAGACCCATTCACGGACGTCGTCGAGGCTGACGTGGGCGGTGGGCACCCGGCGGCGGCTGGCCCAGAGCTTGGCCACGGTGGTCTTGCCGGCGCCCGCGGGGCCGATCAGGAGGACCGCGAGGGTCGCGCTGCCGGTGCCGGGTTCGGCGGGCGGCGCGGGCAACGGGACCGGGCCGCCGGGCGGCAGCTGGACGTGTCCCGTGGTCTCCCTGAGGGGAGGGCCCGGGGCATGGTGCGGGGCCGGCCCGCTCCAGCCGCCGGGCGCGGGCGGGGTGATGGGCGGCGGCCCCGGCGGACCGGGGTGGCCGGGGTGCTGGGCCTGGTGCGACCAGCCGACAGGTCCGCGTCCGGGTCCTTGGGGCGGCGGCAGCGGGGCCCCCACTGCGTGCTGCATCCGGTGCCACTCCGTCTCGTACAGGCAACTGGCGCTGATGGGACGGCAACCGTACCGTTCCCGGCCGCCGCTGGGACAACGGCCGGGAACGCGCGACGGTGCCCGGATGGCCGGGAAACCGGTTTGTCAGCCGGTCAGCTCGTCCGCGAGGGCGCGCAGGGCGAGGCGGTAGGAGCCGATACCGAATCCGGCCACCGTCCCCGTGGCCACCGGTGCGACCACGGAATTGTGGCGGAATTCCTCCCGTGCGTACGGGTTCGAGATGTGCACCTCGATCAGCGGGGCGGTGCGCTGGGCCGCCGCGTCCCGCATCCCGTACGAGTAGTGGGTGAAGGCACCCGGGTTGAGAACGACCGGAATTGATCCGTCCGCGGCCTCGTGGAGCCAGCGGATCAGCTCCCCCTCGTCATTGGTCTCGCGGACGTCGACGTCGAAGCCGAGTTCCTTGCCGAGGGTGCGGCAGGCCTCGACGAGTCCGGCGTACGAGGTGGCCCCGTAGACATCGGGCTCGCGGGAGCCGAGCCGGCCGAGGTTCGGGCCGTTGAGGACGAACACCCGGCGGGTCACGCCGACACCTCCCCGTAGGCGGCCAGCAGCACGGCCGGATCGGGCCCCTCCAGGACGGTGGGCTTGCCGAGGCCGTCCAGGACGATGAAGCGCAGCAGGTCGCCACGGGACTTCTTGTCGACCTTCATGTTCTCCAGCAGCTTGGGCCACTGGTCGCCGCGGTAGGTGAGCGGCAGTCCGACGGACTCCAGGACGGCGCGGTGCCGGTCGGCGGTGGCATCGTCGAGCCGCCCGGCAAGCCGGCCCAGCTCGGCGGCGAAGACCATGCCGATCGAGACCGCCGCGCCGTGCCGCCACTTGTAGCGTTCGTTCTTCTCGATCGCGTGGGCCAGGGTGTGGCCGTAGTTGAGGATCTCGCGCAGCCCGGATTCCTTCAGGTCGCTGGAGACGACCTCGGCCTTGACCCTGATGGCGCGTTCGATCAGCTCGGCGGTGTGCGGCCCGGTGGGCGTGCGGGCGCCCTGGGGGTCGGCCTCGATCAGGTCGAGGATCGCCGGGTCGGCGATGAAGCCGGCCTTGATGATCTCGGCCATGCCGCTGACGTAGTCGTTCACGGGCAGCGAGTCCAGCGCGGCGAGGTCGCAGATCACCCCGGCCGGCGGGTGGAAGGCGCCGACGAGGTTCTTGCCCTCGGCGGTGTTGATGCCGGTCTTGCCGCCGACGGCCGCGTCGACCATGGCGAGCACGGTGGTCGGCACGGCGATCCAGCGCACCCCGCGCAGCCAGGTCGCCGCGACGAAGCCCGCCACGTCGGTGGTGGCGCCGCCGCCGACGCCGACGATCACGTCGGTGCGGGTGAAGCCGGTCTGCCCGAGCGCCTTCCAGCAGTACGCCGCGACCTCGGCGGTCTTGGCCTCCTCGGCGTTCGGCAGCTGGATCGCGATGGCCTCGTAGCCCTGCTCGGCGAGGTCCTGACGGACCGCCTCACCGGTCTCGGCGAGCGCCTCGGGGTGCAGCACCGCGACGCGCTTGGCACGGTCGCCGATGAGCGTGGGCAGCTCGCCCAGCAGTTGCCGGCCCACCAGCACCTCGTACGGGTCGGTGCCCGCGCTGCCTGCGATCCGGATACGGGTGGGGCCCTGCTCGGTCATGGCTGTGTTCTCCCGGCCGGGCGCGACGGGATCGTCCGTGCGCTCCGGCAGTTCCAGTGCGTCGAGGACCGCCTGGGCGACCTCTTCGGGGGTGCGCTCGTCGGTGGCGACGGTCACCCGGGCCACCTCGGTGTACAGGTGGCGGCGGGCGTCCATCAGCTCCCGCCACTGCCGCCGCGGGTTGACCGCGAGCAGCGGGCGGGCGGTGTTCAGGCCGACCCGCTTGACGGCCTCCTCCACCTCCATCGAGAGGTAGACGACGGGGCGCCCGGCGAGCAGCTCGCGGGTCGTCGCGTCGAGCACGGCGCCGCCGCCGAGGGAGAGGACGCCGGTGTGCTCGGCGACGGCGGTGTGCACCGCGCGCCGCTCCAGCTCGCGGAAGTGCTCCTCGCCCTCGTCGTAGAAGATCTCCGGGATCGGCTTGCCGGCCGTGGCCACGACGTCCGCGTCGGTGTCCCGGTAGCCGGTGCCCAGCCGGCCGGCGAGCAGCTCACCGACCGTGGACTTGCCGACGCCCATCGGTCCGACGAGGACGATCAGCGGGCCGCTCATCGGATCTGGAGGTGGTCGAGGTACGACTGCACGTTGCGGTGGGTCTCGGCGACGCTGTCGCCGCCGAACTTCTCCGCGACGGCGTCGGCCAGGACCAGGGCGACCATCGCCTCGGCGACGATGCCCGCGGCCGGAACGGCGCAGACATCGGAGCGCTGGTGGTGGGCCTTGGCGGGTTCGCCGGTGACGACGTCGACGGTGGCGAGTGCGCGCGGCACGGTCGCGATGGGCTTCATCGCGGCCCGGACCCGGAGCAGTTCGCCGGTGGTCAGACCGCCCTCGGTGCCGCCGGAGCGGCCGGAGGCGCGCTTGATGCCGTCCTCGGTCACCAGGATCTCGTCGTGCGCCTTCGAGCCGGGGACCCGGGCCAGGTCGAAGCCGTCGCCGACCTCGACCCCCTTGATGGCCTGGATGCCCATCAGGGCGGCGGCGAGCCGGGCGTCGAGCCGGCGGTCCCAGTGGACGTGCGAGCCCAGGCCGACGGGCACCCCGTACGCCAGCACCTCGACGACGCCGCCGAGGGTGTCGCCGTCCTTGTGGGCCTGGTCGATCTCGGCGACCATTTCCTTGCTCGCGTCGGCGTCCAGGCAGCGCACCGGGTCGGCGTCGAGCTTCTCGACGTCGGCGGGCGTCGGGTAGACGCCGTAGGGCGCCCTGGCCGCGGCCAGCTCGACGACATGGCTGACGATCTCGATGCCGGCGGTCTCCTTGAGGTAGGACCGGGCGACGGCGCCGAGCGCGACGCGGGCCGCCGTCTCCCGGGCGCTGGCGCGCTCCAGGATCGGCCGGGCCTCGTCGAAGCCGTACTTCTGCATGCCCGCGAGGTCGGCGTGGCCGGGCCTCGGGCGGGTCAGCGGGGCGTTACGGGCCAGCTCGGACAGGACCGCGGGGTCGACCGGGTCGGCCGACATGACCTGCTCCCACTTGGGCCACTCGGTGTTGCCCACCATCACGGCGACCGGGGAGCCCATGGTGAGGCCGTGGCGGACCCCGCCGAGGAAGGTGACCTCGTCCTTCTCGAACTTCATCCGCGCGCCGCGGCCATAACCGAGCCGCCGCCGGGCGAGTGCGTCCGCCACCATCTCCGTGGTGATCGGGACGCCGGCGGGAAGACCCTCCAGCGTCGCCACGAGTGCGGGGCCGTGCGACTCCCCCGCGGTCAGCCAGCGCAACCTGCTCAACGGTGCTCCTCATGCTCGCGCCTGGAACTGCGACGGCGCGACCGGGTGCGCGGCCCTGGCCCGCCGCCCCCGATCCTCCCACGGCCGGGGAGCTCGGCCCGCCGCCGGTCCATCAGACGGACGGGCCGGCGGGCCGGAAGCACGGTCAGCGGGCGGCCAGCGCCTGTTCGCCGGCCCGGCGCATGGCGGCCAGCGGCGCCGGGGATCGGCCCGTCATCTGCTCGACCTGGAGGACGGCCTGGTGCACCAGGAGGTCCAGACCTCCGATGACTGGGCCGCCATGGGCCGTCCAGGCGGACGCGAGCCCGGTGGGCCAGGGCTCGTACAGCACGTCGAAGAGCGTGCCGGGACGCTCCGGTACGGCGCCCATCAGCCCGTCGGTGGCCCCGGCCGGGGTGGTCGCCACGACCAGCGGGGCGCGCAGGGCCTGCTCGGCCTCCGCCCAGTCGGCGATCCGGACGTCCACGCCGAGGCGTTCGCCCCAGCCGCGCATCTCGTCACCGCGCTCGCGACTGCGGACATAGGCGGTGACCGGTCCCGTGCAGATCTGCGCGAGCGCGGCGAGCGCGGACGAGGCGGTGGCGCCGGCGCCGAGGACGGCGGCGGACTCGGTCTTCTCCACCCCGCGTTCGCGCAGCGCGGCGATCATTCCGGGGATGTCGGTGTTGTCGCCGGTCAGCCGGCCGTCCTCGGTGAGGACGACTGTGTTGACGGCCTCCACCGAGGACGCGGTCGCGCTGACGGAGTCCAGCAGCGGAATGATCGCCCGCTTGAGCGGCATGGTCAGCGAGAGCCCGGCCCAGGTGGAGTCGAGCCCCTGGACGAAGCCGGGCAGCGCGGCCTCGTCGACCTCGAACCGGTCGTACGTCCAGCCGTCGAGGCCGAGTTCGGCGTACGCGGCCCGGTGGAGCACCGGGGAGAGCGAGTGCGCGATGGGCGAACCGAGGACGGCGGCCCGGTGGCGCCGGTCAGCCGAGGCCATGCTTTTCCTTGAACTTGTCGTTGAGCTTGTCGTGCTCGGCGGCCGTCTTGGTGAACTCCGTCTTCTTGCCGTCGAGCGAGATGAAGTACATCCAGCCGTCGCTGGTGGGGCTGAGCGTGGCCCGCAGGGCTTCGTCGCCCGGGTTGCTGATCGGACCCGGCGGAAGTCCCGCGTGGTAATAGGTGTTGTAGGGATCCGGGTTGGTCAGGATCTCGTTCGAACTGATCTTGATCTTGCTCTGCTTCTTCAGGTAATTGAAAGCGGAGTCGAATTGCAGCTTGCGGTTCGTGGCGATGTTGTCGGGCTTCAAGCGGTTGTAGACGACTTCGGCCATCTTGCGGAAGTCGTCGTGCGTGAGCCCCTCCGCCTGGACCAGGCTGGCGACCGTGAGGACCTGCCAGGGGCCGTCCAGCTTGTACTTCTTGGCCATTCCTTCGAGGTCGAGCTTTTTGTACTCCTCGTTTGACCGCGCGACCATCTTCTTGAGGATCGCCTCCGGCTTGGTCTCCTTCGTCACCGGATACGCGGCCGGGTACAGGAATCCTTCCAGCGGATCCTTGATGTCCTTGTTCTTGCTCGCCCAGTCCGGCAGACCGAGGTCGGACGCATCGGACTTGGCGATGCCCTCGGTCGTGCCCGCCTTGAGGTCCAGCTTCTTGTCGACCAGCTCGTAGATCTGGACGTTGCGGCGTCCCTCGGGAATGACCAGAAGGTTCTGGCTCGTCGGGTCGACCATCATCTTGACGGCCTCGGCCGCGGACATCTTCGAGTGGAGGAGATACACCCCGGCCTGGATCGACTTCCCCTTGGGGTTCTCGCTCTGCGCGGAGACGAACGCGTCGACGCTCTTGACGACACCCTGCTTCTTCAGGATGTTGCCGATGTCGTAGCCGAAGGCTCCCTTGGGGATCTCCACCTCGACCGATCCGGAACCGCTGCCCGCGTAGTCCGGCGCGGCGCCGAACTTGTCCTTCCAGTACGAGTAGCCGAAGTAGCTCGCCCCGCCGAGGCCGCCGACCAGGACCAGCGAGACGACCAGACAGGCACAGCCGTTGCGGCTCTTCTTCTTGCCCTTGCCCCGGCGCTCGTTGCCGCCCCGGCTGCCGCGGCGCGACTCACGCGGGTCGTCGTCGTGGTCGTCGTCCTTGCCGTCGCCGTCGTCGCGGTCGCCGTCGGCGTCGGCGTCGGCGCCCGTGAAGAACGGGTGGGTCTCCTCCGGCTGGACCTCGGGGTCCCAGTCCGGAGTCTGCGTCGGGGCCTGCTGGGGAGCGGCCTCACGACGGCCCGGGGGCTGCGGCGGCGGATACGCCTCCGGCGTGCCGTAGTAGTCCTGCGTCTCGCCGTAGCCGCCCTGTCCGCCGTACGGGTCGGCAGCCGGCTGGGCTTCGTAGGGCATCGCGGCGGGCTGCTGCCCGGTGCCCCAGCCGCCGTTGTCGTACTGCGGCTGCTGAGGCTGGGGCTGCTGCGCGTGCGGATCCTGCGGGACTCCGTAGCCGGATTGCTGCTGGTAGTGCTGCTGCGCGTACGGGTCCTGTGCCTGCGGCTGCTGCGCGTACGGGTCCTGCTGCTGCGTGTACGGATCCTGCTGCTGCGCGTACGGATCCTGCGCCTGCGGCTGCTGCGCGTACGGGTCCTGCTGCTGCGGCTGCTGCGCGTACGGATCGTGCGGGTAGGGCTGCTGCTGGCCGCCGTACTGGCTCTGGCCGTGGGGGGACTGCTGTCCTCCCCGTCCCTGGTCCCCGTACAAGGGGTCCTCGGGATGCCACGGTTCGGAGCCGGGGCCCCGGCCATACTCAGTCATCGATCCCCTAGAGCCGCGAGACGACGTTCCGTCTCTTGCTGTGCGGTGTTTGTTCGAAGCACCGCCGCATCGCGCGGAACGTTACCGTATCGCGATCAGACAACCACTTCGACGCCTTCGCCGGGTGCTCGGCCCGACGCCCGTTCGGACTCCAGAGCGTTCTGAAGGATCACCACAGCGGCAGCCTGGTCGATGACGGATCGGCCTTTCCTGGACTTCACGCCCGAAGCGCGCAGCCCCTGACTGGCCGTCACTGTGGTCATCCTCTCGTCCACCAGGCGCACCGGAATGGGTGCGACCGAGCGGGCGACCTCCTGGGCGAAGACCCGGATCTTGGCGGCGGCGGGCCCCTCACCGCCGCCGAGGGACCGCGGCAGGCCGATGATGATCTCGATCGGCTCGTACTCCTCGACGATCTGCCCGAGCCGCCGGTGGGCCGCCGGGACATCACGTCCCGGTACGGTCTCCACCGGCGTGGCGAGGATCCCGTCGGGGTCGCACGAGGCGACCCCGATCCGGGCGTCCCCGACATCGATCGCGAGACGACGACCGCGGCGCATCTGCGTCATTCCGTCGTCACGCCGTCTCGGTGACGAGGCGTTCGACGGCGGACACCGCGGCACCGATGGCCTCGGGGTCCTGGCCGCCGCCCTGGGCGACGTCCGGCTTGCCGCCACCGCCGCCGCCGAGGGTCTTGGCGGCGGTACGGACCAGGTCACCGGCCTTGAGACCGCGCTCGCGGGCGGCCTCGTTGGTGGCGATGACGGTGAGCGGACGGCCGTTGGCCGTGGTGAACAGGGCCACGACGGCCGGGCGGCCGCCCTGGATGCGGCCGCGGACGTCGAGGACGAGCCTGCGCAGGTCGTCGGCGGTCGTGCCGTCGGGGACCTGGCCGGTGACCAGGGCGACGCCATGTACGTCCTTGGCGGACCCGGCCAGCCCGGCGGCGGCCTGGAGGACCTTCTCCGCGCGGAACTTCTCGATCTCCTTCTCGGCGTCCTTCAGCTTGCCGAGCATTCCGGCGATCTTCTCCGGGAGCTCCTCGGGACGGCCCTTGACCAGCTCCTGGAGCTGGGCGACGACCGTGTGCTCCTTGGCGAGGAAGTTGTACGCGTCGACGCCGACGAGGGCCTCGATGCGCCGCACACCGGAACCGATGGACGACTCGCCGAGCAGCTTCACCAGACCCAGCTGGGCGGTGTTGTGGACGTGCGTACCGCCGCAGAGCTCCTTGGAGAAGTCGCCGATGGTGACGACCCGGACCCGCTCGCCGTACTTCTCGCCGAACTCGGCGATGGCACCCTGCTTCTTGGCCTCGTCGATCGACATGACCTCGGCCTGGACGTCGAGTTCGCGCGAGAGCACGTCGTTGATCTTCTGCTCGACGTCGGTCATGACCGAGCCGGGGACGGCGTTCGGCGAACCGAAGTCGAAGCGGAAGCGGCCGGGCTGGTTCTCCGAACCGGCCTGGGCGGCCGTCGGGCCGAGCGCGTCGCGCAGGGCCTGGTGCGTGAGGTGCGTGGCCGAGTGGGCGCGGGCGATGGCACGGCGGCGCTTGACGTCGATCGAGGCGAGGACCGGAGCACCGACGGTGACCTCGCCGACCTGGACGACACCCTTGTGGACGTGGACGCCGGGAACCGGCTTCTGGACGTCACGGACCTCGATGACGGCGCCGGTGTCGAGCCGGATCCGGCCCTGGTCGGCGATCTGGCCGCCGCCCTCGGCGTAGAACGGGGTGCGGTCGAGGACGACCTCGACCTCGTCGCCCTCGGACGCGGCCGGGGAGGACACACCATCGACGAGGAGGCCGACGATGGTCGACTCGCCCTCGGTGGAGGTGTAGCCGGTGAAGTCGGTGGCGCCGGAGCTGTCGGCGACCTCGCGGTAGGCGGACAGGTCGGCGTGACCGGTCTTCTTGGCGCGGGCGTCCGCCTTGGCGCGGTCCCGCTGCTCCTTCATCAGGCGGCGGAAACCCTCCTCGTCCACGGAGAGGCCCTGTTCGGCGGCCATCTCCAGGGTGAGGTCGATCGGGAAGCCCCAGGTGTCGTGGAGCAGGAACGCCTTGTCGCCGGCGAGGACCTTGCCGCCGGCGGACTTGGTCTCGGTGACGGCGGTGTCGAGGATGTTGGTGCCGCCCTTGAGGGCCTTGAGGAAGGCGGCCTCCTCGGCCAGGGCGACGGTCTCGATGCGCCTGCGGTCGGTGATCAGCTCCGGGTACTGCTGCCCCATCGTCTCGATCACGACGTCGACGAGGTCCTTGACGACCGGTCCGGTGGCACCCAGCAGCCGCATGTTGCGGATGGCGCGGCGCATGATCCGGCGCAGCACGTAGCCGCGGCCCTCGTTGCCCGGCGTGACGCCGTCGCCGATGAGCATCACGGAGGTGCGGATGTGGTCGGCGACCACACGGAGCGAGACGTCCGAACCGTGGTCGGCGCCGTAGCGGACGCCGGTCAGTTCGGTGGCCCGGTCCATGACGACGCGCAGGGTGTCGGTCTCGTACATGTTCTGTACGTCCTGCAGGATCATGGCGAGGCGTTCCAGGCCCAGACCCGTGTCGATGTTCTTCGACGGCAGGTCGCCGAGGATCGGGAAGTCCTCCTTGCCGTCACCGGCGCCGCGCTCGTACTGCATGAAGACGAGGTTCCAGATCTCCACGTACCGCTCGTCGTTGACGGCCGGGCCGCCCTCGACGCCGAACTCGGGACCGCGGTCGTAGTTGATCTCGGAGCAGGGGCCGCAGGGTCCGGGGACGCCCATGGACCAGAAGTTGTCCTTCTTGCCCAGCCGCTGGATGCGCTCGGCCGGCACACCGATCTTGTCGCGCCAGATGGCCTCGGCCTCGTCGTCGTCGAGGTAGACCGTGATCCACAGCCGCTCGGGGTCGAGACCGAAGCCGCCGTCCGCCACGGAGCTCGTCAGAGCCTCCCAGGCGTAACCGATGGCGCCTTCCTTGAAGTAGTCGCCGAAGGAGAAGTTGCCGCACATCTGGAAGAACGTGCCGTGCCGGGTGGTCTTGCCGACCTCTTCGATGTCCGGCGTACGGACGCACTTCTGCACGCTGGTGACGCGCGGGGCGGGCGGCTTGACCTCACCGAGGAAGTACGGCTTGAAGGGCACCATGCCCGCGGGGACCAGCAGCAGAGTCGGGTCGTCCGCGATGAGCGACGCCGAAGGGACGACGGTGTGACCGCGCTCCTCGAAGAAGCTCAGCCAGCGGCGACGAATTTCAGCCGACTCCATCAGTGGTCCTCATTCCGGTTGTACGACTTGTAGGGGAGCTTGCGGTATTCGGTGGTCCCGAGGGACCTTTCGGGGCCGACGGGCTCGGACGCCTCGACGACGTAGTGCCGCCGCACCGGGAGGTCCGGATCGACCGGCGCCTCAAGGCCCAGCGCCTCGCCCAGCTCGGCCTCGCGCCGCGCCATGGACTCACGGACGTCCAGGGCGAAGTCCTTGAGCTTGTGCCCCGTCTCGATCGCCCGGTCCGCGGCCTGCGCCGCGAGGCTCTCGGGAGTGAGCTGCTTGAGCTTCCGGTTGACCTTGGCGGTGGCCCAGACACCGGCGGCGGCGCCGGCGGTGAACCAGAACGTACGGCGGAACATGGCTGCGTCAGTCCTTCGATCCGCGGGAGTTTCTGCCGTTGCGCTTCCTGCCGCGCGCCGACGGCACGGTACGGCCGACGACCACGGCCCGGCGGGCGGGTTCCGGTGCGGGGTCGGCCTTGCGGCCGATGGCCCGCCGCACCCCGTAGCCGAACGCGGCGACCTTGACGAGCGGGCCGCCGAAGGTCGAGGCGACGGTGGTGGAGAGTGCGGAGGCGTTGGAGGTGACTTCCTGGACGTCCGTCGCGATCGCGTCGACCTTGTCGAGCTGGGTCTGCGCGGAACGCACCGTCGCGGAGGCGTCGGCGAGCAGCGGGACCGCCTGTTCGGTCACGTCCGCCACGAGCTTGGTGGTCGCCCTGAGCGTCTGGGCCAGCCTCACCAGCACGACGGCGAGGAACGAAACCAGGATCGCCCAGAAGACGGCCACCAGGATCCCGGCCACCTCTCCACCGGACACAGTGCACCGCTCTCTAGCTTGTCGCTGTCTCTGTCTGTCTCTCCGGCGACGGCCCGTCGCAGCGGCCGGTCGTCGTCCCCCGAGCCTATCGCGCCGGTGGTCGCACCCCGTACCGCATTACCCGCGGAAAGGGTGGGCGTTGCCATAAGGAGATTGTACGGAGAGCTTTCGGGCCAGTACTCTGCGTGTCTCATGCGACGCCCCCAGCGCTCCGTTCCGTCCCCCCACGATCCGAACGGCCCCACCGCGCCCGGAAACCTCCCGGCGGAACTGAACAGATTCGTCGGCCGGGAGAACGAACTCGTCCGTCTCGCCCAGCTCCTGGAAGAGTCCAGGCTCGTCACCGTGGTCGGCGTCGGCGGCGTGGGCAAGACCCGCTGCGCCGCCAGGATCGCCGCACTCCTGGAGAAACGGTACTGCGACGGTGTCCGGATGGCCGAGCTCTCCGCCATCCACGACCCCGAACTGCTGGAACACGCCCTCGTCGACGCCCTGGGGCTCACCGACCACACCGGCAGACCGCCCCGCACCACTCTCGTCGAGCATCTGGCCGACCGCCGCCTCCTCCTGGTGATCGACGGCTTCGAGCACCTGGTCGACGCCTGCGCCGATCTCGTACGGGAACTGCTGCGCCGGGCCCCGCACCTGCGGGTGCTGGCCGCCGGGCGGCTGCCGCTCGAACTGGACGGGGAGCTGGTCTTCCCGCTCCCGCCGATGACGGACGAGGACGCGATGCTGCTCTTCGCCGAGCGGGCCGTCGCCGTGCGGCCGGACTTCGAGCTGACCGACGAGAACCGCTCGGCCACCCGGGAGCTGTGCCGCCGCCTGGACGGAATCCCGCTCGCGCTGGAGCTGGCCGCAGGACGGCTGCGCGCCCTGTCCACCGTCCAGGTGCTGCAACGTCTGGACGACCGTTTCCGGCTGCTGACCGGTTCGAGCCGCAGCGCGCTGGCGCGCCACCAGACACTGCGGACGGCGATCGGCTGGAGTCATGAACTCTGCGCCCCGGAGCAGCGGTTGCTCTGGGCCCGGCTCTCGGTCTTCGCCGGACAGTTCGACCTGGAGGCCGTCGAATACATCTGCAGCGGCACCGATCTGCCGGCCGAGTCGGTGCTCGACGTGCTCTCCGGGCTGCTCGCGCAGTCCGTCGTGCTGCGCGAGGACTCGGCGCACGGCACCCGCTACCGGATGCTGGACACAGTGCGGGAGTACGGCGCCGAGTGGCTGGCGGCCACCGATGACACCGACCGGCTGCGGCGCCGCCACCGGGACTGGTTCCTGGGGCTGGCGACCTGGTGCGAGCTCGACTGGTTCGGCCCGCGCCAGGGCGAGGTGGCCGCCCGGGTCGAGAGCGAGCTGCCGAATCTGCGGCGGGCGATGGAGTGTTCGCTGGAGAACCCGGGCGAGGCCCATCTCGCGCAGTATCTGGCGGGCACCCTGTGGTTCCTCTGGGTGGGCTGCGGCCGGCTGTCGGAGGGGCGGCACTGGCTGGACCACGTGCTGGAGGAGGACACCCCGTACGACTCCTCGCGGCTGAAGGCGCTGTGGGTGCTCGGCTACGTCGCCGTGCTGCAGGGCGATCCGGTCGGCGCGGTCTCCGCGCTGCAGGAGTGCCGGGACGAGGCGGAGCGGGCCGGTGACCCCACCGCGATCGCGTACGCGGTGCACCGGACGGGCTGCCTGGCGCTCGTCACCGACGACATGGCCCGGGCCCAGGAGCTGCTGGACGAGGCACTGCGCCGCTACCGGGAGCTCGGCGAGCTGAACAGCAATGTGCTGATGGCCCAGATCGAGCTCGCGATGGCGATCGGCTTCCAGGGGGATCCGGACGGGGCGGCCTCGATCTGCGAAGAGGTCCGGGAGATCTGCGAGGACCACGGGGAGCGGTGGGCCCTGTCGTACGCGCTGTACGTACTGGCCTTCGCGGCACTGCAGCGCGGCCGGCCGGAACAGGCCCGGGAGCTGCTCGGCCAGTCGCTGGCGATCAGCCACGCCTTCCACGACCTGCTCTGCTCGGTGCTCACCCTGGAGCTGCTGGCGCTGATCACGGCCATCGAGGGCGATCCGGCGGAGGCGGCGGTGCTCCAGGGGGCCGCCGACCGGATCTGGCCGTCGGTGGGACTGCCGCTGTTCGGGTCGGCACACTACGGGCAGCCCCGGGTGCGCTGCGAGGAACTGGCCCGCCGGGAGCTGGGCGACGACCGTTACGAAGCGGGGCTGCGCGCGGGCGGGCAGCTGGATCCGGACACCGCGGTGGCCAGAGCTCTGGCGAGCGGCCCCGCGGGGCACCGGGAGGCTCCGGGGCGGCTGCCCGGGACACTGCCCGGTCCCGGGAAAACACTCAGGCCCGCCGCCTCCCGTACTGCGGGGAGGGGCGGGCCCGAGCGCTGGTGAGAGCGACTACGCCTGGATCAGCGGGCGTAGTACTCGACGACGAGCTGCTCGTCGCAGATCACCGGGATTTCCTTGCGGTTCGGGTCCCGGTCAAGGCGGAAGGCCAGGGCCTTCAGGTTCACCTGCAGGTAGCGCGGGGTCTCACCGTCGGTGTCGTAACCACCCTCGCGGGCCACCTGGAAGGGGTGCTTGTCGCGGCTGCGCTCGCGGACCATCACGATGTCGTCGGGACGGACACGGAACGACGGCTTGTCGACCTTGCCACCGTTGACCTCGATGTGGCCGTGGACGACCATCTGGCGGGCCTGGTAGATCGTCTTGGCGATGCCCGAACGCAGAACGAGGGCGTCGAGACGGCGCTCGAGCTCGACGACCAGCGCCTCGCCCGTCTTGCCCTCGGCCTTCTTGGCGCGGTCGTAGGCGCGCGCCATCTGGCGCTCGCTGATGTCGTACTGCGCACGCAGGCGCTGCTTCTCCAGCAGACGGACCTTGTAGTCCGAGTTCTGCTTGCGACCACGGCCGTGCTCGCCCGGCGGGTAGGGGCGGGCCTCGAAGTACTTGACAGCCTTCGGCGTCAGCGCAATGCCGAGCGCGCGGCTCTTCTTGACCTTGGGACGCGACTGGTTAGGCACGTTCTCCAGACCTCCGTTGTAGGTTAGGTTAGGCTCACCTTACTTAAGGAGATCGCATGTCTCGCCCGGGGAACACCAGTCACATCACGGACAGCACTGACAGCGTCGACACCCCTCGGGGTGCCGATACGACGGAGGACCGATCAGATCGTGGTCAGCCGCGTCCCGGCGGGCTTGAAAACACTCGGATGCCGTCAGCAGCCGAGCGCACACGAACTCTCGTACAGAGTACCTGCTCGTCGGCGCTGCTCATCCCCGGGGTGGACGCAGCGGCCTGGGACCAGCTGATGCCGCTCACCCGGAGCGTCGGTCCCGACGGGGATCTGTTCCTCGAACTCCCCGCCGATTCCCCGGCCGTACGGACCGCGACGCACGCCGAGGACGACGAGCTCACGGCTGTGCTGGAGCTCACGGACGTCGCCCCGGTCTCCGTCCCGCACCGCATCCGCGGCCGCGCGTGGGTCTCCGGCTGGCTCACCACCGTACCCGGCCTCTCGGGGCCCGGCCGGATGACGCTCAGGCTGGAGACGGGCGAGGCGTACGTCGACGATCTGTGGGGCGCCGAGGAGGTCGAACCGGAGGAATTCCGGGACGCGGCCCCCGATCCGCTGATCGAGTACGAGGCCGAGCTGCTGCAACACCTGCACGCGGCGCACGGCGAGCAGCTGGCGACGCTGTGCGGGCTGCTGGGCGAGCGGACACAGGGCCGCTGCGCCGCCCATCTGCCGTCCGTCGTGCCGCTCGCACTGGACCGGCACGGGCTGCGGCTGCGGCTCTGCGACGACCGGGGGCAGTGCTACGACGCCCGCTTCGAATTCCCCGCTCCGGTGCGGGACGTCAATGAACTGCGCGACGCGATGTACACGCTCTTCGAGGCGGCGGCGCGCTGAACGGGAGCGCCGTCCCGCGCTCCCTCAGCCCGCCGACGGGCCGGTGCCGTCACCGGCCGTGCGGCCGAGCCGCTCGCGGACCCGCTCCACCACATCCGCGTAGCGCGCCTCCGCGCCGTAGCGCGTGGGCCGGTAGTAGTGCTTGTCGCGCACGGCGTCCGGGGCGTACTGCTGGGTGGCGATGCCGCCGGGGACATCGTGCGGGTACACATATCCCTGGGCATGGCCCAGCTTCGCTGCACCCTTGTAGTGGCCGTCGCGCAGATGGGCCGGGACAGGACCCGCGAGACCCTTGCGTACGTCCTCCTGGGCGGCGGAGATCGCCAGCGTCGCCGCGTTGGACTTGGGGGCCAGGGCCAGCGCGATCGTGGCATGGCTGAGGGTGAGCGCCGCCTCCGGGAAACCGATCATGGCGACCGCCTGGGCGGCCGCGACGGCGGTGGGCAGCGCCGTGGGGTCGGCGAGACCGATGTCCTCGCTGGCCGAGATCATCAGCCGCCTGGCGATGAACCGGGGATCCTCCCCCGCCTCGATCATCCGGGCCAGGTAATGCAGGGCGGCGTCCACGTCGGAGCCGCGGATCGACTTGATGAGCGCGCTCGCCACGTCGTAGTGCTGGTCGCCGTCCCGGTCGTACTTGACGGCCGCGCGGTCGACGGTCTCCTCCAGGGTCAGGAGGCTGATCTCCTTCTCCTGCTTGGACAGCGCGGCACCGGCCGCGGCCTCCAGCGCGGTCAGCGCCCGGCGGGCGTCGCCACCCGCGATCCGCAGCAGATGCGCCTCGGCGTCCTCGGGCAGGGACACCGCGCCGCCCAGCCCGCGCTCGTCGGCCAGGGCACGCCGAAGCAGGCCGCTCAGATCCTCGTCGGTGAGCGATTCCAGGGTGAGCAGCAGCGAACGGGACAGCAGCGGCGAGATGATCGAGAAGTACGGATTCTCGGTGGTCGCCGCGATCAGCGTCACCCAGCGGTTCTCCACCGCCGGCAGCAGGGAGTCCTGCTGCGCCTTGGAGAAGCGGTGGATCTCGTCGAGGAAGAGGACGGTCTCCTTGCCGTAGCCGCCGGTGGCGCGGCGGGCGCCCTCGATGACGGCGCGCACCTCCTTGACACCCGCGGTGATCGCGGAGAGCTCGACGAAGCGCTTGTTGGTGGCCTTGCTGACCACGTACGCCAGAGTCGTCTTCCCGATGCCGGGTGGGCCCCAGAGGATCACCGAGGACGGGCCGGCCGGCCCGCCGCTCCCCTCGCCGACCAGGCGGCGCAGCGGCGAGCCCGGCTTGAGCAGATGCTGCTGGCCGACGACCTCGTCGAGGGTGCGGGGGCGCATCCGGACAGCCAGTGGGCTGCTGGACGGGTCCTTCTCCTGGCGGTCTTCGGCAGCTGCGGTAAAGAGGTCGGGCTCCACGTTTTGAAGCCTATGCCACGGCACTGACATCCCTCCCGGGCCGGTGGCCCGGGAGGGTCGAAGGGCCGGTCAGCTGGTCCAGAAGTCCCACCAGCGGGTCAGGATCAGCATGCCGATGATGCCGACCCACAGGACCGGCGGCACCCAGTGGAACTCCGTCAGGCCGTTGCGCAGCCAGTTCGGCGCGGGGATGATCCGGTGCTTGATGTTGTGCGTGGTGACGTAGCAGAACATGAAGATCGTCGCGACCCAGGCCAGGCAGCACCAGAGGCAGAGCGAGTTGATGTTGTAGAGCGACTGGTACTGGAGCCAGGTGCAGAAGCCGACGCCGAACAGCGTGCCGGCGTTCATCCCGAGCCAGTACCAGCTGCGGAAGCGGGCGCCCGCGAGCAGCGCCAGCCCGATGCCGATGATCACGGGGTAGGTGGCCATGCCGAGCATCGGGTTCGGGAACCCGAAGGCGGCCGCCTGCTCGCTCTTCATGATGTTGCCGCACGCGACGACCGGGTTGAGGCTGCACCCCGGTGTGAAGTTGGGGTCCTCCAGCAACTTGAACTTGTCGATCGTGATGACCCAGGCGGCCAGGAGTCCGGCAGCACCCGTGATCACCAGCAGCAGTGCGAGCGCCCGACCGCCGCCGATGGTCCTCTTCCCGCCGTCCTCGTCCTGTTCGGAGGAGGGATGGTCAACCGCTGCTGTCGTCATATCGCCGTTCCATCAGTGAGTGGCCTGCTGGGCACGGTCATTGTGCCGTACCACGGCACAAGTCTTCTGTTCGATGGACATAAAGGTGTACCCAAAGGTCTGTGCACGACCGGCGCGGAATACAGGGGTCCGCGAGAGGCTCCGCGCCGTGACCGAACTCGCGCCGGAAGTACGCGGGCCGAGGAGGCGCTACGGCGAACCGACCGCCGTCGACGGCCCGGACCTGGGGATCCCGGCCGGGCGGGGGTGTTCGGGTTCCTCTGGCCGAACGGGTCCGGGAGGAGCGGACGGTGGAGATCCCGCAGGGTCGCCGCAGCCGCGGCGAAGGGACCGCCGCGGCGCTCGGCGTCGACCCGGCCCGCGCCGACCGTCGTTGGAGTTCCCGGGTCGGCATCGTCCGGCTGGATGAATCCGCGCCCGCCGGGTTGACGGTACGCGAGACGGTGGCGCACACCGGCCGCTGCTGCCCTGGGCCGCCGGCGGCCGGCGTCGAACAGCCCGGGAGCCGGGAGTACGGGAAGGTCGCGCCGGTCCTCGGCGCGCGGCGCGTCGGCGGGGTGCCGTACCTGCCGGCGTCCGGCGGAAGGACCGCGCGACGGCCGGCCGGGGTGCGCACGGCCCCGGTGCGCGTGGCTTCGGGGCGCGTGGCTTCGGGGCGCGTGGCTTCGGGGCGCACCGCCCCGGTGCGCGTGGCTTCGGCCCGCACCGCCCCGGTGCGCGTGGCTTCGGGGTGGCCGGCGGATCGTGCCGCCGGCCACCCCGACCGCGTCTCAGACCAGGCGCTCGCGGACCGCCCCGACCACGTCGGACAGCGGCACGGCCGTCTGCTCGCCGGACTCCATGTCCTTGAGCTGGACCGCGCCCTCGGCCAGGTCACGCTCGCCCGCGACGATCGTGAAGCGGGCCCCCGACCGGTTCGCGCTCTTCATCGCGCCCTTGAGGCCCCGGTTCCCGTACGCGAAGTCCGCCGCCACACCCTCGCGGCGCAGCTGCGTGACGATCCCGAAGAGCACCCGGCGGGCCTCCTCGCCGAGCGGCACCGCGAAGACGCTGGTGGCGGCGGGCAGTTCGAGCTCGACGCCCTCCGCCTCCAGCGCGAGCACCGTGCGGTCCACGCCGAGCGCCCAGCCGACCGACGGGAGCGCCGGTCCGCCGATCATCTCGGACAGGCCGTCGTAGCGGCCGCCGCCGCCCACCGCGGACTGCGAGCCGAGTCCGTCGTGGACGAACTCGAAGGTGGTGCGGGTGTAGTAGTCGAGGCCGCGGACGAGCTTCTCGTCGTCCTCGTACACCACGCCCGCCGCCGAGAGCAGGTCGCGCACCTCCTCGTGGTACGCCTTGCAGGCGTCGCAGAGATAGTCGCGCAGTACCGGAGCGCCGGTCAGCTGCTTCTGCACCTCGGGCCGCTTGTCGTCGAGGACCCGGAGCGGGTTGATCTCGATGCGGCGGCGGGTCTCCTCGTCCAGGTCGAGCTCGCGCAGGAAGCCCTGGAGCGCGTCCCGGTAGACGGGGCGGCACTCCTTGTCGCCCAGCGAGTTGAGCAGGATGCGGAAGTTCCGCAGGCCCAGGGCGCGGTACGCCTGGTCGGCCAGGATGATCAGCTCGGCGTCGAGCGCCGGGTCCTCGGCACCGATCGCCTCGGCGCCGACCTGCGAGAAGTGGCGGTAGCGGCCCTTCTGCGGGCGCTCGTAGCGGTAGTACGAGCCGGAGTACCAGAGCTTCACCGGCAGGTTGCCGAGCTTGTGGAGGTTGGCCTCCAGCGCGGCGCGGAGCACCGAGGCGGTGCCCTCGGGGCGCAGCGCCAGCTGGGAGCCGCCCTTGGTGGTGAGGGTGTACATCTCCTTGGTCACGATGTCGGTGGACTCGCCGACACCGCGGGAGAACAGGGCGACGTCCTCGAAGCCGGGCGTCTCGATGTAGCCGTATCCGGAGTTCTTCAGGGGGGCGGAGATCGCCTCGCGCACCGCCAGGTACTTCGCAGAGTCGGGCGGGGTCAGGTCGTACGTGCCCTTGGGGGCCTTGAAAGTGCTCACGGGATTTCTCTCGTCACATTCCTCGTCGGGGCGCGTCCATACCGTGCAGATACGGATTCGAGGCGCGCTCACGGCCGATGGTCGTCTGGGGTCCGTGGCCGGACAGCACCACGGTCGAGTCGTCGAGCGGCAGGCACACGCGGGCCAGCGACTCGAGCAGCTCGGCGTGGTCGCCGCCGGGCAGGTCGGTGCGTCCGACGGAGCCGGCGAAGAGCAGGTCGCCCGAGAAGAGGATCTGCGGAACATCCGCGGCCTCGGGCGTCCTGAACGTCACCGACCCCTTGGTATGGCCGGGCGCATGCGCGACACCCAACTCCAGACCGGCCAGCTTCAGCAGGGCGCCGTCGCTCAGCTCCTTGACGTCGTCCGGCTCCCCGATCGTCAGCTCGCCCATGAGCGGCATCCCGATGGAGCGGCCGAGGGCCTTCTCCGGGTCGCTCATCATGTACCGGTCCTCCGGGTGGATCCAGGCGGGGACGTCGTGCGCGCCGCACACCGGGACGACCGAGGCGACATGGTCGATGTGGCCGTGGGTCAGTACGACGGCGACGGGCTTCAGCCGATGCTTCTTCAGTGCTTCCTCGACTCCGGCCGCGGCCTGGTGGCCCGGGTCGATGATCACGCACTCCTCGCCTGCGGCCGGGGCGACCAGATAACAGTTGGTCCCCCAGGCCCCTGCGGGGAACCCGGCAATGAGCACGATCGTCCTTAATGGTCGTCCGACGGCGGATTGCGACTGAGAAGGTCGCGGCAGTTCAGAGCCTACCGGCGCTCCTCATTCCACAGCTAACCCATATACGGTACGGGGCAGCCAGGGCCTCATCACACGACCTACAAGGAGATCACCCGGTGGTCAGCAGCGATCAGCGGCGGCGGCAGCTCGCCAGGGAGAAGTTCGAGCGGCAGCAGCAGCGCCGGGAGGAGGCCCGCCGCAGGACGAGGCGGCTGACGGTCGTCATCGCGTCCGCGGTGGCCGTGGTGGCCGTCATCGGCGTGGGTTCCTATCTCGCCCTCGGCGACGACGACAAGAAGGACAAGGCGGACGCGGCCGCGAGTTCGAGCCCGTCGGCCGACGCGTCGCCGGAGGCGAAGGAGAGCAGTGCGCCCGAGCCCGCGATGAAGATCGACAAGAAGGCCGAGTACACCCTCTCGCTCAAGACGAGCCAGGGCGACATCGCGTTCGCGATGAAGGCGGCGAAGACGCCGCACACCACGAACTCCTTCAAGTCGCTGGCCGACAAGGGTTACTTCGACGGTACGAAGTGTCACCGTCTGACCACTCAGGGCATCTTCGTCCTCCAGTGCGGCGACCCCAAGGGCGACGGCACCGGGGGTCCCGGCTACACGATCCCGGACGAGAACCTGACCGCGCTGGGCAAGGCCGGCGCGGACGGCACGGTCACCTACCCGGCGGGCACGGTGGCGATGGCGAACACCGGCCAGCCGCACACCGGCGGCAGCCAGTTCTTCCTGGTGTACAAGGACAGCAAACTACCGCCCACCTACACCCCGTTCGGCACGATGGACGAGGCCTCGCTGAAGGCCGTCAAGGACATCGGCGCGGCGGGCGTGGCAGGTGGCGCGGCCGACGGTGCGCCGAAGAAGGCCGTGGACATCTCGAAGGCGGCCGTCGCCAAGTCCTGACCGGCTGGGGGCGGCCGGACCGGTCCGGCCGGTGACGACGGGCGCGGGACGGATTTTTTTCGGCCGCGCTGAGTGCGGACAGCCGGGCGGCCGGTCGCCTAGATTGGCGTTGTGCAGGGCGGGCGCTGCCCGCCCCAGGAAACTGTGGACGATGCCAGGGGGGCGAACCCCCTCGCGGGCATCAGGTGGAGGAGGCGCTGTGAGCAGCGACCCGTGGGGCCGTGTCGATGAGACCGGCACCGTGTACGTGCGGACAGCCGACGGCGAGCAGGTCGTCGGATCGTGGCAGGCGGGTTCCCCCGAGGAGGCTCTGGCCTACTTCGAGCGCAAGTACGAGGGCATTGTGGTCGAGATCGGCCTCCTCGAACGGCGGGTGAAGACCACCGATCTGTCGGCGAAGGACGCGACGACCGCCATCGAGCATCTGCGTCTGCAGGTGGACGAGCATCACGCCGTCGGTGACCTCGACGCGCTGCGCAAGCGGCTCGACGCGCTCGTCGCGACGGTCGACTCGCGGCGCGAGGAGCGCAAGGCCCAGAAGGCGAAGCAGACCGACGAGGCGAAGCACGCCAAGGAGGCCCTGGTCGTCGAGGCCGAGGAGCTGGCGCAGAGCGAGCAGTGGCGCTCCGCGGGCGAGCGGCTCCGTGCGCTGGTCGACACGTGGAAGGGCCTGCCGCGGCTCGACCGCAAGTCCGACGACGAGTTGTGGCACCGCTTCTCGCATGCCCGCTCGGCGTTCTCCAAGCGCCGCAAGGCCCACTTCGCGTCGCTGGACGCCCAGCGCGAGGAGGCCCGCAAGGCCAAGGAGAAGCTGGTCGTCGAGGCGGAGTCGCTCTCCGGCTCCACCGACTGGGGGGCCACGGCCGCCCGCTACCGCGACCTGATGACGGAGTGGAAGGCGGCGGGCCGCGCCCAGCGCGAGGCCGAGGACGATCTGTGGAACCGCTTCCGCGGTGCTCAGGACGTCTTCTTCGCCGCCCGCGGCGAGGTCTTCGCCGAGCGGGACGCGGAGCAGGGCGAGAACCTCAAGCTGAAGGAGGAGCTCGCGGTCGAGGCCGAGCGTCTGGTGCCGGTGAAGGACCTGAAGGCGGCCAGGGCCGCGTTCCGGGCCATCAACGAGCGCTGGGAGGCCGTCGGCCACGTACCCCGTGACGCCCGCCCGAAGGTCGAGGGGCGGATGCACACGGTGGAGCGGGCGCTCCAGGAGGCCGAGGAGTCGGAGTGGCGGCGGACGAACCCGGAGGCGCGTGCGCGTGCCGCGGGTCTGACCGGTCAGCTCCAGGCGGCCGTGGACAAACTGCGTTCGCAGATCGACACGGCCCGCGCCTCGGGCAACAACGCCCGCGCCGACAAGCTGGCCAAGGAGCTGGAGGGCCGGCAGGCGCTGCTGGACCAGGCTCTGAAGGGGCTTGAGGAGTTCGGCGGCTGATCCCCCGGACGAAGCGGAGGGCCCCGGTACGCGATGCGTACCGGGGCCCTTCTGCTGCGCGGCCGCTACGGTCTGCGGGCCGAGGTCACCCGGTACACGTCGTAGACGCCCTCCACGCCCCGTACCGCCTTCAGTACGTGGCCGAGGTGCTTCGGGTCGCCCATCTCGAAGGTGAAGCGCGAGGTGGCCACCCGGTCCCGGGAGGTCTGCACGGCCGCCGACAGGATGTTGACGTGCTGATCGGACAGGACGCGGGTGACGTCCGAGAGCAGCCGGGACCGGTCGAGGGCCTCGACCTGGATGGCGACCAGGAAGACCGAGGACTGGGTCGGCGCCCACTCGACCTCCAGGATCCGTTCCGGCTGCTGCGACAGCGAGTCGACGTTGACGCAGTCGGCGCGGTGCACGGAGACGCCGCTGCCCCGGGTGACGAAGCCGATGATCGGATCGCCGGGGACGGGCGTGCAGCAGCGGGCCAGTTTGACCCAGACGTCCTCGACGCCCTTGACGACCACGCCCGGATCGGCGTTGGAACGGCGCTTGTTGCGGCTGCGCGAGGGCGGCGAGCTCTCGGCGATGTCCTCGTTGGCCTCGTCCTCGCCGCCGAGCGCCTGGACCAGCTTGTGCACGACCCCGGCGGCCGCGACGTGTCCCTCGCCGATCGCCGCGTACAGCGACGAGATGTCGGGGTAGCGCATCTCGTGGGCGAGGGTGACCAGGGAGTCGCCGGTCAGGATGCGCTGGATCGGCAGGTTCTGCTTGCGCATGGCGCGCGCGATGGCGTCCTTGCCCTGCTCGATCGCCTCGTCGCGGCGCTCCTTGGAGAACCAGGCCCGGATCTTGTTGCGGGCGCGGGGCGACTTGACGAAGCCCAGCCAGTCCCGGGAGGGACCGGCGCCGGCCGCCTTGGAGGTGAAGACCTCCACCAGGTCGCCGTTGTCGAGCGTCGATTCGAGCGGTACGAGCCGCCCGTTGACCCGTGCTCCTATGGTCCGGTGGCCGACCTCCGTGTGCACCGCGTACGCGAAGTCGACCGGGGTCGCACCCGCGGGCAGCGCTATGACGTCGCCCTTGGGCGTGAAGACGAAGACCTCGTTGCGGGAGAGGTCGAAGCGCAGCGACTCCAGGAACTCGCTGGGGTCCTCGGTCTCCTTCTGCCAGTCCAGGAGCTGGCGCAGCCACGCCATGTCGTTGACGGTGTCCTGGCTCCGGCCGCCGCCCGTGTTCTTGGGGGCGTCGGTACGCACCTTGGAGGCGCCCGCGACGGCCTCCTGCTTGTACTTCCAGTGCGCGGCGATGCCGTACTCGGCGCGGCGGTGCATGTCGAAGGTGCGGATCTGCAGTTCGACGGGCTTGCCGCTGGGACCGATCACCGTGGTGTGCAGCGACTGGTACATGTTGAACTTGGGCATCGCGATGTAGTCCTTGAACCGGCCGGGGACCGGATTCCATCGCGCGTGGACGGTGCCGAGCGCCGCGTAGCAGTCGCGGACGGTGTCGACGAGAACCCGGATTCCCACCAGGTCGTAGATCTCGGCGAAGTCCCTGCCCCGCACGATCATCTTCTGGTAGACGCTGTAGTAGTGCTTCGGCCGCCCGGTGACGGTGGCCTTGATCCGGGCGGCGCGCAGGTCGGCCTGGACCTCGTCGGTCACTATGGCGAGGTACTCGTCGCGCTTGGGGGCCCGCTCGGCGACGAGACGGACGATCTCGTCGTACATCTTGGGGTAGAGGATCGCGAAGGCGAGGTCCTCCAGCTCCCACTTGATGGTGTTCATGCCCAGGCGGTGCGCCAGCGGGGCGTAGATCTCAAGCGTCTCGCGGGCCTTCTTCTCCTGCTTCTCCCGCTTGAGGTAGCGCATGGTGCGCATGTTGTGCAGCCGGTCGGCGAGCTTGATGACCAGGACCCGGGGGTCCTTGGCCATGGCGACGACCATCTTGCGTACGGTCTCGGCCTGGGCGGCCTCGCCGAACTTGACCCTGTCCAGCTTGGTGACGCCGTCTACCAGCAGGGCGACCTGGTCGCCGAAGTCGCGGCGCAGGGTGTCCAGGCCGTACTCGGTGTCCTCGACGGTGTCGTGCAGCAGTCCGGCCATCAGCGTCGCCGGGTCCATGCCCAGCTCGGCGAGGATCGTCGTCACGGCGAGCGGATGGGTGATGTACGGGTCGCCGCTCTTGCGCTTCTGGCCGCGGTGCCAGCGCTCGGCGACCTGGTAGGCCCGCTCGATCTGGCGCAGCGTGGCCGTCTCGATCTTGGTGTCGTTGCTCCGGACGATGCGCAGCAGCGGTTCGAGCACCGGGTTGTACGGGCTGGAGCGCTGGACCCCGAGACGGGCCAGCCTGGCCCTCACCCGGTTGGACGAGCCGCCGGAGCGGGTCGTGGGGGCGGTCGGCGGGACCGGCCTGGCCGCGGGCTTGGCGGGCGGCTTCGGGGCGGACGCCGCCGGGGAGACGGGTGCGGCCGGCTGTGCGGGAGAAGCGGGCGCTGCCCCGGGGGCCGCGGCTCCTGCCCGGGCCGGGCCCTGTCCGGTCTCGGGGGCCGGGGGCTTCGGCTTGTCCGCGGGCTGCTTCTTCCCGGGCGTGGCTGAGGCCGCCGCGGGCTTGTCGGGCTGCGGGGCGGCGACTGGCTGGGCCTCGTCTGGCAAGAGCGCTCCTCGTGCGGATCCGGGTACCCGGAAAGGCCATCGTATCCACCCTGTGGCCGGTCCTCCCCCGGGGACCGTGGAGACTCCCGACAACGCGGGACGGGCACCCGGTTGTTCCCGGGTGCCCGTCCTGTTCGCACGAACTGTTGCCGCATACGGTCGGAACTGCTCAGACCGTGATCAGAACCTCCAGCGGCGCGCCCCGCAGGCCCTGCTCCAGCCGGGCCCGTCCGGGGAGGAAACCGAGCTCCATGAGGACCGCGACGCCCGCGACCTCGGCACCGGCCCGCCGGATCAGCTCCAGCGAGGCCTCGGCGGTGCCGCCGGTGGCGAGGATGTCGTCGATGACCATGATCCGGTCGTCGGCGGACAGGTCCTCCGCGTGGATCTCGATCTCGGCGGTGCCGTACTCCAGCTCGTACGCCTGGCTGAGCGTGGCTCCGGGCAGCTTCCCCGCCTTGCGGACGGGTACGAAGCCGAGCCCGGCCCGGACCGCGACCGGGGCGGCCAGGATGAAGCCGCGCGCCTCCAGGCCGACGACCTTCGTGGCGCCGTGCCGTACGCACAGCTCGACGAGGGTGTCGGTGAGCGCCGAGAAGGCCACCGGGTCCGCGAGCAGCGGGGTGATGTCCTTGAACAGCACGCCCGGCTTCGGGTAGTCCCGGACGTCGCGGATCCGGCTGAGCAGGAGCTCGCGGGTGGTGTCGGTGGTGCTGGTCATCGACGCTTCCCCGGGGTCCGGCCGTGGCCCCTGGGGGGCTGCTGGCGCTGGCCGACGACCGCGGCGGCGGGCGTCGCGTCCTGCGGGTGGTCGTCGTCCGACTGCTCGTCCTCGGCGGACTCGCCCTTGGCGGCGGCCGCCGCGCGCTTGGCGAGGATCCGCTTCTTCAGGGCCTTCATCTGCGGGTCGCGTTCCTTGAGGTCGGCGACGAGCGGCGTGGCGATGAAGATCGAGGAGTACGCACCGGCGGCGAGGCCGACGAAGAGCGCCAGGGAGATGTCGTTCAGCATGCCGGCGCCGAGGACGCCGCCACCGATGAACAGCAGACCGGCCACCGGCAGCAGGGCCACCACGGTGGTGTTGATGGAGCGGACCAGCGTGCCGTTGATGGAGCGGTTGGCGATCTCGCTGTACGTCCACCGGGTCTGCTTGGTGATCCCCTGCGTGCCCTCCTTGAGGCTGTCGAAGACGACGACCGTGTCGTAGAGGGAGTAACCGAGGATGGTCAGCAGACCGATCACGGTGCCCGGGGTGACCTCGAAGCCGACCAGGGCGTAGACACCGACCGTGATGGTGATGTCGTGGATCAGCGCGACGAGGGCCGCGATGGCCATCCGCCATTCGAAGGCGATGGCCAGGTAGATCACGACGAGGACCATGAAGATACCGAGGCCGGTCCAGGCCTTGTTGGCGATCTGCTCACCCCAGCTGGGGCCGACCAGGTCGGCGGCGATCTTCTCCGCGGGAACGTCGAGGTCCTTGGAGAGCGAGTTCTTGATCTCGTCGGACTTCGCGGTGTCGACCTCGGTGATCTGGATGCGCAGACCGCCGTTGCCGAGCTTCTGGACAATCGCCTGGTGGCCGGATGCCTCCGTGGCCAGGTCCTCCGCCTTGGCGACGGTGACGCTGGTCTTCGGGGTGGTGAAGACCGCGCCGCCCTTGAACTCGATGCCCATGTTCAGGCCGCTGACCGCCAGGCCGACGATGGCCGTGATGGTGATCAGGATCGAGATCCCGTACCAGATCTTGCGCTTGCCGATGAAGTCGTAGCCGACCTCGCCTCGGTAGAGACGGGCGCCGAGAGTGCCGAGTCGCGACATCTCACGCCTCCTTCGGGTCAGTGGGGGCGTTGACACGGCGCGAGCGGCGAAGCGGCGGCTTGGCGCCGAGCCGCTTCGGGTCCAGGCCGGACCACGGGTGACCGCCGGCGAAGAACTTCGTACGGGCCATCAGCGTCATGACCGGCTTGGTGAAGAGGAACACCACGACCACGTCGAGCAGGGTGGTGAGCCCCAGCGTGAACGCGAAGCCCTGGACCTTGCCGACGGTGACCACGAAGAGCACCGCGGCGGCGAGGAACGACACGAAGTCGGAGACCAGGATGGTGCGCCGGGCGCGCGGCCAGGCCCGCTCGACGGCCGGACGGAGCGTGCGGCCCTCGCGGATCTCGTCGCGGACGCGTTCGAAGTACACGATGAAGGAGTCCGCGGTGATACCGATGGCCACGATGGCGCCGCAGACCGCCGGGAGGTTCAGCGCGAAGCCGATGGCCGGGCCGAGCAGCGACATGAGCGTGTAGGTCAGGATGCCGGAGACCAGGAGGCTCAGAAGCGCGATGAACGCGAGGCCCCGGTAGTAGGCCACCAGGTAGATGACCACCAGGGCCAGACCGATGGCACCGGCGATCAGACCGGCCTGGAGCTGCTCGCCGCCGAGCGCGGCGGTGACCGTGGTGACGCTCTGCTCCTTGAACGAGAGCGGGAGCGCACCGTAGGAGAGCACGTTGGCCAGGTCCTCGGCGGACTGCTGGGTGAAGCTGCCGGAGATCTCGGCGCTGCCGCTGAGCGTGGTGTTCACCTGGGGCGCGGAGACGACCTCGCCGTCCAGCGCGATGGCGAACTGGTTCTGCGGGGACTGCTGCGCGGAGAGCTTCTTGGTGATCGTCTGGAACTGCTTGGAGCCCTTCTTGGTGAACTCCATGTTGACGATCCACATGCCGCGCTGCTGGTCGAAGCCGGCCTTGGCGTTGTCGACCTCGGTGCCGGACACCTCGGACGGGCCCAGGACGTACTTCGCGTCACCCTCGGAGCTGCACGCGACGACCATGTCTGTGGGCTTGGCCCCCCGTGCGGCCTCGGCGCGGGACGCCTTGCTGGAGCAGTCCAGCGCCGCGAACTGCTTCTGCAGCTTGGCCGCGGCGGCCTCGTCGGCGGCGGAAGCGGACGGCGTGGCGTCGGCCTTGGGCGTGGTGCTCGTCTTGGGGGACGGCGTGGAGTCGGCCTTGAGGGCGCCGGTGACCGCGCGGCCCTGGGTGGTGGCGCTCGCGTTCGGCGTCGCCGACGTCTTGCCCTTGTCGGCGGTGGGGGCGCTGGAACTGCCGGACGGGGTGGGCTTGCCGGACGACGAGGCGCTGGGCTCCGGAGTGGGCGTGCCCTGGGCGACGGTCAGCACCGGCCGGAAGTAGAGCTTGGCCGTGGTGCCGACCTGCTCCCGGGCCTGGGCTGAGTTCGTGCCCTTGGGGATGTTGACGATGATGTTGCTCTTGCCCTGTGTCTGGACCTCGGCCTCGGAGACGCCAAGACCATTGACACGGCGCTCCATGATCTGGACCGCCGTGTCCATGTTGGTCTTGTTGATCGCCGATTCCTGGCCCGGCTCGCTCTTCGCCTCAAGCGTGATCGAGGTGCCGCCCGCCAGGTCGATGCCGAGCCGTGGGGTCGGCTGATCGGCCAGGAACATCCCGCCGGTGAGCGCGACCATGGCGATCAGGATCAGAGCCAGGGAGCGCCCCGGCCTGCCCTGACCGCCGGCCGGCGCTCGCCTCTTCTTCGGTGCTGCCACCTTCTCGTTTCTCCCTGTCCAACCGCCCCGCGCCGGGTACGCGCCCGAGCGGCCACGAAGTGTAGTGGGGACCCGTCCCCGCAGAAGACCGCACGGTACCGGGAATGCCGGACGCCGGTGGGCTCACGGCATCCCCGGGCGTGGGTTACTTCGCGTCGGACTCGCCGTCGTCCTTGCCCTCGGACTTCTTGCCGGACTCGTCGTCCTTCGGCTCGGCGTCCTCGGCCTTCTTGCCGAGGTCGATCCGGGCGTCGTCCGAGGCGTCCTTGTCGGCGTCGTCCCCGGTCAGCGAGGAGGCGTCGTCGGGGACGACGGTGCCGTCGAGGTCGAGGCCGCTCTCGTCGTCGCCGTGGACGATGCGGTTGTACTCCGCGTCGTCGAGGACGGCGCCGATGGCGTTCTTGGCGTAGATGGCGTGGACGCCGGGCGCGATCTCAAGGAGAACCGTGTCGTCGTGCAGCTCCTTGACGGTGGCGTACATGCCCCCGATCGTCCGGACGCCGGTGCCGGGCTGCATCTCGTTGCGCATCTGGGCGGCGGCCGCCTGCTTCTTCTTGGCGGACCGCGTCATCAGGAACATGGCCCCGATGAGCACGATGAAGGGGAGGAGAGTCACGGGATTCACGGGACGAGTTTCCTTCGCACGACCGCGCTCGAAGGCGGCCTGTATCTACGGGGGTGGGTACACCGACCTGTAAGGGCGGCATCGGCGGAGTCTAAGCGAGTCCGCATCGATGGAACAACGCCCAGCGCCGCCCTGTGGTTCCTGCTCCGGTCAAGCTGTGACAGATCACGCCCCGAACAGGCCCTGTTGTCCCTTTCCGCCTTGCTGCGGAGGCACGAGCCCCAGATGGGCCCAGGCCGCGGGTGTCGCGACCCGTCCGCGCGGCGTCCTGGCCAGCAGGCCCTCCCGTACCAGGAAGGGCTCCGCGACCTCCTCGACGGTCTCGCGCTCCTCCCCCACGGCGACCGCGAGGGTGGACAGCCCGACGGGGCCGCCGCCGAAGAGCTTGAGCAGGGCGCCCAGCACCGCGCGGTCGAGCCGGTCGAGACCGCGGGCATCGACCTCGTAGACCCCGAGGGCGGTGGCGGCGACCGGGCGGTCGATCCGCCCGTCGGCCTTGACCTGGGCGTAGTCCCGGACACGGCGCAGCAGCCGGTTGGCGATCCGGGGGGTGCCGCGGGAGCGTCCGGCGATCTCGGCGGCGCCGTCCGCGTCTATCTCCACGTCGAGGAGGCGGGCGGAGCGGTGGATGACGCGCTCCAGCTCGGTGGGGGCGTAGAACTCCATGTGGCCGGTGAAGCCGAAGCGGTCGCGCAGCGGCGGCGGCAGCAGGCCGGCCCTGGTGGTCGCGCCGACCAGGGTGAACGGCGGCAGTTCCAGCGGGATCGCCGTGGCGCCGGGGCCCTTGCCGACGATGACGTCGACCCGGAAGTCCTCCATGGCCATGTAGAGCATCTCCTCGGCCGGCCGCGACATGCGGTGGATCTCGTCGAGGAAGAGGACCTCGCCCTCCTGGAGGGAGGACAGGATCGCGGCGAGATCACCCGCGTGCTGGATCGCGGGGCCGGAGGTGATCCGGATCGGCGCGCCCATCTCGGCCGCGATGATCATGGAGAGGGTGGTCTTGCCGAGGCCGGGGGCGCCGGAGAGCAGGACGTGGTCGGCGGTGGCGCCGCGGGCCCGGGCCGCCTTGAGGACCAGGTCGAGCTGTTCGCGCACCTTCTCCTGGCCGACGAATTCGTCCAGGTCCTTCGGGCGCAGCGCCGCTTCGACCGCGGTGTCCTCGCCGTCCGCGTCGGCATGGACGAGGCTCTCGTCGAGCCGCTCGTCGGTGTCGGGTCCGGTCTCGTCCCAGTTCATTCAGTCTGTCCCGCCTCGGGTGTTTCGGTGCCGTGCGGTGCCCGGCCCGGCGTCGGGGTGTTCCCCGGGGTGCGGCGCTCCGGTCAGCGCGCGCGGTTGAGGGTCTGGAGTGCGGCGCGCAGCAGCTGCGGCACGGGGGCCGCTCCGCCCTCGGCGATCGCCGCCTCGGCCTGGGGGGCGACGGCGGTGACCGCCTCGTCGGCCTCGCGGGTGGCGTAGCCGAGGCCGATCAGGGCGGCCTGGAGCTGGTCGCGCCAGGAGCTGGTGACCGCGGTACCGATGCCCTGGCGGCCGATGTGTGCGCCGACCGGCTCGCCCAGCCTGTCCTTCAGTTCGAGGAGGAGTTTCTGCGCGCCCTTCTTGCCGATGCCGGAGACGGCGGTGAGCGCCTTCTCGTCGCCGGTGGCGACGGCGGTGCGCAGGGCGTCCGGGCTGTGGGTGGCGAGCATCGCCTGGGCGAGCCGGGGTCCGACACCGCTGGCAGTCTGGAGCAGCTCGAAGACCTGCCGCTCGTCGTCGTCGGCGAAGCCGTAGAGGGTGAGGGAGTCCTCCCGTACGACGAGGGAGGTGGCGAGCCTGGCCTCCTTGCCGATCCGGAGGGCGGCGAGGGTGTTCGGCGCGCACTGGACGGCCATGCCGATGCCGCCGACCTCGATCACGGCCGTGGTCGGGGCGAGCGCGGCGACGGGGCCGCTGACGAAGGCGATCATCGGGGGACCTTCCGGACGGGAACTGCGGGGGTGCGGGGGACGCGCGGGGTGCGGGACGCGGCGGCTGCCGCGTGGGCCTGCTGGAGGCGGTTGACGGCGGGGGCACGCCAGATGTGGCAGATGGCGAGGGCCAGGGCGTCGGCCGCGTCGGCCGGCTTCGGCGGGGCGTCGAGCCGCAGCAGCCGGGTGACCATCGCGCCGACCTGTGCCTTGTCGGCGCGGCCACTGCCCGTGACGGCGGCCTTGACCTCGCTGGGGGTGTGCAGGGCGACGGGAATGCCGCGGCGCGACGCGCAGAGCATGGCGACGGCGCTGGCCTGGGCGGTGCCCATGACCGTACGGACGTTGTGCTGGCTGAACACCCGCTCCACGGCGACGAATTCGGGCCGGTGCTCGTCGAGCCATTCCTCGATGCCGCGCTCGATGGCGACCAGCCGGTGGCCGAGCTCGGCATCGACCGGGGTGCGCACGACCCCGACGCCGCGCATCGTCAGGGGGCGGCCGGCGACGCCTTCGACGACGCCGACACCGCACCGGGTCAGCCCCGGGTCCACGCCCAGCACCCGCATGGGACGCCCCCTCCGTACCGATCGGTCAACTGTTCCCGCAGGCTATCGGCTCGCACTGACAATGCGACGGGCCGACGGGGTGTGTCCCCGTCGGCCCGTCGCTGAGGGCTGCGCCGAGCGTGGCTCAGGCGTCGACCTTCTCCATGACCTCGTCCGAGACGTCGAAGTTGGCGAAGACGTTCTGCACGTCGTCGCTGTCCTCCAGCGCGTCGATCAGCTTGAAGATCTTGCGCGCGCCTTCCTCGTCCAGCTCGACCTGCATGGTGGGCAGGAAGTTGGCCTCGGCGGAGTCGTAG
Organism: Streptomyces sp. NPDC047917; assembly: GCF_043204345.1. Taxonomy (NCBI): domain Bacteria; kingdom Bacillati; phylum Actinomycetota; class Actinomycetes; order Kitasatosporales; family Streptomycetaceae; genus Streptomyces; species Streptomyces sp. NPDC047917. Next base: position 167,554 of record NZ_JBIDCA010000006.1, read on the forward strand.
TCGATGCCGGCCTCCTGGAGCGCGGTACGGACCGCGACCATGTCGGTGGCCTCGCTGACGACCTCGTACGTGTCACCGAGGTCGTTGACCTCCTCGGCGCCCGCGTCGAGCACGGCACCCAGGACGTCGTCCTCGGTCAGTTCGCCCTTGGGGACGATGACGACGCCCTTGCGGTTGAACAGGTACGAGACCGAACCCGGGTCGGCCATCGAACCCCCGTTGCGGGTCATCGCGACCCGTACGTCGGAGGCGGCACGGTTGCGGTTGTCGGTGAGGCACTCGATGAGCACCGCGACACCGTTGGGGCCGTAACCCTCGTACATGATCGTCTGGTAGTCGACGCCGCCCGCTTCGAGACCGCCACCGCGCTTGACCGCGGAGTCGATGTTCTTGTTCGGTACGGAGCTCTTCTTCGCCTTCTGGATCGCGTCCACGAGGGTCGGGTTGCCCTCGGGGTCCACACCGCCGGTGCGGGCCGCGACCTCGATGTTCTTGATCAGCTTCGCGAAGAGCTTGCCGCGCTTGGCGTCAATCACGGCCTTCTTGTGCTTCGTCGTAGCCCATTTAGAGTGGCCGGACATCTGCCTTCTCCTTCGCGTCACCAAAAACGATTCGAACCCGAGAGATCCTACCGGGATCGAGTCAGCCGACTGCGCGCACCATGTCCACGAACAACGCGTGAACGCGATGGTCCCCGGTCAATTCCGGGTGGAACGACGTAGCCAGGGCGTTTCCCTGACGGACGGCGACGATATGACCGCCGTGCTCCGCCACCACCTTGGCCTGCGCACCGACGGACTCCACCCAGGGGGCGCGGATGAACACGCCCTCCACGGGGCCGCCCTCGATTCCGGCGACCTCGACGGCCGCCTCGAAGGACTCGTTCTGTCGCCCGAAGGCGTTGCGGCGCACGATCATGTCGATCCCGCCGATCGTCTCCTGGCCCGAGCGCGGGTCGAGGATCTTGTCGGCGAGCAGGATCATTCCGGCGCAGGTGCCGTAGACGGGCATGCCCTCCCGGACCCGCTCGCGCAGCGGTTCCAGCATGCCGAACAGGGACGCCAGCTTGGACATCGTGGTGGACTCGCCACCGGGAACGACCAGGCCGTCGACCTCGGCGAGTTCCTCGGGACGCCGGACCGGCCTGGCCAGGGCGTCCGCCGAGGCCAGGGCGATCAGGTGTTCCCGTACGTCGCCCTGGAGAGCCAGGACTCCGATCACAGGGGTGTCGCTCATCGGTGATTACCAGCCACGGTTGGCGTAGCGCTCGGTCTCGGGCAGGGTGTCGCAGTTGATGCCGACCATGGCCTCGCCCAGGTTCCGGGAAGCGTCCGCGATGATCTTCGGGTCGTCGTAGAAGGTGGTGGCCTTCACGATCGCGGCGGCGCGCTTGGCCGGGTCGCCGGACTTGAAGATCCCGGAGCCGACGAAGACGCCCTCGGCGCCGAGCTGGCGCATCAGCGCGGCGTCGGCGGGGGTGGCGACACCGCCCGCGGAGAACAGCACGACGGGCAGCTTGCCGAGCTCCGAGACCTCCTTGACCAGCTCGTACGGGGCGCGGAGCTCCTTGGCGGCGGCGTACAGCTCGTTGTTGTCGTAGCCGCGCAGGCGGGCGATCTCGTTCTTGATCTGGCGCAGGTGACGAACGGCCTCGACGACGTTCCCGGTGCCGGCCTCGCCCTTCGAGCGGATCATGGCCGCGCCCTCGGCGATCCGGCGCAGGGCCTCGCCCAGGTTGGTGGCGCCGCAGACGAACGGGGTGGTGAAGGCGAACTTGTCGCTGTGGTTGACCTCGTCGGCCGGGGTGAGGACCTCGGACTCGTCGATGTAGTCGACACCGAGGGACTGCAGGACCTGGGCCTCGACGAAGTGGCCGATGCGCGACTTCGCCATCACCGGGATGGAGACGGCCCCGATGATCTCCTCGATCATGTTCGGGTCCGACATCCGGGCCACGCCGCCGTCCTTGCGGATGTCGGCCGGGACCCGCTCCAGGGCCATGACCGCCACGGCGCCCGCGTCCTCGGCGATCTTCGCCTGCTCGGCGTCGACGACGTCCATGATCACGCCGCCCTTGAGCTGCTCGGCCATGCCGCGCTTGACGCGCGCGGTGCCGGTGGCCGGGGAGTCGGACTGCGGGGTGGTGGGAAGCGTGGACATGGATCGACCTCACTCGGAGAAAGGTTGCTGAAAATCGCTGCTCGGTGCAGTGCTGAGCAAACTCTCCGGGAACAGTCCACTGCAAGGGCCAATGGCAGGCCGGTGGATCGTTTTGAACGCGTACGGGACGAGATGTGGCCCCCGTCACGCGCGAGCGGGGCGGTCCGGTCAGCTGACGGGACGGTCCGCCAGGGCCACCGGGGGTTCGTCGTCCATCTCGAAGGCCAGCGGGAACGGAGCGTGCCCGGCCAGCCGGAACCACCGCACCTTGCGGTGCCGGCGCAGCGCGCGCGCCGCGCGCACGGCGTCGTTGTGGAACCGCCGGGCCATGGGCACACGGCGCACGGCGGCGGCGAGTTCGAGCGCCGCCTCCTCGCCGCCGGGGATCTCCTTCACGGCCTCCACCTGCGCCGTCTCGCCGAAGACCGCCCGCAGCGCGGTGCTCAGCTCGCTCTCAGCGACCTCGCGGTGCTCCTCCTCCGCCTGGCGGGCCGCGTGCGCGGCCTCGTACAGGACGATGGAGGCGGCCGGATCGAGGACACCGGAGGTGGCCAGTTCCTGGGTGACCGACGCACGGCGCAGCAGCTGCGCGTCGAGGGCGGCCCGAGCGGCGTCGATGCGGGTGTGCAGCCGGTCCAGCCGTCCGGCGGTCCAGCTGAGGTACATACCGATCGCGACGATCGCGACGGCGATCCAGATGAGGGTTTCGATCACGGGCGGCAAGGCTACCGGTGAGACACCGACGGCGTGGCCGCCCGGCCCCTGCTCCCCGGCGCCCGGCCGGCGGCCCTCACTCCCGCGCCAGTCCGAACCGGGCGCGCAGTCCCGTGCGTTCGTCGGCCGCCACCGAGGCGGCCCCGTCGGTCACCGTCTCGTACACCGCGAGGATGTCCGCCCCGACCGTCGACCAGTCGAACCGGCGTACGTGCGCGGCGCCCCGCTCGCGCAGCTCCGCACGCCGCTCCGGGTCGTCCAGCAACCGGATCGCCGAAGCGGCCAGCGCGTCCGCGTCCTCGTTGGCGAAGAGCTCGCCCGCCGCACCGAGGTCCAGCACCTGCGCGAACGCGTCCAGGTCGCTGGCTAGTACCGGGGCGCCGGCCGACATGGCCTCGACCAGGATGATCCCGAAGCTCTCTCCCCCGGTGTTGGGGGCCACGTACACATCGACGCTGCGCAGCAGCCGCGCCTTGTCCTCGTCGCTCACCATGCCGAGGAACTCGACCCGCTCGCGCATCGCCTCGGGCAGCGAGGCGACGGCCTCCTCCTCGTCGCCCCGGCCGGCCACCAGCAGCCGGGTGTCCGGGCGGGCGTCGAGGATCGCGGGCAGGGCCCGCATCAGGACCGGCAGGCCCTTGCGGGGCTCGTCGATGCGCCCGATGAAGCCGATCGTGCCGCCCTGCCACTCGGCCCTGGGCTCGGCGGCGGCGAAGAAGCCGACATCGACGCCGTTGGGGATGACGACGGCGTCGCCGCCCAGGTGCTCGACCAGAGTGCGGCGGGCGTACTCGCTCACCGCGATGCGCGCACTGATCTTCTCCAGCGCCGGCTGGAGGATCGGGTACGCGGCGATCATGGCCCGGGAGCGCGGGTTGGACGTGTGGAACGTGGCGACGATCGGCCCCTGCGCGGCCCAGCAGGCGAGCAGCCCCAGCGACGGCGAGGTCGGTTCGTGGATGTGGATCACGTCGAAGGTGCCGTCGTGCAGCCAGCGGCGCACCCGGGCGGCCGAGAGGAAGCCGAAGTTCAGCCGGGCGACGGAGCCGTTGTACGGGACGGGCACGGCCCGGCCCGCCGACACCACGTACGGCGGCAGCGGCGTCTCGTCGTCGGCGGGCGCCAGCACCGACACCTGGTGGCCCAGCCGGATCAGGTGCTCGGCCAGGTCTCGGATGTGGAACTGCACCCCGCCGGGCACGTCCCAGGAGTACGGGCAGACGATGCCGATCTTCACGTCGGGTCCTCCCGGGTCTCCAGATCGGCGAGCCAGAGCCGTTGCAGCATGTGCCAGTCCTCCGGATGGTCGGCGATCCCGAGGGCGAAGGCGTCGGCCAGCGCCTGTGTCATCGAGGACGTCTTCTCGTTGCGGTCACCTGACTCGGGCAGCTCGACCGGCGCGTGGATCCGGGCCTTCATCACGGGCGTGTCGTCGTAGGAGAGCGTCACCGGCAGCAGCAGCGCCCCGGTCTGCTGGGCCAGCAGCGCCGGCCCGGCCGGCATCCGCGCGGTGTCGCCGAAGAACGTCACCTCGACCCCGGAGGCGGACAGATCGCGGTCGGCGACCAGACAGACCAGCCCGCCCGCCCGCAGCCGTCTCGCCAGGGTGCCGAAGGCCGCCCCGCCGCTGTGCGGCAGGACCTCCATGCCGAGCCCCTCGCGGTAGGCCACGAACCGGTCGTACAGGGTCTCGGGCCTGAGGCGCTCGGCGACCGTGGTGAAGGGCACCTTGAGATCGGTGGTGACCCAGGCTCCCGCCAGGTCCCAGTTCCCCAGGTGCGGCAGGGCGAGGATGACGCCGCGCCCGGCGTCGAGACCGTCGGTCAGCCGGTGCGCGTCCCTCACCTCTATGGACGCCTTGATCCGTGCCGGACTCCAGGTGGGCAGCCGGAACGACTCCATCCAGTAGCGCATGTACGAGCGCATCCCGGCGCGGGAGAGCTCGGCCAGCCGGTCCGGTGACGCCCCGGGCACGACCCGGGCCAGATTCGACTCCAGCCGCAGCACGCTCTTGCCGCGCCGCTTCCAGACCTGGTCGGCGATGGTGCGGAAGAGAGCCCGGGCGACCGGCTCGGGCAGCTTCTTGACCGCGCCCCAGCCGAGCCCGTACAGCCCGTCGGTCAGCCGGTCCCGCAGGCCGTTGCTCGGCTGTGCCGGGTCCTCGCTCACCGGTCGGTCCCGCTCCCCGGACGCGCGGCGGCTGCCTCGGCAGCGTCGGCCTCGGCGGACTCGCGGCGCACGGTCACGACCCGCTGCACGAGCGTCACCAGGCTGCCCACGCCGACGATCCACAGCGCGATCGGCAGCAGGACCTGGATCCCGGGCACACCGAACTTGTGCAGACCCGCGAACCCGGCCGCGACCAGCGAGATCACCAGCCGCTCGGCACGCTCCACGAGCCCGTTGACCGCGACCGGCAGCCCGATCGACTCGCCGCGCGCCTTCGTGTACGAGACCACCTGGCCGCTGGCCAGGCAGAAGATCGCGACCGCGCAGAGCGCGTTGTCGTCGCCGTTGCCCGCGTACCAGAGCGCGAATCCGCCGAAGATCGCCCCGTCGGCGACCCGGTCCAGGGTCGAGTCCAGGAACGCGCCCCAGCGGCTGGAGATACCGGCCTGCCGGGCCATGTTGCCGTCGACGAGGTCGGAGAAGACGAAGATCGTGATGACGATCGTGCCCCAGAAGAACTCCCCCATCGGGAAGAAGACCAGCGCACCTGCCACCACCCCGGCCGTACCGATCAGAGTGACCGCGTCAGGGCTCACGCCGAGACGGAGCAGCAACGCGGCGAACGGTGTGAGGACACGCGTAAAAAATGCACGCGCGTACTTGTTCAGCATGGCCTTCCCGAGGGTCGGTGGGCCGAGCGGCCCCTACGGCCACCGGCTGGCCCATCGTAGTCACGACCGCCGGACTCCACCGTCCGGGCACCCGGCGTCGCGCGGCGAGGTGCCATGTATGGACGCGGCCTGCCCCGAGTGGAAAGCTCGAATTACCGCGGGCGTCGCCGTAGCCGCCGCGGCGGCTCCCCCAGTGCCCGTGCAGCTCTCTCCCCACATCGCGTCGGTTTTCTTCCGCTCCCCGCCACTATCTGGGAGGCACGCATCATGGGCGACAGGACACACGCACACACCGGGGCCGCCGGCAGGGCAGCGACGGCCGGCCGGCCCTCATCCGTACGGAATGTGGTGCTGGTCGGCCACAGCGGCTCCGGAAAGACCACGCTCGTCGAGGCGCTCGCGCAGACCGCGGGCGCCGTCAACCGGGCGGGCCGGGTCGAGGACGGCGCCACCGTCTCCGACTACGACGAGATCGAACACCGCCAGCAGCGTTCCGTACAGCTCTCCCTGGTCCCCGTCGAATGGGGCGGGTACAAGATCAATCTGCTGGACACCCCCGGCTACGCGGATTTCGTCGGGGAACTCAGGGCCGGTCTGCGCGCGGCGGACGCGGCCCTGTTCATCGTGTCCGCCGCGCAGGAGGCCGACGCGGTGGCCGGTGCCACCCGTGCCGTCTGGGAGGAGTGCGCGGCCGTCGGCATGCCGCGCGCCGTCGTCGTCACCCATCTGGACACGGCACGCACCTCGTTCGAGGAGATGACCCGGATCTGCGGTGAGATCTTCGGCGGTGACGACCCCGATGCCGTGCTCCCGCTCCACCTGCCCGTCCAGGGCCCCGAGGGCGCGGACGGGCACGCCCCGCTCACCGGGCTCACCGGACTCCTCGGCCGGCGGATCTTCGACTACTCCTCGGGCGAGCGGCGGGAGAACCCGCCCGCCGAGGACCAGCTGCCGGCTCTCCAGGAGGCCCGCAACCGCCTCGTCGAGGGGATCATCGCCGAGAGCGAGGACGAGACCCTGATGGACCGGTACCTCGACGGGGCCGAGGTCGACATCGAGACACTCGTCGACGACCTGGAGCGCGCCGTGGCCCGGGGCACCTTCCACCCGGTCCTCACCGCCGCCCCCGCCGCTCCGGGCGCCCGCCAGGGCATCGGCACCGTCGAGCTGCTGGACCTGATCACCGGCGGCTTCCCGGCCCCGCCGGAGCGCCCGCTTCCCGATGTCACCCCGCTGCACGGGGCGTCGCCGCCGGTGTTGGCCTGCGACCCGGACGGCCCGCTCGTCGCCGAGGTCGTCAAGACGGCCTCCGACCCCTACGTCGGCCGGGTCTCGCTGGTCCGGGTCTTCTCCGGCACCCTGCGGCCCGACCAGACCGTCCATGTCTTCGGCCACGGACTCACCGATCCCGGTCACGAGCCCCGGCCCTTCCACGAGACCGAGGTGCGCGTCGGGGCGCTCTCCTCCCCCTTCGGCAAGCAGCAGCGCCCGGTCACCGCCTGCATCGCGGGGGATCTGGCCAGCGTCGCCAAACTGGGCGGTGCCGAGACCGGGGACACCCTCTCCGATCCGGACCGGCCGCTGCTGCTCGATCCCTGGACCACACCGGACCCGCTGCTTCCGCTGGCCATCGAGGCGCACAGCAAGGCGGACGACGACAAGCTCTCCCAGGGGCTCGCCCGGCTGGTCGCCGAGGACCCGACCATGCGCCTGGAGCAGAATCAGGACACCCATCAGGTGGTCCTGTGGTGCCTCGGCGAGGTCCACCAGGACGTGGCGCTGGACCGGTTGCGCAGCCGCTACGGCGTCCAGGTCGACGCCGTACCGCACAGGGTGCCGCTCCGTGAGACCTTCGCCGCCCCGTCGACCGGGCGCGGCAGGCATGTGAAGCAGTCCGGCGGCCACGGCCAGTACGCCATCTGCGAGATCGACGTGGAGCCGCTGCCTCCGGGCTCGGGCATCGAATTCGTCGACAGGGTGGTCGGCGGGGCGGTGCCACGTCAGTTCGTCCCGTCCGTCGAGAAGGGGGTGCGGGCGCAGGCCGCCCGCGGGGTCTCGGCCGGCCATCCGCTCGTCGATGTGCGCATCACGCTGCGGGACGGCAAGTCCCACTCGGTGGACTCCTCCGACGCGGCGTTCCAGACCGCGGGCGCGCTGGCGCTGCGCGAGGCCGCCGCGGACACCCGTATCCAGCTCCTCGAACCCGTCGCCGAGGTCCGGGTCCTGGTCCCCGACGACTATGTCGGGCCGGTGATGAGCGATCTGTCCGGACGGCGCGGCAGGGTGATCGGGACCGAGCAGTCCGGCACCGGCCGCACCCTGGTGCGGGCCGAGGTGCCCGAGCTGGAGATCGGCCGGTACGCGGTCGACCTGCGCTCCCTCTCCCATGGCGCCGGCCGGTTCGACCGGGCGTACGCCCGGCACGAAGCGATGCCCCCGCAGCTCGCCGAACGCCTCCGGGGACGGCCGGAGAACGACCCGAACGACTCATGACCGGCCATGCCGCCCGTCTTTGTCCACAGGGGCGGGCGGCGCGGCGATCCGGACGATACGCTTTGGTCCCAGCTCAGAAGGTGTGCCGGGCACGGCAGTTGGGAAACAGCCGCAGGAGCAGTTCCTCGGCGGTGAGTGGGGGCGACAGTGGCCAGCGACGGATTCGATTTCTCTCCCGGAGCACAGATCCCGCTCCAGGGTTCGGGCGGACAGGCGGTGGCGACGAGCGCCCTCGCCTCCGCCGCGTACCGGGACAGCCCGGTGGAGAAGATCCTTGAAGCCAACAGCGAATGGCACAAGTCCGAAGTCAAGGTGGGCCGTTCCAAGCTCTTCAAGTCCGACTATTTCAAGCCCAATCTCGGCGAGGCGTTCTCCCGCGCCGTCCAGGAACGCATGCTGGGCGGCGCCCGCGGCGCCCTCATCCAGTCCTTCGGGACCGACCCGCAGACGGTCGTCGAGCACTGCCTGTCCGCGAGCCGCCTCCGCAAGAGCCGCGACACCAAACTCACCGCCGTCACCGCGCTGTTCGGCTTCGTCTTCCTGCCCGGCATGATCCTGTGGGTCCTCGCCTTCCGCCTGCGCGACCTTCTAGGCGGCACCAAGGACAAGGCCCTCTCCGCCCTGGGCAGCGCGCTGCTGCCGATCATCGGCATCGTGGCGCTGGTCCTCCTGGTCGGCCTGCCGCTCAATGGATTCCTGGCGCTCTACGTCCGGGCGATGATCATCGCCCCCGTGATCGGCTGGTTCATCGCCAAGCGGATCGCCGAGGCCTCCGCCAAGGACATGCGGGCCCGCTGGGAGGGGCTCCTCTCGGGCGGCGGCGTCGTCGCCAAGATCCCCGAGGCCGTGCCGAAGAACCCGAACGAGACCTCCCGCGAGGCGCTCCGCCAGGGCCTGGAGAAGCTCACCGCCGAGCAGCAGTCCAACTCGGTCTTCTACGCGGGTCCCAAGGGCATCCTCGGCATGGGCACCCGCTGGGGCAGCTGGCAGCTCGCCGAGGAGCTCGTCTCCAAGGAACCCGGCAAGGAGTTCCACCAGTTCCGCAGCTGGGACCTGATCCGCGCCATCCACGACCAGCTCAAGGTGCTGGAGCGCGGCCCGCTGAACACCGGGGGGTTCCCCACTCCATCGGTCACCCACTGGATCGTGTCCCCCGTCGGGGAGAACGCCGGCTCGGTCTCCCGCCCCGACGGCGAGGACGTCGCCACCTTCCAGGTCAAGCCGCACGAGATACAGCGGATCTGCAACCACCAGCAGTTCGGCAGCGGCGACCGGCACTATCTGGGTGTCCAGTTCACCCTCTGGGAAGGCCAGTTGATCATCACGATGATGATCACGGTCACGGTGCTCCACGAGACCCTGCGCATCGAGGTCACCGGACACGCGCTCGGCCCGGTCCACTCGCTGTTCACCAGCAAGCCCGCGGCCAAGACCAAGACGGTCAACAAGACCGTCCGGTTCTGGGAGACCCGCGACATAACCCTTCCGCTGGTCGAGCCCAGCGAGGTCGTCCGGCTCGCCCTGCGCGCCCCGTTCACCTGGTATCCGCCGCTGCTGGACTACCTGGGCGGCAAGATCGCCCTGCCCGAGCCGTTCGGCCTGCGCCACGCCTGGGCGGAGAAGCCGTGGCGCCACCGCTTCATGGCGGACGACGCGATGCGTGCCGCGACGCCGGTCCTGCGCGCCGTCCACAGCGCCGCCCTGCGCGTCCTCAAGGAGAACGGCGTCGATATCGAGCGCTTCGACAACCGCTCGATGATACTGAGCGGCGCGGTGCAGGACCCGACCCCGCGCAAGGCCGACCTGTACGACGCGTAGCCGGGCGCCCCGGCACGCGAAGGCCGCCCCGGCGGGAAACAGCCGGGGCGGCCCTTGCGCAGGACGATGCCGGGATCAGGCGGCCGGCCAGGCGTCGGCCAGCATCTTGCGGGTGTCGGCGAGCAGCTGCGGCAGCACCTTCGTGTGGCCGACCACCGGCATGAAGTTGGTGTCGCCACCCCAGCGCGGTACCAGATGCTGGTGCAGATGGGCCGCGATCCCGGCCCCCGCCACCGACCCCTGGTTCATGCCGATGTTGAATCCGTGCGCCCCCGAGGCCGCCCGCAGCGCCACCATCGCCCGCTTGGTGAAGTCGGCCAGCTCCATGGTCTCCGGACCGTCCAGCTCCGTGTAGTCCGCGACGTGCCGGTACGGCACCACCATCAGATGGCCGCCGTTGTACGGATACAGGTTCAGCACGGCGTAGACGTACTTGCCGCGCGCGACGACGAGCCCGTCCTCGTCCGAACTCGACGGGATCCCGCAGAACGGACAGCCGTCGCCGGCCTCCGGACCGGTCGGCTTGTTCTCGCCCTGGATGTACGCCATCCGGTGGGGCGTCCACAGGCGCTGGAACGCGTCGGGCGTTCCCACTCCGATCTGCTGCTCCGGCTCACTCGTCATGGCGATCAGCATATTGCTTCACTCCCGGGGTGCGTGTCGCCGGGGCCGCACCAGTGGGCCTACGGCGATGCTGAGGCGATGAGCGACCGGTCCGCCGACTCCGCCCCTCCTCGCCTCCTGCTCTGGGAACAGCGCACCGAGGTGCCGCTCCTCGGCATTTCGCTGATCTTCCTGCTCGGCTACGCGGTCCGGGTCCTCGCCCCCGACGACGCCGAACCCTGGCGGGACATCGCCCTCACCCTGGTCGGCGTCACCTGGCTGGTCTTCGCGGCGGACTACTCCGTACGGCTCCGGCTCAGCGGCCTCGGCCACCGCTTCGTCCGGGTGCACTGGCTGGACACGCTGGTGCTGCTGCTTCCGCTGCTGCGGCCGCTGCGCCTGATCCGGGTCTACAGCGCGGTCCAGCAGCGCCGGGAGCAGCCGCGGCTGAGCCTGTACGCGCGCGTGATCAGCTACGCCGGAGCATCGGCCCTGCTGCTCGGCTTCTCGGCGGCGCTCGCGGTCTACCACCAGGAACACAAGGTCCCGGACTCCACGATCCATACCTTCGGCGACGCGGTGTGGTGGGCGTGCGAGACGCTCACGACGGTGGGGTACGGGGACGCGGTGCCGGTCACGCCGGGGGGCCGGATCGTCGCCACGGGGCTGATGATGTGCGGGCTGGCGCTGCTGGGGGCGGTGACGGGGTCGTTCTCGTCATGGCTGCTCCAGGTCTTCCGGCGGGAGGACGAGAAGAGGCCCCCGGAGGGCGGTTAGCTCTCCGGGGGCCTCTCGCCTTCGAGGTGTCCGTCAGACCTGGACGCGGTCCTCGACGGCCTTCTGGATCTTGGCGATGGCGTCCTCGACCGGGATGCCGTTCTCCTGCGATCCGTCGCGGTAGCGGAAGGAGACGGCGCCGTTGGCCATGTCCTCGTCGCCCGCGATGATCATGAAGGGCACCTTGGCCTTCTGCTGGTTCCGGATCTTCTTCTGCATCCGGTCCGAGGAAGCGTCCACGTCGACCCGCAGCCCCTTCTTGCGGGCCTTGGCCGCGAACTCCTGGAGGTACGGGATGTGTGCGTCACCGATCGGGATGCCCATCGCCTGGACCGGGGCCAGCCACACCGGGAACGCGCCCGCGTAGTGCTCCAGCAGCACCGCGAAGAACCGCTCGATGGAGCCGAACAGGGCACGGTGGATCATGACCGGGCGCTGCTTGGTGCCGTCCGGACCGGTGTACTCCAGGTCGAAGCGCTCCGGCAGGTTGAAGTCGAGCTGCACGGTCGACATCTGCCAGGTGCGGCCGATGGCGTCCTTGCACTGCACCGAGATCTTCGGGCCGTAGAACGCGGCGCCGCCCGGGTCCGGGACCAGCGGCAGGCCCTGCTTCTCGGCGACCTGGCGCAGCGTCTCGGTGGCCTCTTCCCAGATCTCGTCGGAGCCGACGAACTTCTCCGGGTCCTTGGTGGAGAGCTCCAGGTAGAAGTCGGTCAGGCCGTAGTCGCGGAGCAGGTTCAGGACGAAGGTGAGCGTCCGGTCGAGCTCCTCGGCCATCTGCTCCTTGGTGCAGTAGATGTGCGCGTCGTCCTGCGTGAAGCCGCGCGAGCGGGTCAGACCGTGCACCACGCCGGACTTCTCGTACCGGTACACCGTGCCGAACTCGAAGAGACGCAGCGGCAGTTCACGGTAGGAACGGCCGCGCGCGTCGAAGATCAGGTTGTGCATCGGGCAGTTCATCGGCTTGAGGTAGTAGTCCACCCCGTCGTCGAGCTGCATGGGCGGGTACATGCCGTCGGCGTACCAGTCCAGGTGGCCGGACTTCTCGAAGAGCTTGCCCTTGGTGGCGTGCGGGGAGTAGACGAACTCGTAGCCCTCCTCCTCGTGGCGCCGGCGCGAGTAGTCCTCCATGGCGCGGCGGATGATGCCGCCCTTGGGGTGGAAGACCGCGAGACCGGGGCCGATCTCGTCCGGGAAGGAGAAGAGGTCCAGCTCGTTGCCGAGCTTGCGGTGGTCGCGCTTGGCGGCCTCCTCCAGGAACTCCAGGTGCGCCTTCAGCTCGTCCTTGGTGGGCCACGCGGTGCCGTAGATGCGCTGGAGCATCGGGTTCTTCTCGCTGCCGCGCCAGTACGCCGCGGCGTTGCGCATCAGCTTGAACGCCGGGATGAACCGGGTGGTCGGCAGGTGCGGACCCCGGCAGAGGTCCTTCCAGCACAGGTCGCCGGTCTTCGGGTCGAGGTTGTCGTAGATGGTCAGCTCGCCGCCGCCCACCTCGACGTCCGCGCTGTCGTCGGAGGAGGCGGAGCCCTTGATGCCGATGAGCTCCAGCTTGTACGGCTCGCCGGCCAGCTCCTCGCGGGCCGCCTCGTCCGTCACGACCCGGCGGGAGAACTTCTGGCCCCGCTTCTGGATCTCCTGCATCTTCTTCTCGATGGCCTTGAGGTCCTCGGGGGTGAACGGCTTCTCGACGTCGAAGTCGTAGTAGAAGCCGTCCTTGACCGGCGGACCGATGCCCAGCTTGGCCTCGGGGAAGAGCTGCTGCACGGCCTGCGCCATCACGTGCGCGGTGGAGTGCCGCAGGATGTTCAGGCCGTCCTCGGAGGAGATCCCGACGGGCTCGACGACCTCGCCGTCGGAGACGACGTACTCCAGGTCCTTCAGCTCACCGGCGACCCGGGCGGCGACAACGGTGCGCTCGCCGGGAAAGAGCTCGGCAGCCGTAGTGCCCGTCGTCACCACGCGCTCTTCCCGCTCGGAATCGCGTTGGATGATCACACGGACGTCTGACACCGGTCTCTCCTGACTCAGGGGGAACGCACGCGTTCACAGTGCGCGTGCGCTACGAATCGTACCGAGGAGCGGGCCCCCTCTGCGAAACGGATTGGCCGGCCGGCCCCACCGCTCCCCCGCGGGCCCCCGGCCCGCGGCCCCTATTCGCCGGTGCAGGCCTCCTCGAACTGGTCGACGTTCTCCTGGAGCGACTTCATCAGCCGGTCCCGTTCCGCGTCGTCGACCTGCACGGGCACGACGTGCGAGGTCCTCGTCAGCCGCCGGAAGCCGCCGCGGCTCTCCAGCCTGCCCTCCACCCGGATCGGCAGCCCCACGAGGTGGGCGTGGCCGGCGATCCGGTACGCCTCCTCGTCCAGCTCCAGCCGCACGTGCGGCACCTCGGCGCCGGCCAGCACCCGCAGCCGGACGATCCCGGCGCCGCGCGGTGCCGAGCGGCGCATCCGGACGACGGCGCCGGTGATCCGTACCGGCACGGCGGGCTCGTCGTGGAGGTAGCGGGCGCCCGCCCGGCGCAGGGCCGGCAGGTCGCCCGGGGAGAACTCCACCGGCTCGGGCCGCGCCGGGCATCCCTCGGGCGTCCCGGCGGCGGGTGCCCACTCCAGCGCTATCCCGGCCCCTTCCGAGCCCCCGACGAGTGCGATGACGGCCTCGGTCAGCTCCCGGCTGACGCCCGCCCCGACGGCGGTGTCGAAGGCCTCGTAGCCGCCGGTGGCCCGCTGGTAGTCCACGGCCTCGCGGGTGGCGTGCAGCGCCCGGTGGAGGCGTACGGCGACGGCGCGGCCCGGCTCCACCGGCACGAACGCGGTGAGTTCACGGCCGCCGGGTGCGGGCCCGACGAGGAGGCCTTCGAGCGCGGCCCGGGCCCTGCGGCGGTGGCGTGCGCCGTGGTAGCCGGTGTTCGCGCGTACGGCGAGGGCTCCGGCGAGCAGTATCTGCCGGGCGGCGGTGTGCAGCCGCTCCGCCCCGGCCCAGCCGGCCGCGCCGGCGACCTCTTCGGGGACCTCGCGCCACCAGCGGATCTCGTCGCTGGGCACGGCGAGGGAGACCAGGACCTCGCGGGCGGAGGGTGCGGCGCTGCGGGCGAGCGCGGTCAGCGCCTCGGCGAGGAGGTCCTCGCTGTCGGGGAAGGCGGTGGTGTCGGGGACCAGGAGGCTCGTCCCGCCGCCGGACGGGGCCGGTGGGCCCGGTGGGGTCCACCGGCTGTAGCGCCCGGCCGCCCCGCCCCTGCGCTGCCAGCCGTGCCGGCCGAGCAGTGCGCCGAGCACCGCGGGGTCGACGCGGGCGGGGTCCGGGACGCCCCAGGGGAGCCGGGATGCGTCGTCCCGCGGTCCCGCGGTCTCGGCGGGGTGCGGGCGGATGGCCGGCGGGATCGCTCCGTCCGCGCAGTCGTCGTATTCGCCCATCGGCCGGTGCATCAGGGCCTCCCTCCCGCCCCTACGCGGGTCATGATCTCGCAGAGCGCACGGTCGTCGAAGATGCGCGAGGTGGGGATCCGCACGGTCGTCCGGTGCCGGCCCGTCACCGCGTGGCCGGCCAGGTTGGTCCAGTAGCAGCAGTGCCGCAGGTCCAGCCGGTCGTGTCCGGCGCGCAGCCAGTCGCTCCGGCTGCGCGGCACGATCATCACGACCAGGATCTTGTGCACCGACACGGGTGTCCGCGCCAGCTTCACGAGGTGGGCGTTGTCGAGCGTGAAGGCGAATGTCGGTCCCGGCGGGTTCGGCGGGATCTGGTAGGTGCACTTGAGCTGCACCTTTATGGTCACTTCGTCGTCCACGGCATGGCCTGGGGCGCCGTGGCTGACATGCCAGTCGATGCCGTTGTCGGGGAAGGGCTGCGACAGGGAGCACCCCGCCGCGGCCGCGACGGCGTGCAGATGGCCCACCTGGAGCGTCTCCATGCAGGCGGTGGTTGCGAGTGTGCCGCGCAGCGGTTCGATCCGCTGGGACAGCAGCCCGCTCGGTTCGGGCTGCGCGAGCGCCATGGCTGCGTGTGCCTTCCGGGCTGTGCCGATCGGTTCTCCGGGGCGGGGCGACGGACAACTTCCGTACCCCTCACCTGTGTTGTCACCGCACCGGACGGTCCGCAAACGGCGTATCAGGCAAAGGGCGCGGGTATCACCGGACCGGGCAGAGGAATCACACATCTGCCGTTCGGGCACGAGGAGTTCGGGGATGACTCACTGGTACGAGGGGCCGCTGGCCGCTTTTGACACCGAGACAACAGGAGTCGACGTCGAGGGGGACCGGATCGTCTCGGCCGCCCTGGTCGTCCAGGACGCGGCGGGCGGGCGGATGCGCGTGACCCGCTGGCTGGTGAATCCGGGGATACCGGTACCCGTGGGGGCCACCGAGATCCACGGTCTGACCGACGATCACCTTCAGCGCAACGGCCGCTGGCCGGCGCCGGTGGTGGAGGAGATAGCCCGTGCGCTGGCCGAGCAGTGCGCGGCGGGGCGCCCGCTGGTCGTGATGAACGCGCCGTTCGACCTGACGCTGCTGGACCGGGAGCTGAAGCGCCACCGCGCCTCGTCGCTCGGGCCGTATCTGCAGAACTCCCCGCTGTGCGTGCTGGATCCGCGGGTGCTCGACAAGCATCTGGACCGCTACCGCAAGGGCCGGCGGACCCTCACCGATCTCTGCGAGCTGTACGGCGTGGTGCTCGACGGCGCCCATGACGCGGCGGCCGACGCGGCGGCCTCGCTGGAGCTGGTGCGGGCGGTGGGGCGGCGGTTCTCGTCCCGGCTGGACCGGCTGACCCCACCGGAGCTGCACACCTTGCAGGCCGGGTGGCATGCGGCGCAGGCACGTGGGCTGCAGGCGTGGTTCGCGAAGAACGGCACGGCGGAGGCGGTGGATCCGGCGTGGCCGCTGCGCCCGGAGCTGCCCGCCGCGGCGTGACCGGATGGCCGGTGTCCGCTTGCGCACACGCAGAAGCCGGTCCGTCGATTCTGCTGACGGACCGGCTTCTTCCGGGTGGGCGATACTGGGTTCGAACCAGTGACCTCTTCGGTGTGAACGAAGCGCTCTCCCACTGAGCTAATCGCCCGGGAACGGGTTGAACCATACAGGTCTCCGCGGGTCAGGTTCAAACCGCTTCCAGCCAGGCCGCGAGACCCCGCCGCCCGGCACGCATCATCAGGGCGTGATTGGCCCGGAACACCGGGCGTCCGGGTACCGCCAGCAGCCGCATCAGCCGTCGGCGCACCTCGACCTCCTGCTCGTAGACGGCCCGGCTGCCACCGTCGTGCGGGCCGACCGTCCACCGGATCCAGCCGTCCAGATCACCGCTGAGCGTCGCCTCGATCACCCCGGCCCGGGGGTCGCGGCGGCGTTCGCGGACGGTCATGACGAGGTCGTACGGGAGGAGCGAGCGGATGCGGGTGGTGCCGGTGGCGTCGTCGACCGGGGTGACCTCACGGACCTGTGGCCACCAGCGCGGGTAGTCCTCGGCGCGTTCGAGGATCTCGTACACGGCGTCGGGTGGTGCGGGAAGGTCCCAGACACTCACGAATCGGTAGTGGCTCCAGTCCATGCCCCCAGTCTGCTCGTACTCAGCCGGGCAACTGAGTATCCGAGCGCATGTCCGAACCTGTGGCTCGCGCCACACTCGCGTTCATGGAACATGTGCCGCCACCCGCCGAGGAATTGGCGCTCCTCGATCGCGAACTGGCCCGGCTGGACGCCCGCCGGTCCCAGTTGCTGGTTCGCCGTGCCTGGCTGCTGAGCGTGCTGACGCCTCCCGCCGGGCCGCCCGCCGGACCGCCGGCTCCGCAGTTCGCCGCCCCGTTCGGGCCGCCCTCGGCGGCTCGGCCCCCGGCCCCGTTCGCGCCTCCGTCCGGGTCTCCCGCCGTGCAGGCCGGACCACGCAGCGCGCAGAACGTGCTGCTCACCCTGGGCGGTCTGCTGCTGACGGTCGCGGCGATCGCCTTCACCCTGGTCAGCTGGGGCCACATGGGGATCGCCGGCCGTTCGGCGGTGCTCGCCGTGGTGACGCTCGCGGCGCTCGCCGCCCCCGCCGTGCTGCTGCGCCGCGGACTGTCCGCGACGGCCGAGTCGCTGGGCGCCCTGGCCTCCGTGCTGATGGTCCTCGACGCCTACGCGCTGCACCGGGTCGCGATGCCGGACGCCGACGGGCCCGGTTTCGCCGCGGCCGCCTCGGCCGTGCTGGCGGTGCTGTGGGCCGGGTACGGGCTGCTGCTCGACCGGCTGCGGCTGCCGCTGCCCCTGGCGGTGGTGAGCGCTCAGCTGCCGCTGCTGCTGTGGGCCTGGTCGGCGGGTGGGGGTGCCTCGGTGTTCGGCTGGGCGCTGCTGCTGACGGCGGCGCTGGACTGCGCGATCGCGGTACGGGGGCCGGGCCTCGCGGTCCGGGTGACGGCCTGCGTCGGCGGCTGGGCGACGGGCCTGCTGGGACTGGCGGTGGCCCTGGGGCAGTCGGTGTCCGCCGATGCGGTGCCGGACGCGTTGGCACCGGCCGCGCTGCTGCTCGTGGGCGCGGTGATCGCGCTGTTCGGGGCTTGGCGTGCGCCCCGGGGTCTCGCGGTGGCCGGCGGTGTGCTGGCCGGGTTGTCCGGGGTGGCCTCGGTGGGCGGTGTGCTGCGTGCCGGGATGGCGTGGGACTGGTCGGTGCTGGTCTATCTGCTGTGCGGTGTGGTGCTGTTGGCATCGGTTCGGGCGCCGCTGCCCCGGCCGGTCGGGCAGGGCCTGGTGTGGGCCTCGTCGGCGGTGACCGCGGCCGCGGTGCTGGCCTCGGCGCCGCCGGTCGGGATGTCGCTGATGGGCGCGGTGTCGCAGCTGGCCCACGTGTGGTCCGGCGCTCCGGACGGTGGTGTCCGGGCCGCCCTGGGCACGGAGGGCCTGGCGTGGTCCCGGCTGACCGCGGCCCCGCTGGTGCTGCTGGTGGTGGCCGGTCTGCTCGGCCTGGCGCACCGGTCGTGGGACCGGCTGGTACGGGTGGCCGGTCCGGCGGTCCGGCCGGGTCCGGCCTGGCGGAACGCGGCGGGGACCGTCGCGACGGTGCTCTGCTGGGCGGGGCTCGTCACGTTGCCCGCGGTGCTGGGACTGTCGTACGCGCCGGCCGTGGCGGCGCAGTCGGTGCTGGTCGCCGCGGTGTTCGCGGTGGCGGTGCGGGCGCTGCGCCTCGGGGCGGTCGCCGTGGGGACGGCCGCGCTGGTGTGCGGGCTGGTCGGCGCGGTGAGCACGGGGCTTCTCGCACTCGCGGCCCAGGCCGCCACGTACGCGGTGTTCGCGGTGCTGCTGCTGGTGTCCGGGGCGGTCGCGGTGCTGCTCGACGACACCGCGACGCCGACCCGGGGACTGCCGCGGGCCCAGGCGGCGCGCGCGGCGGGGACGCTGCGGATCGCGCAGTCGGTGTCGGCGTGCGGGGCCGTGCTGTGCGCGACGGTGCTCGCCCGTGCGGCCGGGGCGTCGCTGGGACTCGCCGGATACCGGGCGGCACCGCTGATGCTGGCCGTCCCCCTGGTGACGGTGCTGCTCGGGGCCCGGCTGCGGAACCGCCCGTCGGCCCTCCCGGTCGAGCTGACCGGCGCGACGGCGGCCGCGGTGGCGGTGTTCATGGCGGTGCCGGACCGGCCGTTCCTGGCGCTGGTGCTGGCGCTGGGCGGAGTGCTCGCGGCGGGCACGGCCGTACGGGCCGAGCGCCGTCCGGTGGCCGGGTACCTGGCGGTGGCGCTGTTCGTCCTGGCGGCCTGGGTGCGGCTCTCGGCCTCGGGGGTGTCGGACCCGGAGGCGTACACCCTGCCGGTGACGGTGCCCGCCCTGGCGGTCGGTGTGCTGCGCAGGCGCCGCGACCCGGAGGCGTCGTCGTGGACGGCGTACGGGGCGGGTCTCACGGTGACGCTGGTGCCGAGCCTCTTCGCGGCCTGGGTCGATCCGCACTGGCTGCGGCCGCTGTTGCTCGGTGTGGCGGCCCTGGTGATCACCCTGGCGGGCGCCCGGCTGCGGCTCCAGGCGCTGCTGCTGGTCGGTGGCGCGGTGCTGGGCCTGGACGCCGTGCACGAACTGGCGCCGTACGTGGTCCAGGTGGTCGGTGCGCTGCCGCGCTGGCTGCCGCCCGCGGTGGCCGGGCTGCTGTTGCTGGTGGTCGGGGCGACGTACGAGCAGCGCCTGCGCGATGCGCGACGGCTGAGGGAGTCCGTGGGCCGGATGCGCTGACGGTGCGTCGCACGGGGCCGGCCGGATCACGGGACGGCCCCGGGACGCGACCGTGTGAACTCGCCCGTGAAATCGAGCAGTTCGCGCCCCTCACCTCTGCGGCGGGAATTCCCGGGGGAGTCCTCGAATCGTCCGTGGCATTGCTCGCGGACGTCGAGGACCGATCCCTTTCCGGGAATTCCCGCAACCCCGGAACTCCGTCCGACCGGGGTATCCGGATGACCCACCGGGTTTTGCGGACCCGGACCGTCCGCTACCGCATGGATTGAATCGTTCGCGAAAGCGCTTGTGAATCATTCAGCGGAACACCGGTGAGGGGCCGGGGGCGGCCGGAAACCGAAAACGCAGAGGGCCCGTAAGACTCTGCAGTCTCACGGGCCCTCTGTCCGGGGTGGGCGATACTGGGTTCGAACCAGTGACCTCTTCGGTGTGAACGAAGCGCTCTCCCACTGAGCTAATCGCCCGGGCGCAGGCCAAACATTACCCCATGTCAGCGGCGCCCCATGACCACCCCCGGGTCACTCGTGGATCTTCCACGGCATGGTGATGCCGAACTTCCAGACGTAGATCCCCACCAGCACCGCGATGATCACCAGGCCGACCGACGTGAGGATGATGTTGCGCCGTCGGACCTTGGGGTCGAGCGCCCGCTGGGCGGCCTCGGTCACCTTCCGCCTGGTCCAGCGGAGCACCAGCTGCGCCCAGACGAATTCGGTCGCCCAGATCGCCATCCCGCCGAAGATCACCAGCCAGCCGGGGCCGGGCAGGGGCAGCATGATGATGCCCGCCACGACCACGGCGAGGCCGACGATGAAGACGCCGACCTGCCAGCTCAGGTGCAGCGTCCTGGACGCCTTGATGAACCCGGGCGCCCTGGAGCCGAGCTCCCGCTCCTTGGTCACACCCTCGGTGACTTCACCCGTCACGCCGTCCGCCCTGTCCCCCGTGCCGGACACCGGTGTCGCCGACGCGGCGTCCCCGTTCCGCACGTCACGCTCCGCATTCATGACTGCCAACCTACCGGAACGGCCTTCATCACCGGAATGGCCGCATAACCGAAAGTTACACACCGCCGTACGAGCTACCTGAAGGAACACAAAAAGGTCAGAGGGGTTTACAACGCCACCGTAGGTGGCATGTCGATTTCGCCGACGTGCGAATCCCCGAGCGCACACTGAGCGAAAGGCCCTGGCGCTTATGAACACCACGGTCAGCTGCGAGCTGCACCTGCGCCTCGTTGTGTCGAGCGAGTCCTCACTGCCTGTACCCGCGGGCCTGCGGTATGACACGGCCGATCCGTATGCCGTGCACGCCACCTTCCATACCGGAGCGGAGGAGACGGTCGAATGGGTATTCGCCCGCGACCTCCTTGCCGAGGGGCTGCACCGGCCCACCGGCACCGGAGACGTCCGCGTCTGGCCATCCCGTAGTCACGGCCAGGGCGTCGTCTGCATCGCGCTGAGCTCCCCAGAGGGCGAAGCCCTGCTCGAAGCCCCGGCGAGGGCCCTGGAGTCGTTCCTGAAGCGGACCGACGCCGCGGTTCCGCCAGGCACCGAGCATCGTCACTTCGACCTCGATACGGAGCTCTCACACATCCTGGCCGAGAGCTGAGCCAGGCCGAGAGCTGCACGGCGCCGTCCGACTCGGGGAGACGGCGCCGCGCGGAAAACCTCATAAGGCGGACACCGGCGCCGTCATCACGGAATCCACCGTGGTGACGGCGCCGGTGCGCGCCCGGGGCTCACGACTCCCCGCCTCGCGTCCCGCGGGGCGCCCACCGGCCATGAAGTACCCGCCCGTGGCCGGTATCCGCTCCCCGCACCCCTCACGGGCCGTCCAGGGCCGCTGTGCGGCCCGGCCGAGCCAGTAGAGTCAGCCCGCATCGGCGGACACCCGCCCGCCGGAGGCAGGGAGCTGAAGCGTGCTGATCCCCCACGACACCCGGATCGCCCTCGACACGGTGGTCGAACTGGTGAACACCGCACCGGAGAGCGAGCCGCCGGAGGGCGGGCAGCCGGGGAGCGGGCGGGGCGACGGCCTCGCCGGCATCGACGCGCTCTACGACTTCGCGCGGCGCCATCGGATCAGCGGCGTGGACGAGCTCCACGACAAGGACCTGCGGGCGGTACGGGACGTACGGGCGCGCTTCGCCGAGATCTTCGCGACCGACGACGCCCGGACCGCCGCCTCGCTCGTCAACGCGCTCGTCGCCGCCGCCGGCACCACTCCCCAGCTCAGCAATCACGACGGCTACGACTGGCATGTGCACTACTTCGCCCCGGACGCGTCGATCGCCGACCACCTCGCCGCCGACTGCGGCATGGCGCTGGCCTTCATCGTGGTGGCCGGCGAGCAGGAACGGCTGCGCAGGTGCGAGGCACCGGACTGCCGGCACGCCTTCGTGGACCTGTCCCGCAACCGCTCCCGCCGCTACTGCTCCAGCCGCACCTGCGGCAATCGTCTGCATGTGGCCGCGTACCGGGCACGCCGCAAGGAAGCGGCCGGCTGACCGCTCACAGCATGAAGAGATCGTGCAACGCGGCCATCAGCAACAGGCTGCCGACCACCGCGAGGAAGATCATCAAAGGCGGCTGGGAGAGCGCGAAGAGGCAGCCGCGCGGCTCTTCGTCAGGGCTTGCGGGGACATCGCCCCGGGAGGTGTCGACCATCTCAGGACGATCATGACTCAGACCACCCCCCATTGGCGATCAACACGCCTTTTCGTACCGGGAGTTCACCCACCCCGGCACCGGCCCGGATTCGCTCCGGCGTCCGATCGCCCGCCACACATTCGGCGCCGCGCCCGGAGCGCCACGCACCCCGACTCCCCCGAGCGGAACACCAGGACACCGCCGCCACTGGCCGGCTCCGTTCGGCACGCGGCGAATTCGGGATGGAGCCGGCACGTCCCGGCGGCCTCCGCTCCGCCGACTCAGCGCGGTGTCGAGCTGGACGCCCGCACCACGAGCTCCGGCTGGAGCACCACGCTGCGGTGCTCGTGCGTGCCGCCCTCGTCGTCCGACTCCTCCAGCAGGAGCTCCGCGGCCATCCGGCCCATGACGACCGCGGGCTGGCGGACCGAGGTGAGCGGTACCGCGGCGGCGGCGGCGAATTCGATGTCGTCGTAGCCGACGATGGCGATGTCCTGCGGAACCCGGACGCCCGCCGCGTACAGCGCCTGGAGCACCCCCAGGGCGAGCAGGTCGTTGGCGCAGAACACCGCGGTCGGCCGGGGCACCAGGCCGAGCAGCCGGGCCCCGGCATCGCGCCCGGCCGACACGTCCAGCCGGTCGGAGGGGATCTCGACGAGCGCCCCGGGCGGCAGCCCGGCGTCCGCGAGAGCCGCCAGAGCGCCTTCGCGCCGGTCCCGGATCTGATGGAGGTCGCCCGGACCGCTCACGTACGCCACCGAGCGGTGGCCGGCCGAGACCAGATGGCCGACGGCGAGGGAGCCGCCGCGGACGTCGTCGACGGAGACCGCGCAGGTCCCCGTGCCCGGCGCCACCCGGTCCACCAGCACGTAGGGGATCCGGTGACGGGCGAACGCCTCCAGGTTCCGGCCGCTCGCGTCGGCCGGGGTGACCAGGACGCCGCAGACCCGCTGTTCGGCGAAGAGCCCGAGGTACTCGGCCTCCTCCGTCGGGCTCTGGTCGCTGTTGCAGACCATGACACCGAGACCGGCCGCCCGGGCGGCGCGCTCGGCGCCGCGGGCCACGTCCACGAAGAACGGGTTGCCCATGTCCAGTACGAGCAGGGCCATGATCCGGCTGCGGCCCGCCCTGAGCTGGCGCGCCGACTCGCTGCGTACGTACCCGAGTTCCTCGATGGCGGCGAGCACCCGGGCGCGGGTCTCCGGCAGCACCGCCTCGGGCCGGTTGATCACGTTGGACACGGTGCCCACGGAGACTCCGGCCTCCCGGGCCACATCCTTGATCCCTGCCACACGCGCCACTTGCCCTGCCCCACTGCTGCCTTCGTCCGCACCGGTCCGCGGCGTGTCCCCATCGTACGGACGGCGTCGCGGGGCGGCCCGGTCCCGTACCGGAGAGCCCGGCTCCCCGAGCCGCCCCTCTCCGCGGATGAACTGTTTCAATCCGGTCGCCACAAGCTAGCTCCGCGTCTGTACACCGTCAACAATCATCCATGAATCGATTCACCACTCAGGGACCGACCGCCCCGGCCCTCCGGAGCCGGGGCGAGACAGAGACAGCGGCATGGGCAGAGACAGGGATCAGATGCCGTGCTTCTTCAGGATGGCCTCGATGTCGCTGAAGTCCTCGCCCGGCGCGGCGGCGGACTGCTGCCGGGGCTTCGCCTTCGGCTGCGCCCTCGTCCCCTGGGTTCCTGCGCCCAGGGAGGGCGCCGAGGCCGCGGGGGCGACCGCCTCGCCCTGTGCTCCCCGCGCGGCGGCCCGGCGCTCCTTGCGGGTGCCGCCGCCGCGGCGCTCGATCGCCCGGGTCGTCATGAACAGCAGCCACGCCACCCCGAGCAGCCCGAAACCGAGCCAGACACTCGGCTTGAAGGCGATCCCGGCCACCCAGTCCACGATCCCGGTCAGGACCAGCGCGATCGGGACGAGGGAGTAGGCGGCGATGCGGGTCGCGGCGAGGAAACGCTTTCGCCAGGCGGTGACGGCGGCGATGCCCAGGCCCGCCGCGGACACCGCGGAGCAGATGGTCTCGGCAAGCATCGGTGCCTCCTGGCGCACGGGGAAACGTCCCTTCCATCCTGCACCGGTGACCGGCCCGGTGGCCACGATCCGGGACGGCATCAGGGACATTTCAGGGCCGGGATCCTCCCCAGGTGCCGATCGGCGCCGGGCCGGCCGTACGCGGCCCCGGTGGACCGGGTGCCGATTGGGAGGCTCGCGCACGCCCTGGGAGACTGGCCGCATGAGCGATTCCACCCCTGCGGCCCCCGTCGTCCTCGACGTCTGGTGCGAGCTCCAGTGCCCCGACTGTCATCAGGCCCTCACCGATGTGCACGCCCTGCGGGCCAAGTACGGCGACCGGCTGGAGGTGCGGCTGCGGCACTTCCCGCTGGAGAAGCACAAGCACGCCTACGCCGCCGCGCAGGCTGCCGAGGAGGCTGCGGACCAGGGAAAGGGCTGGCCGTACATCGAGGCGGTGCTCGCCCGTACCGACGACCTCGCCCGCACCGGTGAGCCGCTGCTCGTCGAGGTGGCGCGGGAACTCGGCCTGGACCCCGAGGAGATGGACACCGCGCTGATCGACGGGCGCCACATGCTGATCGTCGACGCCGACCAGGCCGAGGGCAAGGCGATCGGCGTCACCGGCACCCCGACGTATGTGATCGGCGACGAGCGGCTGGACGGCGGCAGCAGCCAGGACGGGCTGCGCGGGCGGATCGAGGAGATCGCCGACCGGCTGCTCGCCGAGCGCGGCTGAGCGGCCCGGCACTCGCCGGACGGTCCGCCCCTCAGAGGCTCTTGACCAGGTTGTGCAGAGTCGTACGGTAGCCGAGCGACTCGTACAGCCGCAGGGCAGGTGTGTTGGACGCGAGGACGTGCAGCCCCAGCCGGTCGTCGCCCGCGCCGAGCGCGATGCGTTCCGCCTGGAGCATCAGCGCCCGGCCGAACCCCCGCCCCCGGAACTCGGCGTGCACCTCGACGTCGAAGACGTAGCCCACCAGCATCCCCGGATGCATTTCGAACCGCGCCACCCAGACCTGTCCCACGGCCTCGCCCTCGTGCACGAGGACGTGCATGTGCGTTCCCTCGGTGGCGAGGCCGTGCGGCAGGTTCTGGGCGTGGCTGGTCTCGGCCTTCCGCATGGCCTGGTCCGCGGGGACTCCGCGTTCGATCCAGGTCTGCGCGTACTCGGTGATCGCGTCGCGCTCCCAGTGCGCGAACTCCTCCTCCGTCATCGGCCGGGCCGTGACGGAGGAGGGCAGGGCGGGCGGGGTCGGTTCCAGTTGTTTGACCATGTTCCGGCTGCGCTCGGTGTACCCCAGTGTGGTGGCGAGCGCGTGCCCCGCCGGATCGTCCGCCGGGACCATCACGCTCGTCCGGGTGCAGCCCCAGCCGCGCAGCACCTCTTCGGCCGCCAGCGCCGCGATGGTGCCGCGACCGCGCCTGCGGCGGGACTCGTCGATGTGCAGGGAGCGCAGCACGCCCGCCTTCGCACCGAATCCGGGATCGGTGCCGATCTCGACGGCGCCGACGGGCCGCCCGTTGTCGCACACGTCGTACGCGCGGGTCTGCGCGCCGTCGGCGCCTTGCTGAATCGGCCCGGTCGGCCGGAGGGTGGTGGTCATCGGAGATGTTCTATCCGCTGGAGCCCGCTTCGTCACCCGATTTCCGGGGCGGACATGCCCGGCTCTACGGGTCGAGGTCGTTTCCGGCCCGCTCGTCGAAGATCCGCATCGCCTTGGCGGTCACGGGGCCGACCCCGCCGGGCAGCTCCCTGCCGTCCACCCGGCCGACGGCCTGCACATCGCGCAGGGTGGAGGTGAGGAAGATCTCCTCGGCCCGCTCCAGGACGTCGAACGGCAGCTCGGTCTCCTGAGCGCCCGTCCACTCCGCGGCCAGCGCGCGGGTGATCCCGGCGAGGCAGCCGGAGGCGACCGGCGGGGTGTGCAGCTGCCCGTCGAGGACGACGAAGACGTTGGATCCGGTGCCTTCGCAGAGCTGCCCCGCGGTGTTGGCGAAGAGCGCCTCCGAGGCGCCGTGCTCGTGTGCGCGGGCGAGGGCGACGACGTTCTCGGCGTACGAGGTGGTCTTGAGGCCGGTGAGCGCGCCGCGTTCGTTGCGCGTCCAGGGGACGGTGATCACGGCGGTGGTGTCGGGACGGCGGGCCGCCTCGCCGAGGGCGACGACGAGGCCGGGTCCGGCGTCGCCGCGGTCGGAGCCCAGCGGGGAGAGCCCGCCGGTGTAGGTGATGCGGAGCCTGCCGAGTGCCATCGGGTTGGCGTCGATGACGTCGGCGCAGGCGCGGCGGACCTCGTCGAGGTCGGGGGCGGGGAGTCCGAGGCCCCGGGCCGAACGGGCCAGCCGGTCGAGGTGGCGGGTGAGGGCGAAGGGCCTGCCGCCGACGGTCTTGACCGTCTCGAAGACGCCGTCCCCCACGGTGAGTCCGTGGTCGAGCACGGACACCCTGGCGTCCTCGGCGTCGCGCAGTTCGCCGTTGACCCAAATCCTCATCACGCGGTCCTTCCTGTTGTTCCGTGATCGCCCGATGCCACAGCGAGCAGTCTGGACGCCTTGAGTTCGGTCTCGTCCCACTCGCGTTCCGGATCGGAGCCCCAGGTGATGCCGGCCCCGGTGCCGAAGCGGAGGACCGGCGCGGGACCGGTCCGGTCGATCCAGAAGGTACGTATGCCGACGGCGAGCGAGGCGGTACGGCGATCGGCGTCGACCCAGCCGATGCCCCCGCAGTAGGGCCCGCGCGGTGCGGTCTCCAGCTCCTCGATGATCCGCAGGGCGCTGGACTTGGGCGCTCCCGTGACGGAGCCGGGCGGGAACGCGGCGCCGAGGAGTCCGGGCCAGCCGACGCCCTCGGCGAGCTCACCGCGCACGGTGGAGACGAGGTGGACCAGGCCGGGGTGCTTCTCGACCACGCAGAGGTCGGGAACGGTGACCGATCCGGTCGCGCAGACCCGGCCCAGGTCGTTGCGGACCAGGTCGACGATCATCACGTTCTCCGCGTGGTCCTTCTCCAGCAGATCGTCCTCGGTGCGCCCGGTGCCCTTGATCGGACCCGATTCGACGGTCCGGCCGTCCCGCCTCAGGAAGAGTTCGGGGGACGCGGTGGCTGTCTCCACGCCGTGCGCGGGCAGCCGGATCGTGCCCGCGTACGGGGCGGGGTTGCCGCGGGCCAGCAGCGCGGTCAGCGCGTCAACGTCGGCGGCGGCCGGATCGGGCAGCGGCGCGGTCAGCACCCGGCAGAGGTTGGCCTGGTAGACCTCGCCCGCCGCGATGTACTCGCGGATCCGCCGTACGCCCGCGATGTACGCGGCGCGGTCCAGGGACGAGGTCCAGTCACCGGTCGCGGGCCCGTGCCAGGCACCCGGCACGGGGGCGGGCACCGCTTCGGTGCGTACGGAGCCGAAGCGCGCGCAGACGAGGCGGCCCCCGAAATCGGCGGATACGGCCCAGAACCCGGACGATTCAAGGGCTGCGGGATCACTGGTCACGTCCCGCAGATCGGACGCGACGAGGCCGCCGAAGCGGGCTATTGGAGCGAGGTCGTGCACGTCGTCGAGTCTAGGGCGGGCCGCGACGACCTGCGCCGGGCAGGCGCACCTCAGCACGCTGCACAAACGCGTTTTTGTACTGGCCCGGGAATCCGCTAGAGTTCAACACGTCGCCGGGACACGCGAGTGAACCGGGAAAGACAAGCGGACGTAGCTCAGTTGGTAGAGCGCAACCTTGCCAAGGTTGAGGTCGCCAGTTCGAACCTGGTCGTCCGCTCGCAAAAAGTGGGGGATCTTCCCGAACCCCCGCTCCTGGTGGAGTGGCCGAGAGGCGAGGCAACGGCCTGCAAAGCCGTCTACACGGGTTCAAATCCCGTCTCCACCTCCAAGGACGATTAGCTCAGCGGGAGAGCGCTTCCCTGACACGGAAGAGGTCACTGGTTCAATCCCAGTATCGTCCACTGGTCCGCAAGGATCCCCGCGCGATTAGCTCAGCGGGAGAGCGCTTCCCTGACACGGAAGAGGTCACTGGTTCAATCCCAGTATCGCGCACGCAGTACACGCAGGTTCACCCTGCGCGATTAGCTCAGCGGGAGAGCGCTTCCCTGACACGGAAGAGGTCACTGGTTCAATCCCAGTATCGCGCACCACCAGAAGCCCCGGTCGTCCCGACGATCGGGGCTTCGTCGTTTCCGGAGTACGTCGTTCCCGGCGGGCGGATTCGGGCGCGGACGCACCGCGGGCCCGGACGGAACGCGTCCGGGCCCGCGGTCACGCACTCAGCGGTGGTGTCCCGTTCGGGTGGTGTCCCGTTCAGGACGAGAAGAGCATGCGGCCGAAGCTCTTGTGGCGGTAGTGACCACCGTGGCCGCCATGGTGCTGCGGGGCGCCCCAGGCGGGCGCCGGGGCGGCCGGGTACGCCTGCGGGGCCGGCGGCGGGGGCGGGGCCTGCTGCGTCCACTGCGCCTCGATGCGGGTGAGGGACTCCAGCTCGCCGTAGTCGAGGAAGATTCCCCGGCAGCCGCTGCACTGCTCGATCTGTATGCCGTTGCGGTTATACGTGTGCATCTGTGCGTGGCACTTGGGACACTGCATGGTTCGGCTCACTCCTCGCCGTCGGGTCGCCGTCGCCGGAATTCATGCCCGCCGACGGTCGGTTCAGCCTACGACGAGTGTTCGGCGCCCAACTCGGGCGGGAGAGATGCAATTCGGGCACAGGCGTCGATCATTGTCTCTTCCACCTCATCCGGAGTCCGGTCCTCCACCGCCGACTTGGCGAATGCCAGCGCTGCGGCCTGCACGGTCAGCGCGCGGGCCGGCACATCCAGGTCCGGCCAGGGGTCGCCCTCGGCGCACACGGCGGGGCCGCCCGCCGCCCGGTAGGCGTCCAGGAAGCGGAGCCAGACCTCGGGGGGCAGGATCCCGGCCGCGTACCAGGCCGCGGGGCGGGCGAGGTCCCAGGCGGGGTCGCCGAGACCCGCGTCGTCCACGTCGATGAGCAGCCAGGGTCCGTGCGGGGCGGGGTGACGGACGAGTTGGCCGAGGTGCAGATCGCCGTGGCAGAGGAAGCGCGACCTGTGCGGGGGTGCGGCGGCCTCGTCGCGGGCCCACGCCGGCAGTCGGCGCCAGGCTTCGAGTACGGGAGCGGTGGCCGGGTCGCCGGGCCGGGCGGCGCGCATCCGGGCGACGGCGAGCGCGGCCTTCGCGGGGCCCCGCATGGGCGGGAGCGCGAGGGAGGCCGGGGCCGGGGTCCGGTGCAGCCCGGCCAGCAGAACGGCGGCCTCCTCCCAGGGGGCGGTGTCCGGGTCACCGGGGTCGACGGGCCGGCCGTGGGGCCAGAGGGTGACCGGGCGGCCGTGGAGGGTGGTGGGCGGTGCGCAGGGGCCGGGTGGCAGCGGTGCGAGCAGGATGCCGGTGAGACGGGGGTCGTTCGCGAGGGTGAGGCGGGTGAGCAGGCCGGGGGTGTCCGTGTCGGGGGCGTGGGCCTTGGCGACGACGGCCCCGCTGCGGACCACCGTGCCGTCCGCACGGTCCGCGAGCACCGTCGGAGGCGAGCAGGCACACCGGGCTCCGGGGTGTTCGTGGGCAGCCCGATGGGCGAGATCACCCAGCGCGCGTACGACTGCGGTGGTCACGGTCTCCCCCGGTGGCGGACTGGTACGGGCGGGCCCGGTCCGCACCGGGCCCGCCGACGAGCGTACGCGCCGGAGCCGGTCGTGGACGGCGGTGAACGCCACGGCGCCCGCAGTCTTCGCGGGGCGGGTTTCGCGGGGCGGCGATGAACGCTGGTGCGCCGGATCGATGCTCGGGGCGACGGTGAACGCAGCTGTGCCGGAGCCGTTCACGGCCCGGCGGCAGGGTCGCCGCGGGCCGTGAACGGCTCCGGAAAGCGCGATGTCCGGTCAGCTCCCCAGCTGACCGGACAAACGCTGCCGTCCGCCGCACCCCCGTCCCCACGGGGTTGTTGGCCGGATGTCCCGGTCCGGACCGCTCTTCCGGACCCGGGGCGCCGCTCAGCGCCCCAGCATCACGCCCACGGACGACGCCTGTGTGACCACTGCGTCCCAGCCGCCGAAGACGACCACGAGCAGGGCCGCCAGAGGAAGAACCATCGCCGTCGCCACCAGCGGGTGGCGCGTGCCGGAGGACGGGCGGCCGCCGAACGAGGCTTGGGCCCTGCGTCCTGCGCGGATCATGGTCCGCGGTGCCGTGTCCGCCATGGTTCCTCTCCTGACTCGATGTGGGGCGGCGGGCGTGTGACCTCGGGGGACGAGTATGGCGCCCGCCGCTTGACCTCAACATTAGGGACGCGGCGTGCTGCGGGCGTCATGCCCGCGTACCGATTGCCGGGCCTCCCGGAGGATGAGCCCCGGGCCGTCGGCGTACTCCCCTGGGTGGAGACCGGGCGCCCGACCCCGGGGACATCCCGGAGGGGTACCCGCGTCGGGCGGCGATGTTCGCGCGGCGTGGGAGCCGTTGTGCGACGCGGCCCACCGGCCCGCACGGCGACGGGCACCGTGACTTCACTCACCCTTCCCTCCCCCGCTTCCCGGCGGCCCTCCCCCGGTGCGCCGACGGGGGGCCGCGGGCGCGTGTCCCGGCCGAGGCCGGCGTCGTACGGCGGATGTCCGGTGGTGCTCCAACCACCGCTCGCCGCAACCGTCTTGGGGGCCGGGCCCGTCCGGCGCGGCTGTCGCCCGGGCCCCATTCCCCGTCAGGGAGCGGGCCGCGCAAGGACAATCGATCGGCCGGTGAGGGCGCGGCCTCTGAGCACCCCGGGCGCCGGGTACGTAAGCTGTGCCTCGTCAGGCGGACCAGGCAGCGGGGATGGGCAGACATGGCGATGATGCGGCTCCGGCGCGAGGACCCGCGTGTCGTCGGCTCGTTCAGGCTGCACCGGCGGCTCGGTGCGGGCGGCATGGGTGTCGTCTATCTGGGCTCGGACCGGCGGGGCCAGCGGGTGGCGCTGAAGGTAATCCGCCCGGACCTGGCGGAGGATCAGGAATTCCGCTCCCGTTTCGCCCGCGAGGTGTCCGCCGCACGGCGGATCCGGGGCGGCTGCACGGCGCGCCTGGTGGCCGCGGACCTGGAGGCGGACCGTCCGTGGTTCGCCACACAGTACGTACCGGGCCCCTCGCTGCACGACAAGGTCGCCGAGGAGGGGCCGCTGTCGGCGGCCGAGGTGGCCTCGATCGGGGCCGCGCTCTCCGAGGGCCTGGTGGCGGTGCACGAGGCCGGGGTCGTCCACCGCGACCTGAAGCCGTCGAACATCCTGCTCTCCCCCAAGGGCCCCCGGATCATCGACTTCGGGATCGCCTGGGCGACCGGGGCCTCCACGCTCACCCACGTCGGTACGGCGGTGGGATCGCCGGGATTCCTGGCGCCCGAGCAGGTGCGCGGCGCGGCCGTGACGCCCGCGACCGATGTGTTCTCGCTCGGGGCCACGCTCGCCTACGCGGCCATGGCCGACTCGCCCTTCGGGCACGGCAGTTCCGAGGTGATGCTGTACCGCGTGGTGCACGAGGAGGCCCAGTTGCGCGATGTGCACGATGCCCTCGCACCGCTGGTGAGCGCCTGTCTGGCGAAGGATCCGGAGGAGCGGCCGAGCACGCTCCAACTCTCCATGCGGCTCAAGGAGATCGCGGCGCGGGAGGCGCAGGGGTTGCACGAGAGCCGGCCGCCCGTGCAGCGTTCGGCGCAGGAACTGGACCGGCCGACCGGCCGTCTCGACGGCCCGTACACCGAGCAGCAGACCCGGCGGGCGGCTCCTCCCGCGCCCCGTCAGCAGAAGCAGAAGCAACCGCAGGGCAGCAGGCCGTCCTCCTCGTCGCGGTCCTCCGCTCCCCGGACCGGTGGTTCACGCCCCCAGCAGCATCAGCCGCCGCGCAACACCACCCGGTCCGGGCGTCGCCCGCAGGGTACGAACGGCGCGAACGGCCGGCCGGGAACGCGGCCCGGGGCCCGTACGACTTCGGCGGGGCTGCGTCCCGCCAACCCCCGGCTGCTGCGTCAGCGGCTCGTCGTCTTCGTCGTGGTGACGCTGCTGGTGGCGCTCGGCATCGCGGCGGCCCAGGGCTGTCAGGGGCCGTCCCGGGGGCTGGGGACGGATCCGGGCCCCAAGCAGGACCGGAGTCACGCCCTGATCGAGACGCCGTCCCGGGACCTGCGGCCGGACTCGCTCTAGCCGGGCGGCTGGTCGGGCGGCTGGTCGGGCGGTCGCCCGCCCAGTCGCCCGGTCAGTTCTGCGGGCGGCCCGATGCCACCGCGTAGAAGGCGACCGCCGCGGCCGCTCCCACGTTGAGCGAGTCGACGCCGTGCGCCATCGGAATGCGTACCCATTCGTCGGCGGCGACCAGGGCCCGGGTCGACAGTCCGTCGCCCTCGGCGCCCAGCATCAGGGCCACCCTGTCCATCCGGTGCGGTGCCGCCTCGTCGATGCTGCCGGCCTTTTCGTCCGGGGTCAGCGCGAGGAGCCGGAAGCCCGCTTCCCGTACGGTCTCCAGGTCCTTGGGCCAGGTGCCGAGACGGGCATAGGGGACGGAGAAGACCGCGCCCATCGAGACCTTGACGGAGCGCCGGTAGAGCGGGTCGGCGCAGTCCGGGGAGAGCAGCACGGCGTCCATGCCGAGGGCGGCGGCGCTGCGGAAGATCGCCCCGATGTTGGTGTGGTCGTTGACGGCCTCCATGACGACGACCCGTCGGGCCGTCGTCAGCAGTTCGTCGGCCGTCGGCAGCGGTTTGCGCTGCATCGAGGCGAGCGCGCCGCGGTGCACGTGGTAGCCGGTGACCCGCTCGGCGAGTTCGGGGCTGACCGCGTACACCGGGGCCGGGACCTCGTCGATGACGTCCCGCATGAGGTCGACCCACTTCGCCGAGAGCAGCATCGAGCGCATCTCGTAACCGGCGTGCCTGGCACGCCTGATGACCTTCTCGCCCTCGGCGATGAAGAGGCCCTCCGCGGGCTCTCGCCTGCGCCGGAGTTCGACGTCGGTCAGTCCGGTGTAGTCACGCAGTCGGGGGTCGTCGGGGTCGTCGACGGTGATGAGATCAGCCACGGGTTTGATACTGCCTTGTCCGGTGTGTGGTGCCAACGGCTCGGAGGAAGATCCGTTACCGCTGGTTACTCGGTGAGGGTGCGGGTGGTGTCCCGGCCGGCTACTCGGCGGGGCGCGGTGCGGTGCCGGCGCCGACGCCGACGCCGACCGCGACGACATCGCCGATGACGATGACCGCGGGGGGACGTACGTCCTCGGCGGCGGCCCGTTCGACGACGGTGGCGAGCGTCGCATCGACGCGGCGCTGGGCGGCCGTGGTGCCCTCCTGGACCAGGGCGACCGGGGTGTCCGGGGACTTGCCGTGGGCGACGAGGGCCGCGGCGATGGCGCCGATCTTGTCGACTGCCATCAGCAGGACCAGGGTGCCGCGCAGCCTGGCGATCGCCTCCCAGTCGACCAGCGAGCGCTCGTCGTCGGGGGCGACATGGCCGCTGACGACGGTGAACTCGTGGGCGACCCCGCGGTGGGTGACGGGAATTCCGGCCGCGCCGGGCACGGAGATCGAGCTGGAGATGCCGGGGACGACGGTGCACGGGATGCCCTCGGCGGCGAGCGCCTGTGCCTCTTCCATGCCCCGGCCGAAGACGAACGGGTCGCCGCCCTTGAGCCGTACGACGGCCTTGCCGGCCCTGGCGTGCTCGATGAGCGCCTGGTTGATCGCCTCCTGCGCCATGAAGCGGCCGTACGGGATCTTCGACGCGTCGATCACCTGGACGTGCGGCGGCAGTTCGTCGAGCAGGTCGCGCGGTCCGAGCCGGTCGGCGATGACGACGTCGGCCTCGGCGAGGAGGCGGCGGCCGCGCACCGTGATCAGGTCGGGGTCGCCGGGGCCGCCGCCGACCAGGGAGACTCCGGGAGTGGGCCGGGTGCGGTGGTGCGGGGCGGCGAGCGTGCCGTCGCGCAGTCCCTCGACGATGGCGTCGCGGACGGCGGCGGAGTGGCGCGGGTCGCGGCCCTGGGCGTCGGTGGACAGGACGGCGACGGTCACGCCTTCGCTGCGGCCGGTCGCCGGGGTCCAGGCGGTCGCCACATCGGCGTTGTCGCTGCGCACGCACCAGGTGCGGGTGCGCTCGGCCTCGGCGGACGCGGCGTCGTTCGCGGCGTCGTCGTCGGAGGCGATGAGCGCGTACCAGGTGTCGGTCAGGTCCCCGTCCTCGTACCGGCGGCGCTCCCAGCGGATCTCACCGGCGTCGGCCATCGCCTCGACGGCAGGGGTCGCGGACGGCGACACGAGGGTGATGTCGGCGCCGGCCGCGATGAGCGTGGGCAGGCGGCGCTGCGCGACCTGGCCGCCGCCGACGACGACGACGCGGCGCCCGCTCAGGCGCAGTCCGACGGGGTACGCGGGGTGATCGGCGTGCTCGGCCATGGCGGTGCGGACTCCTCGTGCGGTGCGGGGTGCGGGCCGCTGCGACGGTGGAGCGGCTGTGACGTGCGGTTTTGTGGGCGTGGGTCCACGATACGGGGTGCGTCGGGGCGCGGGCGGAGGCTGTCTCGCCCGAAACCGTGGCCCCTGCCGGAAACCACGTACCCGGCCCGGCGCTCATGGCGCCGGGCCGGGTCGGCCGTGGCCGGGTACTACTTCTCGGTGACGCCCGCCGAGTCGAACGTCGCCACTTCGTGCATCGCCCGCGCCGCGCTCTGCACGATCGGCAGCGCCAGCAGCGCCCCGGTGCCTTCGCCGAGGCGGAGGTCGAGGTCGACCAGCGGGCGCAGGCCCAGCTTGTTGAGGGCGGCGACGTGGCCGGGCTCGGCGCTGCGGTGGCCCGCGATGCAGGCGGCGAGGGCCTCGGGGGCGATCGCCCGTGCGACCAGGGCCGCGGCACCCGCGCTGACGCCGTCCAGGATGACGGGTGTACGGAGCGAGGCGCCGCCCAGCAGGAAGCCCGCCATCGCGGCGTGCTCCAGGCCGCCGACCGCGGCGAGCACGCCGATCGGGTCGGACGGGTCGGGCTGGTGCAGTTCGAGGGCACGGCGTACGACGTCGACCTTGCGGGCGTGCATCTCGTCGTTGATGCCGGTGCCGCGACCGGTCACCTCGGCCGGGTCCATACCCGTGTACACGCAGATCAACGCGGCGGACGCCGTGGTGTTGGCGATGCCCATCTCGCCGGTGAGCAGGCCCTTGTTGCCTGCCGCGACGAGATCGCGGGCGGTCTCGATGCCGACCTCGATCGCGGCGAGCACCTCCTCGCGGGTGAGCGCGGGGCCGGTGGTGAAGTCGGCCGTTCCGGCGCGCACCTTGCGGGGCAGCAGGCCGGGCGTCGCGGGCAGCTCCATGGCCACGCCGACGTCGACCACGCACACCTCGGCGCCCACCTGGGCCGCGAAGGCGTTGCAGACCGCGCCGCCGCCGAGGAAGTTGGCGACCATCTGGCCGGTGACCTCCTGCGGCCAGGCCGTGACGCCCTGGGCGTGCACCCCGTGGTCGCCCGCGAAGATCGCGACGGCCGCGGGCTCGGGGATCGGCGGCGGGCACATCCGGGAGAGTCCGGACAGCTGCGCCGAGATGATCTCCAGCATGCCGAGCGCGCCGGCGGGCTTGGTCATCCGCTTCTGGCGTTCCCACGCCTCGCCGAGCGCCTTGGCGTCCAGCGGGCGGATGCTGGAGATGGTCTCCTGCAGCAGGTCGTGCGGCTCCTCGCCGGGCAGGGCGCGGCGGCCGTAGGTCTCCTCGTGGACGACCCAGGACAGCGGGCGTCGCTTGGACCAGCCCGCCTGCATCAGCTCGGGCTCCTCGGGGAACTCGTCGACGTAACCGACGCACAGGTACGCCACGACTTCGAGGTGCTCCGGCAGGCCGAGGGCCCGGACCATCTCACGCTCGTCGAAGAAGCTGACCCAGCCGACACCGAGGCCCTCGGCGCGGGCGGCGAGCCAGAGGTTCTCGACGGCGAGCGCGGAGGAGTACGGGGCCATCTGCGGCTGGGTGTGCCGACCGAGGGTGTGGCGGCCGCCGCGGGTGGGGTCCGCGGTGACGACGATGTTCACCGGGGTGTCGAGGATGGCCTCGATCTTCAGTTCCTTGAACTGCTTGGCCCGGCCCTTGGGCAGCGACTTGGCGTAGGCGTCGCGCTGACGCTGTGCCAGTTCGTGCATGGAGCGACGGGTCTCCGCGGAGCGGATGACGACGAAGTCCCAGGGCTGCGAGTGGCCGACGCTGGGCGCCGTGTGCGCGGCTTCCAGGACGCGGAGCAGAACCTCGTGCGGGATGGGGTCGCTGCGGAAGCCGTTACGGATGTCACGGCGCTCACGCATGACGCGGAGCACCGCCTCGCGCTCGGCGTCGTCGTAGCCGGGGGCCGGCGGGCCGGCGGGCGCCGCGGCCTCTTCGGGCTCGGAGGTCTCGGGGACGTCGGAGGCGTCCGGTGCCTCCGGGGCCCCGGTTTCAGCGGCTTCCGGCTCAAGGGCCGGGGCCGGGGCCGCCTCGGCGGGCTCCTGGACCTGGACTTCGGCAGGCAGGGCTTCGGGCTGCGCCTCGGGCTGTGCGGCGGCCACCGGGCCGGGCTCCGCGACGGGAACGGCCTCCACGGCCTCCGCGAGGGGCGTGATGTCCGGGGTCTCGATGACCTCGGGCCCCTGTTCGGGCTCCGGCTCGGACACCGCCGGGGCCTCGGCCACGGGGGCCGCGGCGGGCTCGACGACCTCGGCGGTCGCGGCGGGCTCGACCGTCTCGGAAGTCTCGACGACGGCCTCGGCCACGACGGGCTCCACCGGCGCCACGGGCCCCATGGCGATCGGCACGCGCTCGGGCTCGGGCTCTGCCGCGACCTCGACCTCGGCCTCGGCTTCGGCTTCGGGCTCCGCCGCGACGTTCTCCTCGGCCGCGGGGGTCGGGGCCAGGTGCGGAGTCGTCGGCACCGAACCTTCCACGGGCACGAACTGACCCATGGGTACGGCTTGCGCGCCTTCCTGCGGCGCGACCGCTTCGGCGGGGATCCCGGCGGGGATCCCGGCCGGGATCCCCGCCGGGATCTCCGCGGGCGTCCCGGCCTCGGCCGGTACCGGTTCGGCGGCGGGAGCCGGAGCGGCCACGGCCTCCGGTGCCGCGACCGGAGCGGGCCGGACGGGCTGCGCCTCGGGCACCGGCACCGACTCGGCGACCGGCTCGGAGGCGGCCGGCTCCGAAACGACCGGCTCCGAAACGGTCTGCTCCGGGACAGCCTGCTCCACGACGGTCTGCTCCACGACGGCCTGCTTCGGGGCTGTCTGCTCCGGAACGACCGATTCTGCGGCCACGGGTGCGGCCTCCGGCTGCGGGGCCGGGGCCTGGGCCCCCCACGGGCTACCGCCCTGCGGCAGGATCTCGCCGAGCTGCGGGCCCGGCAGCGCCGACGCGTCGTCGGTCGGCAGCTCGAAGTACTCCGGGCCGGTGGTCGGCGGTCCGGCGTGGCGTGCGGGGGCCTGGGTGCGGGCCTGCGCCTGGGGCGCGCCCGCGGGTCCGCGGTCGGCGAGCGAACGCACGACTCCGCCGGTCGGCGCACCGCCGTAGGACGGCGTGCCGTCGGGCACGACCGGGCCGCGGTGCAGCGGCCGGCGCGCCGGGTTCTGGGTCTGGGCGGCCGGAGCGGGGGCGGGGGCCGGGGCGGGCGGCGGGATGCGCACGCCCGTCAGGTCGACCGAACCGGAGTCGCGGCCACCGGACTCGTGGGTTCCCCGGCCGGTTTCGGGCAGCTGCTCCGCCACCGCCTGCTGTGCGGCGTGCGCCTCCGCGGCCTGGGCCTGGGCGGGCTCCTGCACCTGGACGGGGCCCTGGGGCTGTACGGGGGTCTCACCGGACGGCTGGGCATAGGGCTGTGCCACGGGCTGGGCCTGATAGGCGCCCTGCCCGGGCAGCGGGGCCTGGGCGGCGACGCCCTCGGGGTACTGGCCCGGTGCCGGTACGGCCTGCGGGTCGCTCCAGGCTCCCTGCGGGCTCGGCATCAGAAGGAGGTCGTCGTCCTCGGAGACATGCTCGGAGGGAGCGAGGTAGGTGTAGGCGTCCGGGGCGGCGACGCCCGGCTGCTCCACCGTGCCTGCGTTCTCCGGCAGTCCCTCGACCGGGATCTGGCCGGTGTCACTCATGCGTACCCCTCGCCCATCGTCAGTGCTCCTTCGGCCCTTCGCCCGGGACGCCCGAACACGGCACGCCGGCGCTCGTCAACAAGAACGAGCGGGCTCGCCGCGCGGCACGAATCGGTCGCGGACATACTGCATTCTCGCGGTCGTTCGCCGCCGCGGCAGCTCATTTCGCCACGGCCCGCTGTGGACTGCGCCACGTCGCGCGTCCCCCGGTTCTGCCGTACCACAACGGGGGCCAAAACGGTCCCCTTTTCCGGACATTGACGAACGAAGCGACGAACGTCCGGGCGCGGTACAACGATCGGCCAGCCTACCTCCCGCTGTACGCCGACCGGGTCACGGGGCGAGGTCGGAACGCAGCGCCGACAGGAGAAACACGACCGAGCGTTCGCGCTCCGACCAGGCTGCCGTGTCGAGTTCGACGGACTGGAGGAGCGAGCAGCGGACCGTGTATCCGTTTCCGCTCAGGGCGGCTCCGAGCGCCTCGGCCTCGTCCCGGGTCGAGGCATGGGTCACGATGCGTTCCGGCCGTCGTTCGGTGACGGCGGTGACGACGGGAACCCCGCCGCCCCCGATCCGTACGACATCGGGTTCCGGCAGCCGTTCCAGCACGTGGGGGGCCAGGCCCTCGACGACCTGGAGCTGTACGCCGAACGTCCGCGCCGCCGCCGCGGTCCGGGCGCAGGCGGCCGGGTCGCTGTCGACCGCCAGGACCGCCGCGCCGAAACGGGCCGCCTCCACGGCCAGGGCTCCGCTGCCGGAGCCGATGTCCCACAGGAGGTCGCCGGTACGGGGGCCGAGGCGGGCCAGCTGGGCGGCGCGCAGCCCCGAGGACCCGCCCTCGCCGCTCTCCGTCGCGGCCCCGGTGTCCGCGCCCGCGTACGCCTCGGTGGGCAGTGCCCAGCCGCGTACGTCGTGGGGGCCGGTGGGGAGGCCGCCCGCGATCCAGGCACCGGTGGCCTGCGGTTCGGGTCCGCCGCCGATGACGACGACCACGTTGGGGTCGCGCCAGACGTGGTCGGCGGCCTTCTCGGAGGTGACGACGGTGACCTGTTCGCGGCTGGTGCCGAGCTCCTCGCAGATGACGAAGGTGCGGTGGACGCCTTCGAGGAGCAGGGCGAGTTCGGCGGGTCCGGCGCCGGGCGAGGTGAGGACGGCGACCTTGTGGTGGGCGCGGCAGACGTTCACGGCGCGGCGCAGGGTGCGGGGGTGCGCGACGACCGTCCGGGCGTCCTCCCACGGCATGCCCGCGCGGGCGAAGGCGGCGGCGACCGAGGACACGGCCGGGACCACCTCGACCTCCAGGCCGTGTTCGGGTGCGCGGAGGTTGCGTACGACTCCGAAGAAGCCGGGATCCCCGTCGGCGAGGACCACGGCGCTGCCCCGGTGGCCGGCGATCCGGCGGGCGGCCAGGTCGATGGAGCCCAGGCGGATGCGTTCGGCGTTCGCCGGGACTTCGGGAAGTGCGAGGTGGTGGGCGGCTCCGGCGACGAGCGTGGCGGCCGAGAGGGCGGCGGTGGCCGCTGCCGTCAGTGGTGAGCCGTCCCAGCCGATCACGGTGACCCGATCGGCCATCTGTCGTCAGTCTCCTGGAGTCGTCGCAGGTGGGGATGGTGGTGTGAGTCGGGCAGGGTGAGAGTACCCGGTCCGTGCCGACGCGGTGTCGGGGCCCCTTCGCGGGGTCAGTTCCAGTCGTTGTAGGCGCCGTAGCCGCCCGCTTCGGCGAGCTGCTCGGCAACGCCTTCGAGGTCCTCGGGGAGCAGGCCCCAGACGATCAGGTCGGTCCTGATGTCGGTCCAGCCGCCGTCCGTGCCGTTCTCGGTCCGGGTCCGCGCTATCCGGGCGTTGCGCAGGACACCCTCGCTGATGCAGCCGAGCTTCTGGGCCACCTGTTGCGAGGCGGTGTTGTCGGCGGCGGTGCGCAGCTCGATGCGTTCGAAGCCCTGGTCGCGGAAGAGCCACTGGGCCAGCGCGAGCACGGACTCGGTGGCGTATCCCTCGCCGCGGGCCCAGGGGGCGGTGATGTAGGCCGCCTCGGTGGCGCGGGTGCGCCAGTCGGTGTTGCGGAGCCGGACCGAGCCGACCAGGCGCTGGGTGAGGAATTCGGTGACGGCGAGGACGATGCCGTCACCGCCGGTGCGCTGGGCGGGGGCGATCCTGCGGACCCAGCGTTCGGCGTCGACCTGGGTGTAGGGGTAGGGGGCCTCGGTCCAGGCGACGACGAGTTCGTCGTTCATCATCTCGATGTACGCGGGGACGTCCGCCATGTCGAAGGGGCGCAGCACCAACCGATCCGTGCTGATGGAGATGTCCGGAAAGGTGGAAGTCATGCGCAGCTCCATGCCGAAGACCGTTAAAGGCACAGCATGCAGCATCGGGGCGGTGGTGCGCATGGGCGGGTCCGCACGGCGGAGCCCCGCGCCTCCCGGGTGGGGTGCGCGGGGCTCGTCGGACAAATGCCGTGCGGGTGTCAGGGCTTGGCGGCGGTGCCGAAGGCCGGGACGACGGAGCCCTGGTAGGTGTCCTCGATGAACTTCTTGACCTCGTCGGAGTGCAGGAGCTTCACGAGCTTCTGGACGCGGGCGTCCTTCTCGTTGCCCTTCTTCACGGCGATGATGTTGGCGTAGGGGTTGCCGTCGGCCTTCTCCAGCGCGAGGGAGTCCTTGGCGGGCTTGAGGTCGGCCTGGATCGCGTAGTTGCCGTTGATGACGGCGGCATCGACGTCGTCCAGGGCGCGGGGCACGGTGGCGGCCTCCAGCTCCTTGAACTCCAGGCCCTTCTTGTCGGTGATGTCGCTCAGCTTGGCGCTGGTGCCGACGCCGTCCTTGAGGGTGATGAGGCCGTTCTCGGCGAGGAGCTGGAGTGCGCGGCCCTCGTTGGTGGTGTCGTTGGGCACGGCGACGGTCTGGCCGGCCTTGATGTCCTTGAGGTCCTTGACCTTCTTGGAGTACAGGCCGAGCGGCTCCAGGTGAACGGTGCCGACGGAGACCAGGTGGGTGTTGTTCTTCTTGTTGAAGTCGTCCAGGTAGGGCTGGTGCTGGAAGAAGTTGGCGTCGACCTGGCCGGTCTCGGTGGCGGTGTTCGGCAGGACGTAGTCCGTGAACTCCTTGACCTCCAGCTTGAGGCCGGCCTTCTCCGCCAGGTTCTTCTGGACGAAGCCCAGGATGTCGGCGTGCGGCGTCGGGGACGCGGCGACGACGAGCGCCTTGGAGGTGTCGGCCTTGGCGCCGGTCTCGCTCTTGGTGTCCGGGTCGGACGAGGTGCCGCAGGCGGTGAGGCCGAAGGCGAGGGCGGCGGTGGCGGCGGCAGCCGCGGTGATCTTGATGTTCCTACGCACGAAAAGTGCCTCTTTCTGGTGGTGATGGTGGTGCGCCCGGACAAGGAGTTCGGGCTTGTGAGCGGAGTGGAGGTCTCAGGTGGTGGTGCGGCCGCGGCGGGCCAGCAGCCGTA
Source organism: Streptomyces sp. NPDC047917 (assembly GCF_043204345.1). Lineage (NCBI taxonomy): Bacteria > Bacillati > Actinomycetota > Actinomycetes > Kitasatosporales > Streptomycetaceae > Streptomyces > Streptomyces sp. NPDC047917. The sequence continues at coordinate 209,359 of NZ_JBIDCA010000006.1, forward strand.
CGGCGCCGTCGCCGATCAGCTGGATCACGGTCACGATGACGATCAGCAGCGCGACGGTGATGAGCATGAACCGGTTGTCGAAACGCTGGAATCCGTAGGTGACGGCCTTGGAGCCGAGCCCCTCGCCGCCGACCGCGCCGGCCATCGCGGAGTAGCCGATGAGCACGATGACGGTGGTGGTGACTCCGGAGACGAGCGAGGGCAGCGACTGCGGCAGGAGCACCTTGCGGACGATCGTCGGGATGGATCCGCCCATCGACTGGACGGCTTCGACGAGCCCGTGGTCGACCTCGCGGACGGCGGTCTCGACGAGCCGGGCGAAGAACGGGACGGCGCCGACGGAGAGCGGCACGATCATCGCGGACGGGCCGATGAAGGTGCCGACGACCCAGGTGGTGAAGGGGATCAGGGCGATCAGCAGGATGATGAACGGCAGCGAGCGGCCGATGTTCACGATCACGCCGATGACCTTGTTCACCGGGGTGTTCTGCAGCAGTCCGCCCTTGTCGGTGAGGACGAGCAGGACGCCGAGCGGCAGCCCCACGAGAACGGTGACGGCCGTGGACCAGAGCACCATGTAGAGGGTGTCGATGGTCCCCTGGGTGAGCAGCGGCTGCATTTCGGACCAGGTCACTTCGCCACCTCCTCGGTGAGCGGGGCGGGGGTCTGTACGGGGATGGCGGGGCCGTCGTTCTCCACGACCTCCGCCTGGAGGCCCTGCTCGCGCAGGAAGCCGATCGGGACGACGTTCTCCTCGAAGCGGCCGGGCAGCTCGATGCGCATCCGGCCGATCTGCTTGCCGCCGACGGTGTCCATCGCGGCGCCCAGGATCGAGATGTCGATGTTGTACGTGCGGGAGAGCTGGGAGATCACCGGTCGGCCGGCCGCGTCGCCGTGGAAGGTGACGTCGACGACCGTGCTGTCGGGGCCGGACGCGGCGCCGCCGACGGGGAACAGCTCGTGGGCCAGTTCGGAGCCGGGGGTGGCGAGCAGTTCACCGACGGTGCCGGACTCGACGATGCGGCCCTTCTGCATCAGCGCGGCGGAGTCGCAGACCGTCTTGACGACGTCCATCTCGTGCGTGATGAGCAGGACGGTCAGACCGAGCTGCTGGTTGAGGTCACGCAGCAGCTGGAGGATGGAGCGGGTGGTCTCGGGGTCGAGGGCCGAGGTGGCCTCGTCGGAGAGCAGCACCTTCGGGTCCCCGGCGAGGGCGCGGGCGATGCCGACGCGCTGCTTCTGGCCTCCGGAGAGCTGGCCGGGGTAGGCCTTGGCCTTGTCGGCGAGGCCGACCAGGCCGAGGAGTTCGAGGGCCTTGCGGGAGCGGTCCCGGCCGGGGACGCCGAGGATCTCCAGCGGGAGTTCGACGTTGGCCTGGACGGTGCGGGAGGCCAGCAGGTTGAAGTGCTGGAAGACCATGCCGATGCGGCTGCGCGCCTCGCGCAGTTCCTTGCCGGCCCGGTGGCCGCGCCCGGCGAGTGCGGTGAGGTCCTGGCCCGCCACGGTCACGGTGCCGGAGGTGGGACGTTCCAGGAGGTTGACGCAGCGGATCAGGGAGGACTTGCCGGCGCCGCTCTGTCCGATGACGCCGTACACCTCACCCTCGCGGACGTGCAGGTCGACGCCGTCCAGGGCGGTGACCTCACGGCCGCGCGACTGGTAGACCTTCGTGAGGCCCGAAGTGGTGATCACAGGGGTTTCCGTCACTGTCGAGTGCGCGGCGCGGTGGCCGCCGGGCACGGGGCATTCGTCTGATGAGCCTGTTTGGACGTTTCGATCGGACGTTCCAAGCTGGGGTCTCGGCACGGCTCGGGGCGCGGGTGGCCGGCAGCGGTGGCGGGGCAGGCTCGTTCCGCTGGATGCGGACGGCTCGGGCTCGGTCTCGCTTCGGGGCGCGAGGATCGGGCGGGGGCCCTCAGAAGGTGCGCATTCGACACATACAACGAGCACCGGGCGTCGTGATCGCCTCGGTCGCAAGGATGCGGTTGCTCGTCGTGGTCATGGGCCAAGTAAAACAGACGTAACGTTCCTCCCGACCCCGCTGTCCGAATAGCGGACAGTCGTGGATGGTGTCGTGAGACGGCCCGGCCGGTTTCCGCGATTCCCGGCCGACCGGCTGTGACCTGCGCCGATACGGCGGATAGCGCGCGGAGAGGTCATCGGCGACGGGTTCCGCGACCGGCCCGGAACGGTGCGTGGCTGTGGCAAAGGCCACGGACCACGTCCCGCTCGCCGGCCCGGTCCGCGACCCGCCCGGAGCGGCGGCGGGGGGCGCACGCAGGGGGCCGTTTGGTCCGTAATACCCTCACTCCATGCTTGTCGCCCTGACGATCGCGGTCGCCGCGACCGCGCTCGCCCTCGCCGCCTGGTGCGGATTCGCCGCGTACCGGGACCAGCCGACCAAGGACTGGCACTTCATCGGGATGGCCGTGGTCTCGCTGCTGGCGCTGGCGCAGCTGGTGGTGGGCATCGTGCAGCTGTCCCGGGGCGAACGGCCCGAGCAGGGCATGACGATCTTCATCGCGTATCTGATCGGGGCCTTCCTCGCGGTGCCCGCGGCGGGTTTCCTGTCGCTGACCGAGCGGACCCGGTGGGGTTCGGTGACGGTGGCGGCGGGCGCGGTCGTGCTGGCCGTCCTCGAAGTGCGGCTCTACGACATCTGGGGAAACTGACCGTGACCGACACCGATCGCACCACCGCGGCGGCCACCGGCGAGAAGCAGCCCTTCGACCTCGGCACCGGCCCCGGCCGGGTCCTGGTCTGGTTCTACGGGGTGTTCACCGTCGCGGCCGCCTCCCGCTCGATCGTCCAGATGATCCTGGACTTCGGCAGGGCACCGCTCGCCTATGTGCTGTCGGCCGTCGCCGCGCTGGTGTACGGGTTCATCACGTACTCGCTGGTGCGCGGGGGTGAGAAGGCGCGCAGGTCCGCGCTGGTGTGCTGCGCCGCGGAACTGCTGGGTGTGCTGGTCGTCGGGACCTGGACGATGGCGGAGCCCTCGGCGTTCGCGGACGCCACCGTCTGGTCCGACTTCGGCATGGGATACCTGTTCATCCCGGTGATCCTTCCGGTCACCGGGATGATGTGGCTGCGCCGGGCCAGGACCGCGTAGCTCCCGCGGGCCGGCCCGTGCGGCTCCTACGCGCTGGCGACGTACGCCGGTTTCGTGGCGTCCTTCTCCAGCAGGATCATCAGGACGCCGTCCCGGCCGGTCTCGTTGCCGACGGGCGCGTAACCCGCGCGTCGGTAGAGCCGCAGATTGCTCTCGCTGCGATGGCCGGTGTGCAGCCGGAACAAGGTGGCCGACCGCTCGTCGGTGAGTCCCGCCTCCGCCGCCCGCAGCAGCCGGGCACCGAGACCGTGCCCCTGGAGCCGGGGGTGGACGCAGAGCCTGCCGATCTCCCCCGCGCCGTCCTCGCCGACGGCCCCCCGGACCGAGCCGACGACCTCGTCGCCCAGCCGCGCCACGAACACCAGGTTCGTGGCGATCTCGGCGTGCAACGAGTCGAGGGTCTGGACGAGCGGGTCGATCCGGTAGTTCCCGTACAGCTCCGCCTCGCTCTGGAAGCAGAGGTACTGGAGTTTCAAGATCTGTTCGGCGTCCCGTGCCGTCGCCGCCGAGATGATCACGCTCATGCCCATCCGCGCATGCCTCCGCCCACCTGATCCACCGGTTGTCTAACGCTCCTTTCCCCGCAGTTCAGGAGCAGCAACCTCCGCCGCGAGCATTCTGCGCAGACATCCAAGGCAACGGGAACGGATCGGGCCCAAACTCCCCTGTGACATACCCAACTTCCCTGCGATTTCCCGGTAGGTGGGATCGCCGGGGGCGAGCATCGCCGCCATCAGCCGGGCGCACCTGCCGGGCAGCCGGTCCACCGCCGCGCGCAGCGCCCGCCGTTCGTCGGCGCCGAGGGCGAGCCGCTCGGGGCAGCCGGCCGGATCCGCGGCGGTCTCGTCGCGGTAGGGGCGTTCGTGCCGGGCGGTGCGGCGGGCCCGGCGGGCCTCCGCCCGAACCGTGTCCCGCACCCAACGGGCCGGGTCCACCGGTGGCCCCTGACCCGCGAGCCGCTCCAGCAGCCGCAGCCAGACGGCCTGTTCGAGGTCGGCCGGTTCGACCGCCGCCCCCGTCGCCGAGGCGGCCGCCTCGGCCCTGGCCTCGGCGCTCACCAGCGGGTGCAGGGCACGTACGAAGGTCACGGGGGCGGCGGGGGCGGCGGGAGCAAGATCGAGAAGGGTCATGCCCCGGCCGACGCGCCCGTGGCGGCGGCCGGTTGCCGTACCCGGCGAGCACCACCCGACCGGGGCACGCCCCGGCCGGGTGCTGACGCGGGTGTCACTTCGCGTTGTGGTCCGCCGCGGCGAGCAGGGCGGTGTCCGGGTTGTCGGAGAAGATTCCGTCGATGCCCGTCGCGAAGTACGCCTGGAACGCGCCGAACGCGTCACCGTAGGCGTTGGGGTCGGTGCCGCGCCGGAAGTCGGCGGGCAGGAAGCTGTTCTCGTTGCGCATGGTGTAGGGGTGCAGGACCAGGCCCTGCGCGTGCGCGTCCCTCACCAGGGTGGTCGGCTCGGTGAGCCGCCCCGCGGAGTCCTTGGGGATGACCAGGTCCAGGGTGGGGCCGATGCCCTGGGCGAAGGAGGCCATCCACTTCAGTCCCGCGGGCTTCACCAGGTCCGCGACCGTGCGCGGGTCGCCGGAAGTGACGAAGTCCCAGGGGCGCTCGCCCGCGCCGGAGAGCAGTACGACGCGCGGGGTGGCGACAAGCCGGGACAGCCGCTGGATGCTGCCGGGCTCGAAGGACTGGAGGATGAGCGGCGACTGCTCGCGGTGCCGGTTGTACCGGCGCAGCAGCTTGGCGAGCGGCTCCTCCAGACCGAGGCCGAGGCCGCGGAAGTAGGTGGGGTGCTTGGTCTCGACGTAGAGCCAGACGGGCTTGCCGCGCCTGCGGCCCTCCCGGTCGGCCCAGCGGAGCACCTCCTCGAAGGTGGGGATCTCCCAGCGGCCGTCGTAGAGGGTGTTCTTCTGGCGGGTGCCGGGGATGCGCTCCTTGGCCCGCAGTGTCTTCAGCTCGGCGAGGGTGAAGTCCTCGGTGAACCAGCCGGTGAGGGAGACGCCGTCGACCTTCTTGGTGGTCCTGCGGCTCGCGAACTCGGGGTGGTCGGCGACATCGGTGGTGGCGGTGATGTCGTTCTCGTGACGGCATACGAGATGGCCGTCCCGGGTCGGCACCAGGTCCTGCTCGACGATGTGCGCGCCCATGTCGAGGGCCAGCTGGTAGGAGCCGAGGGTGTGCTCGGGCCGGTAGCCGCTGGTGCCACGGTGTCCGATGACGGTGGGCACCGGCAGGTCGAGGCGGAAGCCGTGGCCGCCGTGCCGTCCGGAGTCCTTCCCGGCGGTGTTGCCCGCGGCGTCGGCCGGGCCGCCCGCCAGTCCGAGGGCGGCGGTGCCCAGTACGGCGGCTCCGGCTCCCAGCATGGTCCTGCGGCCGGGGCCGGCCTGCGCGCGCTCAGTCATGAATGCTCCTCGCGTGTGATGTCTGGCACCTGTCGGGCGAGGCCCGAGCGTAGGCAGCAGTACCGTCATGGAGGCGGCTCCTGCGCGAACATGGCGCAAACTCACGTCAACGCCACGTATCCGCTCCGTGAACCCGATGTGCGATCCGCGCGCACCCGCGAGTATCGTCCTCACCTGCATGGACCGTCACGATCCCGCACCTCGGCCGGCCCGGCCACTACACCGGAGGAACCGTTGTCCCGACACGCACTCATCAAGGCAGTGCTCGGACCGATCTTGCGCCTCATGTTCCGCCCCCAGGTCGAGGGTGTGGAGAACATCCCCGGGGACGGTCCGGTGATCCTCGCGGGCAACCATCTGACGTTCATCGACTCGATGATCATGCCCATCTGCTGCGACCGGCCGGTGTTCTACATCGGCAAGGACGAGTACGTGACGGGCAAGGGGATCAAGGGCCGGGCGATGGCCTGGTTCTTCACCGGCTGCGGCATGATCCCGGTGGACCGGGACGGCGGGCGCGGCGGTGTCGCGGCGCTGATGACGGGCCGTCGGGTGCTGGAGGAGGGCAAGGCGTTCGCCATCTACCCCGAGGGCACCCGCTCCCCCGACGGCCGTCTGTACCGGGGCCGTACGGGCATCGCCCGGCTGACGCTGATGACCGGCGCGCCGGTGGTGCCGTTCGCGATGATCGGCACGGACAAGCTGCAGCCCGGCGGGGCCGGACTGCCGCGTCCCGGCAAGGTGACGGTCCGGTTCGGTGAGCCGATGGAGTTCTCCCGGTACGAGGGCATGGACCGCGACCGCTATGTGCTGCGGGCGGTCACCGACTCGGTGATGGCCGAGGTGATGCGACTGTCCGGTCAGGAGTACGTCGACATGTACGCCACCAAGGCCAAGGCCGCCTGAGTCGACGCGGAGACGCGGAGCGGCACGCCAGGACAACGCGGAAGGGCCCGTACCCGGAGGATCGTGGGTACGGGCCCTTCCCCCTGCCGTCGTCGCCCCTTCCAGGCCGGGCAGGCTACTGGTGCACGATGCCGTCCTCCAGTTTCTGGCCGCGCAGCAGGAACCAGGCGGCGACGGCCGTCGCCAGCAGGACCGCCGCGCCGACGCCCGCGGCGAACCCCAGTCCCTCGACGAACGACTCCTGCGCCGCGGAGACCAGCGCCTTCCCCTGCGGGGCCGGCAGACCGTGGGCGGCCTCGACGGCGCCGCCCAGCGATTCGTGGGCCGCGGCCGCGGGGCCCGGCGGGACGCCGTGGGGGGTGTCGAACTTCTGGTAGACGCCGGTGACGATGGAGCCGAGCAAGGCGATACCGAGGGCCGCGCCGAGTTCGTACGCCGTCTCGGAGACCGCACCGGCGGAGCCTGCCTGCTCCTTCGGGACGCTGGAGAGAATCACGTCGGAGGTGACGGTGAAGGCGAAGCCCGCGCCCACGCCGACGACCAGCAGTACCGCGCCGAGCAGCGGGTACGCGGTCTCCTTGTGGATCAGGGTGACCGCGGCGAGCGCCAGTCCGATCGCCGCGAGGCCGCCGGCCACCACCGAGCGCACCGAGAAGCGGCGGGCCGCCCGGCCCGCGATCAGACCGGCGACGACCGCGCCGACCGCCGCGGGCAGTTCGGCGAGACCCGCCTCCAGCGGCCCGCGCCCCTGGACCAGTTGGAGGAACTGGGAAAGGAAGAAGACCAGTCCGGACAGGCCGAGGATGGTCAGCAGGTCGGCGAGGACGGCGCCGGAGAAGCCCCGGTGGTGGAAGAGCCTCATGTCCAGCAGGGGCGCCGGAAGCGTGAGCTGTCTGCGTACGAACCAGCAGAGTGCGAGCAGACCGCCGATGCCCGCGGCGATGTTCTCCCAGCCCGGGCCGTGTGCCGCGAGTTCCTTGATGGCGTACACGACGCCGATCATGCCGACGAAGGAGAGCGCGACGCTGGCCAGGTCCCAGGGCCCGGGGGCCGGGTTCCTGGACTCGGGGATCATCTTCGCGCCGACGACCACGAGGACCGCCATGACCGGCAGGTTGATCAGGAAGACCGAGCCCCACCAGAAGTGCTCCAGCAGCAGTCCGCCGACCACGGGGCCGACGGCCGCTCCGGCGGAGGCCATCGCTCCCCAGATACCGATGGCGAGGCTGCGTTCGCGCGGGTCGTGGAAGAGGTTGCGGATCAGGGCGAGGGTGGACGGCATCAGGGTGGCGCCCGCGACACCGAGCAGCGCCCGCGCCAGGATCATCATCTCGGGGGTGTGCGCGTAGGCGTTGAGCACGGAGACCGCGCCGAACGCCGTCGCGCCGCACAGCAGCAGCTTCTTGCGGCCGATGCGGTCGCCGAGGCTGCCCATCGAGACCAGGAGTCCGGCGATGACGAAGGAGTAGACGTCGCCGATCCACAGGAGCTGAGTGCCGGTCGGTTCGAGGTCCTCGGTGAGGAACGGGGTCGCCAGGCCGAGGACGGTGGCGTCGATCGCCACGAGCAGCACCGCGAGGACGAGCACGGACAGGGCGATCCACCGCCCGGGACGGTGCAGTTCCTCCGGGGATTCCACGCGCTGTTCGATGCGGCTCATTGCTCCACGCTCCGGCGTGCACCGCCGAGCAGCAACTCGACGATCATGTACTGGAAGTCCTGGCTCGCGACCCGGCCGTCCTGGACGGCCCAGGCACCGCCGGAGACGAGCCCGTAGAAGGCCTCGGTCAGCCAGGCGGGGGTGAGGTCGATGCGGAACTCGCCGCGTTCCTGGCCCCGTCTGAACAGGGCGGAGACCCGGGCGTCGAGGCGGCTCCAGCCCTCGTTCACCTCTTCGCCCTCGAAGAGCTGGTTCTCGGTGACGAGGAAGGAGAGCAGCCCGGCGCTCGGCTCGACGGCCGCGACCAGTCGGCGCAGCGCCTCCGGCGCGCCGCCCTCGTCGAGGGCGGCGGCGTCCAGAGCCGCTTCGAACTCCTGGATGCCCAGGCTCTCCAACGCTCTGACCAGGGCGTCCCGTCCGGCGAAGTGCCGGTGCAGGGTGGCGCGTCCGATGCCTGCGGCTTTGGCGACCTCGTCCATGGTGGCGGTCGATTTGCGGGTCAGCAGAGCGGCGGCGCTGCGAAGTACCTGCTCACGGTCGAGACTCATGAGACAATTGTAGACCACATGAGACAGTAGAGTCTCAACGGCTCGTTCGCACCGCCCGTCGTTGCAGCGGCTCTTTCGGCCCGTCGGTCGTCACAGCCGCCCGTTCGCCCCGTCAGTCGTCGACGACCACCAGGTCGAGGCCGGGGAGATGGGACGGGTCGCGGATCACGGACATCTCGACGATCCTGTCCCGGGCCACTGTGAAGATCATGACCGAGAAGCGGTGGCCCTCGCCCGTCGCGATGACGGCCGGTTCCCCGTCGACCAGGGCCCGCCGGGACGACCGTGCGAACGGTGCGAACATCATCGCCTGACGCGCCACGGCCACCGCACCCCGTACCAGGCCCGGGGCACCGGCACCGCCGGCGCCGATGTCGGACCGCACCACCACGTCCGGATCGAGCACGGTCAGGAGGGCCTCGAATTCACCGTCCCGGGCGGCGGCCAGAAAGGCGTTGACGACCTCGCGCTTGCGGGCGAGATCCGGGTCCGGAACCGGGTCCGCGCCCTGGACCCGGCGCCGCGCCCGGCTGGCCAGCTGCCGCGCCGCCGCCGGAGTACGGTCCACGACACCCGCGATCTCGTCGAACGGCACGGCGAACATGTCGTGCAGCACGAAGGCGAGCCGTTCGGCGGGGTCGAGCGTTTCGAGCACGACGAGCATCGCCAGACCGACCGAGTCGGCCATCAGCGCCTGCTGCTCGGGGTCGGCCTCCGGCCGGCCGCCGAGCTCCGGGACCGGGGCGGTCTCCTCGGGTGCGCCGGTGCCGAGCGGCTCCTCGCGGCGGGAGCGGCGCGAACGGAGCATGTCCAGGCACACCCGTCCGACGACCGTCGTCAGCCAGCCGCCCAGATTCTCGATAGCCCGGTCGTCGCAACGGCCGAGCCGGATCCAGGCCTCCTGGACGGCGTCCTCCGCCTCGCTCGTCGAGCCGAGCATCCGGTGGGCCACGGCCTTCAGCCTGCTCCGGTTCTCCTCGAAGCGCTCCGCCAGGAACTCGTGTCCGTCCACAGCCACATACCTCCGTCGTGTTCCGTCACAGCACTGACGTACGGAACCCCGACGATGTGACGGACTGCCCGCGCCGCTCCCCGGTCAGCTCCAGCGCAGTCCGGCGCGGTGCCGCCAGTAGGCCTCGGGCTCCTCCACCAGCGCGTCGAGCCGGGCCCGCCGCTCCTCGTCGAGACCGACGACGGCCGCGTGCAGGTTTCCGGCGAGCTGGCCGACGGTGGCCGCGCCGGAGAGCACCACCCCGGCCCAGGGCTGGTGCAGCACCAGGGCCAGGGCGACCGCGTCGCTGCCGAGCCCGGCGTCGGCGGCGATCTCCTGGACCACGGCGGGGGCCTCCGTCCCGGCGAGCCGCCCGTTGGCCATGGCCTCCTTGACGATCACGGTGAGTCCGGCGGCATGTGCCTCGGCGAGCGCCGTCCCGGCCGAGGTCTCCAGGGCGTTGTAGGTGGCCTGCACGGTACGGAAGAGCGGCTCGCCGTCCACGGTGACGGTCAGGGCGGCCCGGATCGCGTCGGCCTGGGCGGGCCCGCTGGTGGAGAGGCCGACGCTGACCCCTTCGGCGGCGAGCGCGGCCAGCCGTTCGTGCAGCTCCTTGTCCGTGAGGGCCGGGCTGTCGGCGGTGACCGAGTGGATCTGGTAGAGGTCGAGGCGGTCGCCGAGCAGCGCGTCGGTCTCGGCCCGCTGGCGCAGGAACGTGGCAAGGCTGTGGTCCTTGACCTCGTGCGCCTCGGCCTCGACGCTCCAGGCGGCCGTGTAGCTGTAGCCCCATTTGCTGCCGATGACGACGTCGTCCGCCTCGGGGTGGGCCGTCAGCCAGTCGGCCAGGAACTCCTCGGAGCGGCCGTAGGAGCGGGCCGCGTCGAAGTAGCGGACGCCCTGGGCGTAGGCGGCGTCGAGCAGTTCATGGGTGCGGGCGCGCATCGCCTCGACGCTGCGGTCGTCGGGCAGATCGCGGTCGCGGTGGAGATTGATGTAACCGGGCCTGCCGACCGCCGCCAGGCCGAGCCCGATGTGGGCGGTCGGAGTCGTCGCTGTGGCCAGCCGGGCGAAAGGCATCGTGGAGCTCCTCCTCGGTCGGTGCGCTCCACGTCAACGTAACCCAGCCCGCGGAAACCGGAAGGCGGGGAGCGTACGTGCGCTCCCCGCCTTCCGCGCGGTTCCGGCCCCCGGGTCAGTTCTTCGCGGTGGCCCATGCCTGCTGGGTGGCGAGGTCGGACTTCACCTCGGCGAGCTGGACGGCCACGGCCGAAGGGGCCGTGCCGCCGCGGCCGCTGCGGGAGGCGAGCGCGCCGGCCACGTCGAGGACCGTGCGGACCTCGGGGGTGAGGTGCTCGGAGATCTTGGCGAACTGCTCGTCGGTCAGCTCGTCGAGCTCGATGCCGTGCTGCTCGCACTCCTTGACGCACTCACCGGCGACCTCGTGGGCGACCCGGAACGGCACACCCTGCTTGACCAGCCACTCGGCGATGTCGGTGGCGAGCGAGAAGCCGGCCGGGGCCAGCTCCGCCATGCGCTCGCGGTTGACGGTGAGGGTGGCCATCATTCCGGTGAAGGCGGGCAGCAGGACTTCCAGCTGGTCGCAGGAGTCGAAGACCGGCTCCTTGTCCTCCTGGAGGTCGCGGTTGTACGCGAGCGGGAGCGCCTTCAGCGTGGCCATCAGGCCGGTCAGGTTGCCGATCAGCCGGCCGGACTTGCCGCGGGCCAGCTCGGCGATGTCCGGGTTCTTCTTCTGCGGCATGATCGAGGAGCCGGTGGAGAAGGCGTCGTGCAGGGTGACGAAGGAGAACTCCTTCGTGTTCCAGATGATGACCTCCTCCGCGATCCGGGAGAGGTTCACGCCGATCATCGCGGTGATGAAGGCGAACTCCGCGACGAAGTCGCGGGAGGCCGTTCCGTCGATGGAGTTGGCTACGGAGCCGTGCTCGAAGCCGAGGTCGGCGGCGACCGCCTCCGGGTCGAGGCCGAGGGACGAACCGGCGAGGGCACCGGAGCCGTACGGCGAGACGGCGGTCCGCTCGTCCCACTGGCGCAGCCGCTCGGCGTCCCGGGACAGGGACTGCACATGGGCCAGGACGTGGTGGGCGAAGAGCACCGGCTGGGCGTGCTGGAGGTGCGTACGGCCGGGCATCGCGACGTCCGGGTGGGCCTCGGCGAGGCCCACCAGCGCACCCTGGAGGTCGGCGATCAGACCGCCGATGATCCGGGCGTGGTCGCGCAGGTACATCCGGAAGAGCGTGGCGATCTGGTCGTTGCGGGACCGGCCGGCCCGCAGCTTGCCGCCGAGGTCGGGGCCGAGGCGCTCCAGCAGCCCGCGCTCCAGCGCGGTGTGGACGTCCTCGTCGGCGATGGTGCCGGTGAAGGAGCCGTCGGCGACATCGGCTTCGAGCTGGTCGAGACCGGCGGTCATGCGGCCCAGCTCGTCCTCGGTGAGCAGACCCGCCTTGTTCAGGACGCGCGCGTGGGCGCGGGAACCGGCGATGTCGTACGGCGCGAGCCGCCAGTCGAAGTGGACGGAGGCGGACAGCCTGGCCAGTGCCTCGGCCGGACCGTCGGCGAAGCGGGCGCCCCAGAGGCGTACGTCGCTGTTGCCGTTGCCGTTGCTCACTGCGTGCTCCTCGGAAGAACAGGGTGATGGGTGTGCGGCCGTCTCGCGGGGCCGGAGAGGCGGTGACGTAACCACTGGGGATCGGGTGAGGTCACGCTGCGCCGTCGCGCCGACCGAGTGATGGGTATAACTATGCAGACCACCGTATGTTTTGTCAAAGCTGTACGGTCGGCGCGCAGCCGTCCCCGCCCGGGACGCCCGGGGCGCCCCGGCCATCCCGTCAGGTGAAATCACCTCGTCGGCGCCGGAGCCGGCGACGACAATGGCAGCCATGGGGAAAACATATGAACGCATCGACGGACGGATCAGGACCTTCATCGAAGAGCAGCACATCTTCTTCACGGCGACGGCGCCCCTGGACGGCGAGGGCACGGTCAACCTCTCCCCCAAGGGCGTCAGCGGTTCGTTCGCCGTGATCGACGAGCTGACCGTGGCCTATCTGGACTTCGCGGGCAGCAATGCCGAGACCGTCGCCCATCTCCGTGAGAACGGCCGGATCACGCTGATGTGGTGCGCCTTCGAGGGGCCGCCGAACATCGTGCGGGTGCACGGCCGCGGCGAGCCGGTCTTCCGGGACGATCCCCGGTTCGCCGGGCTGCTCGAACACTTCCCCCGGGTGGATCCCGCCTCCCACGGGCTGCGCGCCGTCGTCGTGGTGCGGGCCGACCTCGTCCGGGACACCTGTGGATTCGCGGTGCCGTTCATGTCGTACGAGGAGGACCGCCCGCTGCACGCCCGGCGCTTCGCCCGCGAGGACGACGCCTCGCTCGGCGCCTACTTCGAGAAGAAGGAGCACATCGCGACGAGCATCGACGGGCTCCCGGGGCTGCCGCTCCCGCTGCCGGCCATGCCGGGAGCGGTGCGCGGACCGGCGGACGGGGAACCGGCGAACCGCTGAGGGGCGGACGGGCATTGAGCCGTACGGAGCAGATCCGCGGGTGCCGCCCGGCCGGAGGACCTACCGTCCGGGCATGCACAGATCCCTGGTGACCCTCTCGGTACTGCTCGCGCTGGCGGCCTCCGTCGCGGCCCGGCCCGCCGCCACCCCGCCGCTCCCGGACCGGATGGCCGACACCGGCGGCGGCACCCAGCTGATCACGGCCGAGGCCCCGGCCGAGGGCTCCACCACCGGCACCGTCACCTGGTGGACCCTGCACCGGGGCACCTGGGTGAAGTCCGGGTCCGCCCCCGCCCGCTTCGGTGCCAGGGGCCTGACCGAGGGGGCGTCGCGCGAGCAGGGCACGAACACCACCCCCACCGGTCTGTACGACCTGCCGTACGCCTTCGGCATAGAGCCCGCACCGGCCGGCACCGTCCATCCCTACCGCCGGGTCGGCGACCGCTCGTGGTGGTGCCAGGACAACGCGGCGCGGGCCTACAACCGCTGGGTGGAGCCGCGGCCCGCGGACTGCCGGGCGGGCGAGGCGGAGCATCTGATCGCCTACCCGGCGCAGTACGCCCGTGCCCTCGTCATCGGCTTCAACTACGAACGGCCGGTGCGCGGGCGTGGTGCCGGGATCTTCCTCCACGTCAACGGGCGTGGCGCGACCGCCGGCTGCGTCTCCGTACCGGCGGCCGCGATGGACCGGATCCTCGGCTGGGTGGACCCGGTCCGCCGACCGCACATCGCGATCGGTACCGGGTCGGGCCCGACCGCGATCACCCGCTACTGACGCGGTCCGCCCGGCACGGTGCGCTCAGCGCTCGTTCTGCGCCAGCCGCAGCAGATGGTCGGCGAGCGCCTGTCCGCCCGCCGGGTCGCGGCTGATCAGCATCAGGGTGTCGTCGCCCGCGATGGTGCCGAGGATGTCGTGCAGTTCGGCCTGGTCGATGGCCGAGGCGAGGAACTGGGCCGCGCCCGGCGGAGTGCGCAGCACCACGAGGTTGGCCGACGCCTCCGCCGAGATGAGCAGTTCGGCGGAGAGCCGCCGCATCCGCTCCTCCTTCGCGGACCCGCCCAGCGGGGCCTGCGGGGTGCGGAATCCGCCCTCGCTCGGCACCGCGTAGATCAGCTCGCCGCCGGTGTTGCGGATCTTCACCGCGCCCAGCTCGTCCAGGTCGCGGGAGAGCGTCGCCTGGGTGACGCTCAGCCCGTCGTCCGCGAGCAGCTTGGCCAGCTGGCTCTGCGAGCGCACCGGCTGCCGGTTCAGGATGTCCACGATCCGGCGGTGGCGTGCGGTGCGGGTCTGCGGCACGGACGGCCCGCCGTGCTCGGTTTCCTGCGCCTCGGTCATCGTCGTCGCCTCATTCTCCGGATCGTCCGTCCCCTTGTGCCGCGTCGAGAGCGCCGGGCAGTGCCCGGAGCAACGCGTCCACTTCCGCGTCGCCGATGATCAGCGGCGGCATGAGCCGCAGGACATCGGGGGCGGGCGCGTTCACCAGGAAGCCGGCTCCCTGAGCCGCCTGTTGCACCTGGGGTGCGAGCGGCTCGGTGAGCACGATACCCAGCAGCAGTCCGGAGCCCCGGACGTGGGAGACCAGCGGATGACCGAGGCCCTCCACACCGTCCCGGATCTTCTCGCCGAGCCGCTTCACCCGGTCCAGGACGCCGTCGGCGGCCAGGGTGTCCAGGACGGCGAGACCGGCGGCGCAGGCGATCGGGTTGCCGCCGAACGTCGTGCCGTGCTGGCCCGGCTTCAGCAGCTCGGCCGCCGGGCCGAAGGCGACGGTCGCGCCGATCGGCAGTCCGCCGCCCAGGCCCTTGGCGAGGGTGACGACATCGGGCTCGATGCCCTGGTGGGCCTGGTGCTCGAACCACTGGCCGCAGCGGCCGATGCCGGTCTGCACCTCGTCGAGCACCAGCAGGGTGCCGGTGGCGCGGGTGATCTCCCGGGCGGCCTCCAGATACCCGGCGGGCGGTACGACCACACCGTTCTCGCCCTGGATCGGCTCGATGATCACCAGCGCGGTGTCGGTGGTCACGGCGGCCCGCAGGGCGTCCGCGTCGCCGTACGGGACGTGCGTGACGTCACCGGGCAGCGGAAGGAACGGTTCGCGCTTCTTGGGCTGGCCGGTCAGCGCGAGCGCGCCCATGGTCCGGCCGTGGAAGCCGCCGTCGGTGGCGACCATGTGGGTACGCCCGGTCAGCCGGCCGATCTTGAAGGCGGCCTCGTTGGCCTCGGCGCCGGAGTTGGCGAAGTAGACGCGGCCGGTGCGGCCGAAGAGCTGGAGCAGCCGTTCGGCGAGCGCGACGGGCGGCTCGGCGATGAAGAGATTGGAGACGTGGCCGAGCGAGGCGATCTGGGTGGAGACGGCCTCGACGACCGCGGGGTGCGCGTGGCCCAGCGCGTTCACCGCGATGCCGCCGACGAAGTCGACGTACTCGGTGCCGTCGGCGTCCCACACCCGGGCGCCCTCGCCGCGGACCAGGGACAGCGGCGGGGTTCCGTAGTTGTCCATCAGCGCGTGGCCCCAGCGCTGTGCGAGTTCCTGGTTGCTCATGACTCCCCCTGCGCGTCGGGCACGACCATCGTGCCGATTCCTTCGTCGGTGAAGATCTCCAGCAGGATCGAGTGCTGGACCCGGCCGTCGATCACGCGGGCGGTCTCGACGCCGTTGCGCACGGCGTGCAGGCAGCCCTGCATCTTCGGCACCATGCCGCTGGACAGCTCGGGCAGCAGCTTCTCCAGCTCGGTGGCGGTGAGCCGGCTGATCACGTCGTCGCTGTTGGGCCAGTCCTCGTAGAGGCCCTCGACATCGGTGAGGACCATCAGCGTCTCGGCGTTCAGCGCGGCGGCGAGTGCCGCGGCCGCGGTGTCGGCGTTGACGTTGTAGACGTGGTTGTCGTCGGCGGAGCGGGCGATGGAGGAGATGACCGGGATCCGGCCGTCGTCCAGCAGCGCCTGGATCGCCCCGGTGTCGATGGCGGTGATCTCGCCGACCCGGCCGATGTCGACGAGTTCGCCGTCGATGGTCGGCCGGTGCTGGGTGGCGGTGATCGTGTGCGCGTCCTCGCCGGTCATGCCGACGGCGAGCGGACCGTGCTGGTTGAGCAGGCCGACGAGCTCGCGCTGGACCTGTCCGGCGAGCACCATCCGTACGACGTCCATCGCCTCGGGCGTGGTGACGCGCAGGCCCGCCTTGAACTCACTGACCAGGCCCTGCTTGTCGAGCTGGGCGCTGATCTGCGGGCCGCCGCCGTGCACGACGACGGGCTTGAGGCCGGCCTGGCGCAGGAACACGACGTCCTGGGCGAAGGCGGCCTTCAGCTCGTCGTCGATCATGGCGTTGCCGCCGAACTTGATGACGACGGTCTTGCCGTTGTGCCGGGTCAGCCAGGGCAGGGCCTCGATGAGGATCTGTGCCTTCGGGAGTGCGGTGTGTTTCCGCGCCGCGCTCATGAGCTGTACGCGCTGTTCTCGTGGACGTAGTCCGCGGTGAGGTCGTTGGCCCAGATGACGGCGGACTCGGTGCCGGCGGCGAGATCGGCGGTGATCTGGACCTCGCGGTAGCGCATGTCGACCAGGTCGCGGTCCTCGCCGACGCCGCCGTTCTTGCAGACCCAGACGTCGTTGATGGCGACGTTCAGCTGATCGGGCTCGAAGGCGGCCTTCGTCGTACCGATCGCGGAGAGCACCCGGCCCCAGTTGGGGTCCTCGCCGTGGATGGCGCACTTGAGGAGGTTGTTGCGGGCGATGGAGCGGCCCACCTCGACGGCGTCGTCCTCGGTCGCGGCGCCCACGACCTCGATCCGGATGTCCTTGGAGGCACCCTCGGCGTCACCGATGAGCTGGCGGGCCAGGTCCGCGCAGACGGTCCGTACGGCCTCGGCGAACTCGCCCTGCTCGGGGGTGATTCCGCTCGCCCCCGAGGCCAGCAGCAGCACGGTGTCATTGGTCGACATGCAGCCGTCGGAGTCGACCCGGTCGAAGGTGGTGCGGGTGGCGGCGCGCAGCGCCGAGTCCAGTCCGGCGGTGTCCACGTCGGCGTCGGTGGTGAGGACGACCAGCATGGTGGCGAGGCCCGGGGCGAGCATGCCCGCGCCCTTGGCCATGCCGCCGACGGTCCAGCCCTCGCCGCCCGCGACGGCGGTCTTGTGGACGGTGTCGGTGGTCTTGATCGCGATGGCGGCCTTCTCGCCGCCGTGCTCGCTGAGGGCGGCGGCGGCCGTCTCGATGCCGGGCAGCAGCTTGTCCATCGGGAGCAGGGTGCCGATCAGCCCGGTCGACGCGACCGCGATCTCACCGGCGTTGTGGCCGGTGAGCACCTCGGCGGCCTTCTCGGCGGTGGCATGGGTGTCCTGGAAGCCCTTGGGGCCCGTACAGGCGTTGGCACCACCGGAGTTGAGGACGACCGCGGTGACCTCGCCGCCCTTGAGCACCTGCTCCGACCAGAGGACGGGGGCCGCCTTGACGCGGTTGGAGGTGAAGACGCCCGCGGCGGCGCGACGCGGACCGTGGTTGACCACGAGGGCCAGGTCCGGGTTACCGCTCTCCTTGATTCCCGCGGCGATGCCCGCCGCGGAGAACCCCTGTGCTGCCGTGACGCTCACGGTGCGACTCCGATCGTGGAAAGACCCGTGTCCTCGGGAAGTCCGAGGGCGATGTTCATGCTCTGGAGGGCGCCGCCGGCGGTGCCCTTGGCGAGGTTGTCGATGGCGCTGATCACGATGATCCGGCCGGCCGCCTCGTCGTGGGCGACCTGGATCTGTACGGCGTTGGAACCGTGGACGGCCGCCGTGGCGGGCCACTGGCCCTCGGGGAGCAGCTCGACGAAGGGCTCGTCGGCGAACGCCTTCTCGTACGCGTCGCGGACCGACTCGGCACTCACGCCGGGCTTCGCCTTGGCGCTGCAGGTGGCGAGGATGCCGCGGGGCATCGGCGCCAGGGTCGGCGTGAAGGAGACGGTGACCGGTTCGCCGGCGGCCGCGCTGAGGTTCTGGATCATCTCGGGGGTGTGCCGGTGCCCCCCGCCGACGCCGTACGGGGACATGTTGCCCATCACCTCGGAGCCGAGCAGATGTGGCTTGGCCGCCTTGCCCGCTCCGGAGGTGCCGGACGCGGCGACGATCACGGCCTCGGGCTCGGCCAGCTGGGCCGCGTACGCCGGGAAGAGCGCGAGCGAGACGGCGGT
This sequence comes from Streptomyces sp. NPDC047917, assembly GCF_043204345.1. Lineage (NCBI taxonomy): Bacteria > Bacillati > Actinomycetota > Actinomycetes > Kitasatosporales > Streptomycetaceae > Streptomyces > Streptomyces sp. NPDC047917. Next base: position 227,677 of record NZ_JBIDCA010000006.1, read on the forward strand.
CGGGTAGCAGCCGGGCACGGCGATACGCTTGGACCCCGCCAGCGCGGCGCGTCCGCCCGGCAGTTCGGGCAGGCCGTAGGGCCAGGTGCCCGCGTGCGGGGAACCGTAGAACTTCTCCCAGTCCGCGGCGTCCTTGAGCCGGAAGTCGGCCCCCATGTCGACGACCAGCACCTCGTCACCGAGCTGCTCGGCGACGGCGGCCGACTGTCCGTGCGGGAGGGCGAGGAAGACGACATCGTGCCCGGCGAGGACCTCGGCGGTGGTCGGCCGAAGCACCCGGTCGGCGAGCGGCCGCAGGTGCGGTTGCAGCGCGCCGAGCTTCTGCCCCGCGTTGGAGTTGGCGGTGAGCGCCCCGATCTCGACCTGGGGGTGAACCAGCAGGAGACGGAGCAGCTCCCCACCGGCGTATCCGCTCGCCCCTGCCACTGCCGCACGTACCACCATCGAAATCCTCCTCGTTGATGGCATGACTATACGCATCACTGCACTTTTATGCAAAGCTTTCGGCCTTTGATCAACGGTAGCGCCGCGGCCGGTGCGACTGAGTGCTTCAGTTGGCCACCGAGTGCCTCACTTGGCCGCCCTGGTGCTCAGAGGTGTTGATCAATGCCTGGCGGCACTCAGCTCTCATCGGGCCGCCACAACCAGCGGAGGGCATCGGGGAGCAGGACGCCGCCGTGGTTGGGGCTGTGGCCGCCGTCGCCCAGGACCAGGCGGAAGTCGTAGCCGGCTTCCGCGAGCGCGGCCGCGACGCGGAGGTTGTTGGCGAGCCAGTTCCACTCGGGCTCGTTCCAGTGCAGGTCACGATGGCCCGCTTGCAGGAAGACGCGCAGTGGCTTGCGGGGAACGCGGGGAATGAGTTCGGGGTAGGGGTTGCCGTCCGGCATCTGCGTGAAGCTGGACAGGAACGCGGTGACCCGGCGGAACTTGTCGGGACGCAGCCAGGCTGCGGTGAAGGCGCAGTTGCCGCCGCTGCTGCCGCCGCAGATGCCCCACCGACCGGGGTCCTCGGTGATCGAGTAGCGCTTGCTGACCTCGGGGATGATCTCGTTCAGGAGGAAACTGACGTACCGATCGTCGAATGCGTCGTACTCGGTGTTGCGGTTCTTCGGGTCTTCGGCGTCGGGGAAGAAGCCGGGGTTGACGAACACGCCGATGGTGACCGGGATGTCACCCCGGTGCATGAGGTTGTCCAGGACGATCGCGCCGCGGACCTCACCTGCGGGGTCCAAGTACCACCATCCGTCCTGGAACACCATGAGCGAAGCTGGTTCGGCAGGGTTGTAACTCGCTGGCACGTGGACCCAGAACTTCCGGGAGGTGCCGGGGTAGATCGTGCTGTCGTTCCAGTCGAACTCGATCGTCTCGCCGGAGGCCACGCCTGGCTGTGCAACAGAGTCAGGGCCGTGGGCGTAGCGAACGTCTGACTGGTGAATCGGAAGCGGCTGGTATGGAACCTCGATCGTCACGCGGGCCAACCTAGGAGAGAACACAACCTGCCTCAAAGGGGTTTGGGGTCTGTTGTGAAGCTGCTGGTCACAGTCAGTGTGACTGAGCGCCTCAGTTGGCCACCGAGTGCTTCAGTTGGCCCACTCCGACGGCACCTGTTGCTCCGGGAGTCGCACGAACCCGCCGCACGAAACTCCTCATTCGTCGGCCTCCGCGTCGGCAGGCGCTCCTCCCACAGCAATCCGCTGAACAAGTTCGTCGAGCTGACCTGCGATGATCATCTCTTCCGGGCTTGTGCTTCGCACTCGGCCCGAAGGTCGGCGACCTGACTCCCCACGACGTCATCTGCCATGGAGCGAGCCTGCCACCCGTGCCTCTTGTCTGGACGGTGTATCCCCGTTGTGATCGCAACTCCGAGGCCAACCACGGCGCTCAACGTGGCCAACTGAGGCGCTCGGTCACAAGCGCCGCGGCCGGGCGCGCCGTCGGTCCGGGGATATCCGCTTGAGCGGGGCCGGAGGGGCGTGGCAGGCCGGCGCGGTGCTCACCGGCCCGTCCCCGTCCTCCGCGCCGGGGCGAAGTGGACCCCGCCACGACAGCGGCCGGCACGGACACTGCCGTCAGGCGCTCTTCCGGCTCCTCGCCCGCCGGGGAGCCGCACCGGGCGGCGTGCGGGAACCGGTGGACGAGGCGATCGGCGGCCGGCTCAACAGCCGGGCCGGCCCCGACAGCGTTCCGATCGACGACATCGCGCGGCGGCTCGCGCTGCCGGTGCGGCCGGCCCGGGTGTGCGCCGGTCTTGCGCTGGGGTCTGCCCGGCCTGCGCGCCGCATGATGGCAGCAGCGAGCCGTTCATGCAGGCATATCGACCATGAACGCACCTTCCCTCAGGTATCCCCTGTTCACTGCTCGGTGGCGCTCTGCCATGCCGGAACAAGCCGAGGGGACCACGTTGATGAAGAGGGTTGCCGCCGCGGGTGCGGCCGTCGTGCTGAGTTGGGGACTGGGTACCGCACCGGCGAACGCGTCGCCGGTCTACTACCACCTGCAGAACGTGGCCACGCTCGACTGCCTGGACTTCCGGGCCGACTACGGGCCCTACGCGACAGGTTGCAACGAGGGCGCGTACCAGACCTGGCTGATGAACGACGCCATCGGCCAGCCCTCCGAGATGTGGCAGAACGCGGGTGACAGGCTCTGTCTGGTGGCCCGCAACGGTCGGGCGACGATGAAGCCCTGTTCGTCCGGTGACCCGGCGGCCCTGTGGAAGGCGTACGCCACCGCCGCGGGCTTCGAGCTGATCAACAACGTGACCAAGACCTGCCTCGGCGAGGGCTCGGGAAGCGTCGCCCACGTCACGCTCGTCAAGTGCACCGGTGGCAATTCCCAGCAGTGGACGCTCTACCGCTGACCCGACCGCCGACCTGTTCGACGCCTCGTGAGTGGCGCACGGCCGGAACGGCCGCGGGCACTCATGAGGCGCCCCGGGGGCCCGGGGCGGGTCACGGGCCCCCGGACGGTGTTCTCGTGCGGCTGCCGGTACGGCCCCGCCCCGGCGTCGGTACGTCTCGAACCCATCGGCCACGAGCGCGAGCGCCGGCCCCGGGCGGCCGGCATCACGGCAGGTCGCGCAGGACGAGCGCCTCAGCGATCGGCCTGCCGGTCCGCGCTGCGTACGTCATCCGCTCACGGACCTCGCGCAGCGTGCGCGGCCGGTAGCCCGGTCCGCCACAACAGCTCCTGTGGAAACGCACACCCGCGTTCAGCAGCACGGAGAGCGTCCGCCACGCCTCGTCGTCCCGCCGCCTGGGCGCGGCGAAGGCCGATCCCACATGGATCAGCGCGCCCGCACACCGCGGGCAGATCCGCCGCCGGTCCTCGCCGTAGGGCTGCTTGTACGAGGCCCGGCAGGGCAGACAGACGTACGAGGTCTTCGTGGGGGACATGCGGGCAGCCTAGGGCCTCTCGGCTGGATCACGCCGGGCCCGCGTGCCGATCCGGGGCTGCGACGACGCGCGAGGCCCCCCGCCGCCGAGCCAGTTGCACGGCGAGATGGCCGACCCCGCTCGCCGCCGCGGTGACCAGCACCGACTCACCCCGCTCCGGGCGTGCGGCCTCCAGTGCGCCCAGCGCCACCGCACCGCTGCGGACCAGCGCGACGGCGTCCCTGGCGGTGGCGTACGCCGGGATGCGCGAGGCCATCGCGGTCTGCAGCAGGGCGTATTCGGCGTAGCCGTGGCCGAAGCAGAGGCCGGTGACCCGGTCGCCCGCCGCGTACTCGTCGACACCTTCGCCGACGGAGACCACTTCACCGGCCAGTTCACCGCCGAGCGAAACGGGTCGCGCGGCCTCGCGGACCTTGCGCACCACGGGGAGCGTGACGCCGATCGCCTCGGTCCTGACGAGCAGTTCGCCGGCTCCGGGCTCCGGTACGGGCACCTCTTCCTGGAACAGCGTCTCGGGTCCGCCGATGCGTTCGTACCGAATGCGCCGCATGCGCGACTGCCTCCCGACATCCATGAGATTCATTGGGATTCCCAACGGTAGCGGATAATCGTTGGTGTTCCCAACGTGTTTCGTTAGGATGCCGGGGATGACAGAGAAACCGTCGGCACCCAGCCGGATCCGTGACCTTCCCAGCTGGCTCCTGGGCCGCGCCGCCGCCCGCGGACGCGGACTGGTCTCGGCCGCGCTCGCGCAGCACGACATGAAGATGTGGCATCACGTCGTCCTCGCGGCCGTCGCGGATCTCGGTCCGGTCGCGCAGGCGGATCTCGGCAGGACCGTCTCACTCGATCCGAAGGACCTGGTGGGCGTCCTCAATGACCTTCAGGCGGCGGGCCTCGTCGTGCGCGCCCCCGACCCGGCCGACCGCCGCAAGAACGCGGTGAGCCTGACCGCCGGGGGCGAGCAGCGCCTGGAAGAGTGCACGGCGGCGGGGAAGCGGGCCAACGACGAACTCCTGGCTCTGCTGTCGGCGGCCGAGCGGACGCAGTTCCTGGAGATGCTGCGGAGGATCAGCGGCGTACGGTGATCGGGCGTCAGCCGTCCTGCCGGTGGCCCCCGGCCGAGCGGGCGCGGGCCGGTCGTCGTCCGGCGGCGAGCGGGGCGAGGAGTTCCTCGGTGTGCCGGCCCAGGGCCGGGGCCGGAGCCCGGAAGGTTTCCAGGCCGGCGCCGAAGATCACCGGGAAGCGGGCCTGCGGGCAGGCGGTGGGGTCGGTGGGGGTACTGAACAACTGCCGGGCGGTGGTGTGGGGGTCGGCCAGGAGCTCGCCGGGGGTGGTGAGGACCGGGGCCCAGGGGGCGTCGAGGGCATCCAGACGCTCCGCCCACCAGGCGTGATCACGGGCCCGGAAGACTTCGTTCAGCAGGTCGTTCACGGCCCGCCTCGCGGCGGTGCGGTCGGCGCGGTGGTCGTACGCGGCGGTGTCCAGCTCCGGGAATTCGTCGGACAGTCCGGCGCGGAAGCGGTACCAGAACTTGTCCTCGAACGTGGCGAGGGAGAGGCGGCGTCCGTCGGCCGTGGTGAAGGTGTCGTTGTCGCCCTGCACCAGGCCCGCTTCGAGGGGGTCGGGGATGTCGCGCAGCGGCAGCGCGAAGAGGGAGCACCAGGCGGTGACGGATTCGCTGAGGGACACATCGATGTGCTGGCCCACGGCGTCGTGGCCGAGGGCGGCGGTCAGGGCGAGGGCGGCGTGCATGGCTCCGGCCATGTCGCCGATCCGGACGCCGGGGCGGGTGATCTCGCCGTCGAGCCGCCCGGGGACGGCGAAGAAGCCGGACAGGCCGAGGAAGTTGAGCTCGTGGCCGGGCTTCCCGGCGTACGGGCCGTTCTGCCCGTAGCCGCTGAGCGAGCACAGCACCAGGCGCGGGTTGACCTCGTGGAGGGCGGCGAAGCCGAGGCCCATCCCGTCGAGGACGCCGGGGCGGAAGCTCTCCACGACGGCGTCGGCGGTGCGCACCAGGTCCAGGAAGGCGGTCCGGCCCTCCTCGTCGCGCAGGTCGAGGACGACCGACCGTTTGTTGCGGTTGAGCGTGTCGAAGAGATCGGGGGCGGTCCTCAACGGGTCGCCGGTGTGCGGGGATTCGACCTTGATGACGTCGGCTCCGAGGTCGGCGAGCATGGACGTGGCGTAGGGCCCCGGCAGCAGCCGGGAGAGGTCGAGGACGCGCCTGCCGGTCAGCGACGACCAGGCGGGGGCTGCGGGGTGGGCGGGAGTCGTCATCGGGTGCACCTGTCCTGCGGGGTGAGGGTCATTTCGTGACGGATGGGGCGGGGTGGGGTCAGGCCATGAAGGCGAGGCCGTGGGCGATGCCGTTGCGCTGGATCTCGGAGGTGCCGGTCAGGACGCGGAACATACGGATCTTGCGGAACAGGAACTCGATCTCGTTGCCCCGGGTGAGGCCTTCCTTGCCGTGGATCTGGACGGCCTGGTCGAGGATGCGGAAGGCGGACTCGGCGACGAACAGCTTGCTCATGAACGCCTCGACGCGTACGTCGTTCCCCCGGTCGAGGGCGGCGAGCGCGGCGTAGGTCATGGAGCGGGCCGCGTACAGCTCGGTGGCCATGTCGGCGACCTTGTGCTGGATCGACTGGAGGGCCAGCAGGGGCTGCCCGCCCGCGACCTTGCGGGTGCGGGTGCGTTCCAGGGTGAGGTCGAGGGCGCGGCGGGTGGCGCCGATGACGGTGGGGCAGTGCAGGAGCCGGTTGGTGGTGACACGGCCGAGGGCGATCCGCATGCCCTTGCCCTCCTCGCCCAGGAGGTTCCGGGCGGGTACGTGGCAGTCGTCCAGGACGATGTCGCTCTCGATGTGCTCGCCGGACATCGGGGTGGCGCCGTCGAGCACCTTGCAGCCGGGGCTGTCCAGGTCGACGAGGAAGGCGGAGAAGGCCGGTTTCCCGCCCTCCTGTTCACCGGTCCCCGCCATCCGGGCCACGACGATGGCGAAGTCGGCGAACGGGCCCGCGGAGCTGAAGACCTTGTGGCCGCTCAGGCGGTAGCCGTCGCCGTCGGGGACGGCGGTGGTGCGCATGGACCTGACGTCGGAACCGGCATCGGTCTCGGTCAGCGAGAAGCAACAGGCGCGCTCGCCGCGCACCAGGGGCAGCAGATACGTGTTCAGCTGGTGCTCGGTGGCGTGCCGCAGGATGTCGCCGGCGCGCAGCGGGCCGCCCATGTCCCCGAGCACACTGTGCCCGAGCACGCGTCCGCAGGCCCCGATCTCCTCCTTCAGGGCGGCCAGCGCGGTGTGGGAGAGGTTCTGTCCGCCGTACTGCTCGGGCAGGTGGATGCCGTAGAAGCCCAGTTCGCGGCTGCGCCGCCAGACGGGTTCGAGGTCGGCGCGGGTGAGGCGGCTCTCGTGGGTGATGCCGCGCTCGCGCTCGTAGTCGGCCAGTTCGCCGTCCAGGTAGTCGCGCAGCCGGCCGACGAGGTCGGCGAGCCGGGGGTCGTCGTCGTAGGTGGGGCGCAGGGAGAAGGTCATGTCGTGGAGGTCCTTGCCGGTCGAGGGGGCGGTGGGGTCGGTTCACTCGGCGGACGGCTCACATGCCGTCGCCGTTGCGCACGGCGGCTCACGTGACGGTCGCGCGGCCGTCGGTCCGCGGGGCGGCCGGTTCACGGGGCCGGCCGGCTCACAGGGCGGCCGGCTCACAGGGCAGCCGGTTCGCTCAGCCGCAGGTTCGCGGCCGTCAGTTCACGCGGCGGTCGGCGTCGGCCCAGAACGGTTCGCGCACGGCCTTGCGGTCGAGCTTTCCGTTGCGGTTGTGGGGCAGTTCCTCGACGAAGTCGACGGTCCTGGGCTTCTTGAAGCGGTCGAGCCGCTCGACGCAGAACGCGGTGATCTCGTCGGCGCTCGGCGCATGGCCGGGGCGGGGCACGATGACGGCCTTGACCGCTTCGCCCCATGTCTCGTCGGGCACCCCGACGACACATGCCTCCTGGACAGCGGGGTGTTCGTACAGGGCGGCCTCGACCTCGGTGGAGTAGATGTTGAACCCGCCGGAGATGATCATGTCCTTCTTGCGGTCGACGAGGAACAGATAGCCGTCCTCGCGCATCCAGGCGAGATCGCCGGTGTGGACCCAGCCGTCACGGAAGGTCTGCGCCGACAGTTCGGGCTCCTGCCAGTACTCGCGTACGCAGTCGGGACCGCGGACGATGAGTTCACCGACCTCGCGGGGGGCCAGCGGCCGGCCGGCCTCGTCGACGATCCGGACCTCGGTGTCGTACGTCGCCCGTCCGCAGGACCGGAGCAGCTCGGGGTCGTCCGCGACCGCGTGGGCGATCTCCTGGCTGCTCAGTCCCGCCACCACGCTGGTGGTCTCGCCCAGGCCGTAGCCCTGCGCCACGACCGGGCCGAAGAACCGCACGGCGTCGCGCAGGCGCTGGGGCGAGATGGGTGCGCCGCCCACGCGTACGCCGGTCAGGCTGGAGAGGTCCCACCCGGCCGCGGCCGGGTGGGCGAGCACCATGTTGACCATGGCGGGGACGAGGAACGTCGTGGTGATGCGTTCCTTCTCCACCGTGTCCGCGAACGCCTCGGCACTCCAGGCCGGCAGTACGTGGGTGGCCGCCCCGGCGAAGACGTTGGCCAGCAGGGTCATGCCGGTGGCGTGGGTGATCGGGCCGCAGGCGAGGTAGCGGGTGCCGGGGCGGGGGCGGGACTCGTCGCTCATCAGCAGCTTGCGCATGTTGGCGAGGCGGTTGCCGAAGGTCTGGACGGCGGCCTTGAGTGCCCCGGTGGACCCGGAGGTGAAGTTCAGGACGCACGGAGCGTCCTCGTCCACATCGATGGCGACCGGCCCGGCATCCCCCTCGCCGAGCAGCGCCCGGTAGCCGAGGACGCCGGCGCCGTCCGGCGTCGCGGCCGGGTCAGGGCCGTCCTCCAGGAGTACGGGGAGACAGCCGGTGCCCGAGGCCTCGACGGCAGCCAGCGCGTCCTCCCGGTGCGCCGCGTCGAACACGAGGACACGCACCGGCGCGTAACGCAGGATGTGCTCGATCTCGCCGCGCCCCAGCCGGGCGTTGATCGGCGCGCGTACCAGTCCGGCCTTGTAGAGGGCGAACTCGACCTCGACCAGCTCCCCGCGGTTCCAGGCCAGGGAGGCCACCGCGTCGCCGGGGCGCAGTCCGCGGGCGGTCAGGGCCGAGGCGAGGCGGTCGGCCGCACCGTCCAGTTCCGTGTACGTCCACGACCGCTCACCGCAGACCAGGGCGGTGGCGTCGGGCCAGTAGCCGGCGCTGCGGGTGAGGTAGGTGCCGAGGTTCATCAACGATCTCCAGCCTTACAGTCCAACTGATTGAATACAGTCAGCACGTTTACAGACACAATGTTTTGTATCTTGTGGGCTGTCAAGAGCCATCTAGACTGTGCGCGGACCACGACGGAGCGATCCACGACAGGGCGAAGGGGGCCGCATGGCCGAGGACAGGCGCACCAGACGCACCCGCAGGGCGCTGGGCGGAGCACTGGTGGAGCTGGTGCTGGAGCGCGGCTTCAGCGCGCTCACCGTCGAGGACATCACCGAGCAGGCCGATGTCGCGCGCGCCACGTTCTACGCGCACTTCAAGGGCAAGGACGATCTGTTCGCGCGGGTGACCTCCGACCTGCTCGAACAGCTCGCGCAGCGCCTGGAGCCGGCGGTCGCGGGCAGCACCATCGGCTTCACCGGCAAACCGCTGCTGGAGATGTTGCGGCACGTCAGCGACGAGCGGGACGTCTACCGGGTCGTCCTGCGCGGCGAGGGCGACGGCAAGCCGCTCCAGATGTTCGTGGATGCCTGCGCCGCGGCGACGGCGCGGGAGTTCAAGGCCCGCGCCGAACGCAACAACGTCCAGCCGCGCATCGACGCCGACCTGCTGGCCCGGGTCTGGGTGGGCGAGCAGGTCGCCGTACTGCGCTGGTGGGCCGAGCAGGACAGCCCGCCGATGCCCGCCGAGGAGGCGGTGCGCATGCTTCTCGACCTGGCCCTGCACGGCCGTTACTGGGCCAGCGGATTCACCGCGCCGGATCAGGACTGACCCGCGGCACGCCCGGCTCGGCGGAACGGCGGGCGCGCCCGGCGCTACCGGGCGGCGGCCCCCAGCCGCGCCGCATCCCGGGCCGGACGGATGCAGCAGACCGACACCGCACCGCAGACGATCATGACCGCCGCCGCGACGGCGAACGACTGCGTGTAGCCCGCGCCCGTCGAGGACGCCGAATCCAGCAGACGGCCCGTCAGGGACGGGGCCAGCAGGCCGGGGAGCGTGCCCGTCGCGGCCACGATCCCGAAGAGCGCACCGCGCTGGGAGGCCGGCACGACCGCCGCGGCCGTCATGTAGTGCAGCGGGAACGCGATGGAGTGGACCGCGAAGGCGACCGCGATCAGTGCGAGCCGTACCGGCAGCGGCCCGACGAAGGGGAACACCGCCATCGCCGCCCCGGCGCACATCACCGCCACGCCCTGCGGCGCCCCGATGGAGAGCCGCAGCGACAGGCCCCGCCGGGTCAGCCGGTCGACCGCGGGGGACAGCGCCAGCAGCAGGACGAAGCTGAGGGCGGCCACCGCGCTGAGTACCGCCGCCGCCGTTCCCGGGCTCATGGTGAGTTCGTTCCTGAGGTACGACGGCAGCCACGCCTGACTGAGGGTCATCGCCCAGGACGCCCCGAAGGCGCTGGTCACGCTCCCGATCACCGTGCCGCTCAGCAGCAGTCGGCGGTAGGGGACGCGGTCCGGCCCGGTGGCCCCGGCCGGACCGCCCGACCCGGCGGTCCCGGCCCGCACCCGCGCGGAAGGCTGGTCATGGGGTCCGTCGCGCCCGACGAACCACCACACCACACTCCACGTCAGGCTCGTCAGGGCCAGCGCGACGAAGGCGGCACGCCAGCCGAACCCGGTGATCAGCCAGGTCACCACGGGCGCCGCCACGAGAGTGCCGAGGGCGGCACCGCCGATCTGGAGGGCCGAGGGCAGACCGCGGCGGCCGACCGGAAACCACTTGTAGAGGGCGTGCATCGACATCGGGGTGGCGGGCCCCTCGGCCGCGCCGAGCAGCACCCGGCCCGCGACGAGCGCGGGCACGGCGGCCACGATCAGGACCGGCAGCTGGGCCACGCCCCACACCAGGCACATCACGAACAGCAGGACGCGGCTGGAGATACGGGCGGCGAAGAAGCCGACGACCAGCCCGGAGAGGCTGAACAGGATCGAGTAGGAGCTGGAGATCAGGCCGTAGGCGCTGTGGCTGATGTCCAGCTCTTCCATGATCGGGTCGGCCGCGAGTCCGAGCACCGACTTGTCCGCGAAGTTGATGATCATGAACGTGACGATCATCGCGGTGACGAGCCAGGCGCGGCGCCGGTCGAACGCCGGTGGCCCGGGGTCGCCGGATCCGTCGAGGACCAGCGGCGGTGAGGGCTGCGAGGACATAGGGAGACTCCTGCGGTGCGGGAGGAAGCAGGGGCGGGTGCTCTGGTGACGGGACGCCCCGCGCCGGGATGTCGCGTGACGGCGGGTGGGCGTACGCGGACGGCGGCGGCGCTCCCGTCCGGGCACGCACCGTCCGGGCGCGCATCGTCCGGGTACGGCCACGAGGAAATTGAACAGAGCGTCCATTAGCGGGCTGTTGATTCGGCAACGTAACTCGCCGGACACTTCCGGTCAATGGTTCTGCTTCAAGCGGGTGACCAAGCGGGAGACCACATCGCGTGCCGACCACAGGAGATGCGTGTGCCGGGTTGCACGCATTCACAGAAAGCAGACGGTGTGTATGGTAGCGATCAGAACGTCACTCAATGTCGAGGAGCGCGCATGACCGACGCACCGCTGGCGGATCTCCACTGGTCCCGGGGCTACACCGACCCGGCATGGGTACGCCGCTACACCACATCGGGGCGGGAGCTGCTCCCCAGCCGGCGGGTGTGGCGCGGGCCGGGCCCCGCCCGCGATCTGCCGACGGACGCCGCCGGTCTCGACCGGCTCACGATCACCGCGCCCGACGGCCGCGTCCTGACCCTCCAGGACCTCTTCGAGTCCGCCCGGACCGACGCGTTCCTGGTGATGCACCGCGGCACCGTCGTCCACGAGAGCCATCTGCACGGACTGCGGCCGCACGACGCCCACTTCAACGCCTCGGCGGCCAAGTCGTACCTGGGTCTCGTGGCAGCCGTACTGGCCCACCAGGGGGTCCTCGACCGCACCGCGACGGCCTCCTCGTACATCCCCGAGCTCGCCGGGACCGCCTTCGGGGACAGCACCGTCGACCATCTGCTGCACATGGGGACCCAGGTCTCGTACGCCGGGCGCCCCTTCGACAAGCCCGTCGAGGCCCAGCGCTACTTCGCCGTCGTCGCACCGGCACTGCGCCCCTACGGCTACAGCGGCCCCACCGGCATCCGCGAACACCTCGCCACCGCACGCGCGACAGCCGCCCCGGGAACCGGGTTCCGCTACGAGAACGGCAATGTCGAGGCGCTCGCCGAGATCCTCCGCCGGATCACCGGCACCACCACCTCGGCCCTGCTGAGCGAGCTGCTCTGGTCCCGGCTGGGCGCCGACGAGGACGCCTATTACGTACTGGACGGCGAAGGCGTCGAGGCGGCCTGCGGCGGATTCAGCGCCACCGCACGCGACATCGCCCGGCTCGGCGAGATGATCCGCTGCGGCGGCGCGGTCGGGGACCGGCAGATCGTGCCGGCCGCCGTGACCGCCGCCATCCCCGACGCCCCGAAGGGCTACGCCGAACGCGTCCGCTTCCCCGCCGCGCCGCCCGACTCCCCCGCCACCCTCTCGTACCACGACTTCTGGTGGATCCTGAACGACCCCCACGGCTCCTTCATGGCCAGCGGCATCCACGGCCAGCGGCTCTTCGTCTCCCCCGGGCTGGAGACCGTCATCGTCCACTTCGGATCCCAGGTGATGTCCCCGGCCGTCCCCCAGGCCCCGCTGGTCCAGGCGTTTCTGCAGATCGGCGCCCATCTGCAACACACCCGCTGAAGCCGCTACGGTGCACCGGCAGGGCCTCGGAACCGTCCTTCCGCCGGGCCGTGACCGTGCCCGCCCGTCGGCCCCGAACGCGTCGATGTCAGGATGGTTCCATGACGAGCAAGGTTTACTTCGACATCACCATCAACGACGAGCCCGCCGGGCGGATCACGTTCAAACTGTTCGACGACATCGTTCCCAGGACGGCGGAGAACTTCCGCGCCCTGGCGACCGGCGAGAAGGGCTTCGGCTACAAGGGGTCCTCGTTCCACCGCATCATCCCCGCCTTCATGCTCCAGGGCGGCGACTTCACCCGGGGCGACGGCACCGGCGGCCAGAGCATCTACGGCGCCAAGTTCCCCGACGAGAACTTCAAGCTCGCGCACACCAAGCCGGGCCAGCTGTCCATGGCCAACAGCGGCCCCGACTCCAACGGCTCGCAGTTCTTCATCACGACGATCGTGACGTCGTGGCTGGACGGCAAGCACGTGGTGTTCGGCGAGGTCGACGACGAGGCCGGCATGGACCTGGTCAAGAAGATCGAGGGCCTCGGCACGCAGAGCGGCCGCCCGCAGGCGAAGATCACCATCGCGGACAGCGGCGTTCTCTGACCCGCACGCACAGCAGCTGGATCGAGCGCGCCGCCCGGCAGTCCCGCCGGGCGGCGCGCTCCGTCGTACCGGCGTCCGGGCGACACCGGCCCCGCTCGGTACGGTGCCGGGATGGGGAACACATTCCACGGCGGGGGCCGCGCCCTGTCCCTGTCCAACGGAGGCACGGCGGTCTTCGTCGACGTGCTCGTACTGGCCGTGTCCGATCTCGCCGACAGCGTCTGGGAGTACCGCTTCGCCACCCTGCTGGCCCTGCAGGACCAGGGCGTCATGGGGCGCGGAGCGGTCGGATTCGACCTGGCGGACATCGACTGGGGCCGCTCACCGGGCGAGCGGGCGGCGGCGAAGGGTTTCGTCCTGCGGGTGCTCGATCTGGCGCTGCGCAGGCACCGGTGGGACGAGCTGGGCTACGAGCCGCCGTTCGCCGAGAGATATCTGCGGCAGTACCGCGAGATGGTCGAGGCGTTCGACCCCGCCGACGCCGGGCTCCGCAACGGCGACGACTCCCCTTTTCCCGGCCCGGAGGAGGCCGTCATGGCGTCGTGCGTACGGCACCGCCTCCTGTGCGCGCCGGAGTACGGGGAGGCGTGCGTCTTCTGCAACTCCTCGCACTGAGCCCGGCGACCGGAACGCATCCCTGACTGTCAACCGGCAGTTGACACCTGGAGACTGTCAACCTACGGTTGACACATGGTGAATCCCGTACGCCCGACGCATCCCGTGCGCCTCGACGACCTGATCGAGGCCATCAAGAAGGTTCACACCGACGCCCTCGACCAGCTCTCCGACGCGGTGATCGCCGCGGACCACCTCGGTGACGTGGCCGACCACCTGATCGGACACTTCGTGGACCAGGCCCGGCGCTCCGGCGCCTCCTGGACCGACATCGGCAAGAGCATGGGGGTGACCAGGCAGGCCGCCCAGAAGCGGTTCGTGGCCAAGGACCCCGGCGAGGTGTCGGATCTCGACCCCAGTCAGGGGTTCAGCCGCTTCACCCCGCGCGCCAAGAACGTGGTGATGGCCGCGCAGAACGAGGCCCGCTCGGCACACAACGACGAGGTGGGCACGCAGCACCTGGTGCTGGGGCTGCTCAGCGAGCCGGAAGGGCTGGCGGCGGCGTTCGTCAAGGCCCAGGGCATCACCCTGGAGGCCGTCCGCGGGGCCGCGACCGAGGCGCTGCCGCCGGCCGCGACCGGCGAGCTGCCGGAGCTCGTTCCGTACGACGCCGGGGCCCGCAAGGCACTGGAGCTGACCTTTCGCGAGGCGCTCCGGATGGGCCACAACTACATCGGCACCGAGCACATTCTGCTCGCGCTGCTGGAGCAGGAGGACGGCACGGGGGTGCTGACCGGTCTCGGCATCGACAAGGCGGCCGCCGAGGCGGGCATCGCCGAGGCCCTCAGCCTGATCACCGCCCCGCCGGAGAACGGCTGAGCGGTGCGGTGCCGGCCGCCGCACAACGGTGGCCGGCACCCGGATCCCCCGACCACCACGGCGAATTCCGGCCAGTGTCCGGCGGCCGGGGCGCCGGGGCGAGAGGACCTCGGCCGACACGGACACCGCGCCCGGAACGGGCGACCCCCGGCCATGAACCGTGCGCCGACCAGCGCTTCCCGCCCCGTCGGCGGGGGCTCCCGCTCCCGGGAGCCCGCACGCACCGCGGAGCACCGGCCGTCCCGGTGAACGGTCAGCGGACTCCCGCTTCGAGCCTGAGACTCCAGCGGCCCGGCACACCGGTCAGCGTGACCGTGGAGAGCGGTCCGACGTCCACGCTCCAGTACGCCGACGGCGGGGCCTTGAGCGCGTAGACGAGAGCGGCCCGGACGACCGCCGGTTCGGCGACGGCGACGATGGCGCCCTCACACACGGGGCGGGTGTCCAGCCAGCCCCCTATCCGCGAGATGAACGCGAGCAGCGGCTCGCCGCCGTGCGGGGCGGAGCGCGGATCGGCCAGCCAGGCGTCGACCGCCGCGGGTTCGCACGCTGTGACGTCGGCGAGAGTGCAGCCCCGCCAGCGGCCCATGTCGCAGTCGCGCAGGGCCGGTTGGACGAGCGGGGCGAAGCCCAGCGCGTCGCCGGTGGCACGGCTGCGCGGGGTCGGCGAGCAGTAGCGCAGCTCGGCGGCACCCAACGGCATGAGGGCGGGCGCGGCGAGCCCGATCTCGTACAGACCGGTGTGGTCGAGCGGCCGGTCGTCGTCGAAGCGCTCGGCGAGCAGGGCGGAGCTGCGAGCCGTGGCGACCAACGAGACTCTGGAAGTCATGGCGGTGATCGTGGATCCGAACACCCTTCCGGTCAAGAGGGCCTTCGCAAGTCCGTGCGGCCCGGTCCGGAGCGAGGCGGATCGCACCGCACCCGCCCCCGATTGGCCAGAACCGCCCTTCTCATGGGACACCCGGGTCTGCCGGGTCAGGGTCGCGGGCCGCCGCCGGAACCGGCCAGTACCTCGTCGCAGGCGGTGCGCAGCCGGCGGATCCCCTCGGCGATCTCGGCCGCCCCGGCGGCCGCGGCAAAGCTCAACCGGATCTGCTGGGACGGGGGTTCGGCGCAGAAGTAGGGGCGGCCGGGCGTGATGGCGACACCCGCGCGCAGGGCCGCCGAGACCACCGCGGACTCGTCCGTGCCGGCCTCCGCCTCGGGCAGGCGCAGCCAGAGGCTGCCGCCGCCGGCGGGGAGGTGCGGAAGCGTGAGACCGGGCAGTTCCAGGCTCAGGGCCGTCGTCATGGCGGTGCGCCGGTCGCGCAGAGCGGTCGACACGGAACGCAGGTGGTGGCCCCATGCCGGGGAGCCGACGAGTTCGAGCGCGGCCTCCTGGAGCGGGCGGGGGACGAAGAAGCTGTCGACGATCTGGATGGCGCGCAGCCGGCCCAGCACCGGCCCGCGGGCGGCGAGCGCCCCCACCCGCAGGCTCGGCGAGGCGATCTTGGTCAGGGAGCAGACATGGACGACCACCCCGTCCGGGTCGTCGGCGGCCAGGGGGGCGGGCAGCGGTCCGGCGTCTTCGTGGACGAGCCGGCGCGCGAAGTCGTCCTCGACGACGAAGGCGCCCGCCGCGCGGGCGATCCGGACCACCTCGGCGCGCCGTTCGGGGGCCAGGACCGCGCCGGTCGGGTTCTGGAAGAGCGGCTGGCAGACGAAGACGCGGGCGCCGGTGGCCCGGAACGCCGCTTCGAGCAGCTCCGGCCGTACGCCGTCGGCGTCCATGGGCACCGGCACGGGCCGCAGTCCGGCGGCGCGGGCGACCGCCAGCATGCCCGGGTAGGTGGGTGATTCGACCAGGAGCGGGGCGCCGGGCGGGGCGAGTGCGCGCAGCGCGGTGGCCAGGGCGCTCTGACCACCCGCGGTGATCAGTACGTCGGCGGCGCCGAGCGCTGGCCCGATCTCGCGGGCGAACCAGGCCCGCAGTTCGGTCAGGCCGTCGGTGGGCGGCCGGTCCCAGGCGCCGGGGCGGCGGCCGGCCCGGGCGAGGGCGGCGGCGAGCGCCCGCTCCGGCTGCAGGGAGGAGTGGAGGTAGCCGCCGTTCAGCTCGATGACTCCGGGCGGCGGTGCGGCGAGCGTGGCCAGGACCCCGGAGGCGTCGACGGTGCGCGGCACCGCTTCCGGCCCGCCGTCGCCGCTGAGGGACACCTCCTGCCAGGAGGTGTCGCCGGGCGGGGGCACATCGGTGCGGGGCTGCGCCCGGAAGGCTCCGGAACCGGGCCTGGTGACCACGAGCCCCTCGGCGACGAGCTGGGCGACGGCCCGGGAGACGGTGACGGGGCTGACCCGGAAGCGCTCCACCAGGGCCCGGCTGGACGGCAGCTTTCCACCTGGCGAGTAGCGGTTCAGTTCACTCCGGAGGGATCCGGCGAGGTCGGCGACACTGCTACGCTCGTGCATGAGAGCAGAGAATAGCGCTATCAATGACAACCCGATAGCACTCGGCCCGTCGTCCGATGCCCGTCCCGGCGCCAGGACCGGCAGCGCCGAACACACCAACACCGGCACCAGCACCAGCACCAGCACCGACGGCAACGCCGCCACCGGCCGTGAGTCGCATCGCGGCGGCCTCGTGCTCGCCGGGCTCGGTGTCTTCGCCTTCTCACTGACCTTTCCCGCCACCGCCTGGGGCCTGGAGAGCTTCGGCCCCTGGTCCCTGGTGGCGCTGCGTACCCTGCTGGGCGCGGTGATCGCGGGCGGGGCGCTGCTCCTGGGAGGCGTCGCCCTGCCGGACCGCCGGCACTGGGCCGGGCTGGCCGTGGTCGCCGCGGGCGGGGTGATCGGCTTTCCGCTCCTGACCACGCTCGCGTTGCAGACCTCGACGACCTCGCACGCGGCCGTGGTCGTGGGCCTGCTGCCGCTGACCACCGCCGTGTTCTCCTCGCTGCGGACCGGAGCACGGCCGTCGCGCGCCTTCTGGATCGCGGCGCTGGCCGGCGCGGCCGTGGTGATCGCGTTCACCGTGCAGCAGAGCGGGGGCGCGCTGTCCGGCGCCGATCTGTATCTGTTCGGCGCGCTGCTGGTCTGTGCGGCGGGCTACACGGAGGGGGGCAGGCTGGCCCGGGTCGTGCCGGGCTGGCAGGTGGCCGCCTGGTCGCTGGTGCTCTGTCTGCCGCTCTCGGTGGCGGGGACGGCGCTCGCGTTGCCGGCCGAGCCGGTGCGGCTGACCGCTCACGGGGTGATCGGCCTGGTCTGGGTGGCGGCCGGTTCGGCGTTCCTCGGGCTGTACGTCTGGTACCGGGGGATGGCGGAGATCGGGGTGCCGCGGGCCAGCCAGCTCCAGCTCGCGCAGCCGCTGCTGACCCTGCTGTGGTCGTCCCTGCTGCTCGACGAGACGGTCCCGGCGGCGGCGCCGGTGGCCGCGATCGCGGTGCTCGTCTGCATCGCGGCCACCCAGCGGACGGGGCGTGAGCGGCGTACGCGGTGAACGCCCCGTCCTCCCCACCGGGCGAAGTCGGCTTTCGGTCATAGACTTGTCGACATGGACCGTCACCCGTGAGGAGGTCAGTCCCGATGGAGGCACACACGGGCGACCGGCTGCTGATGCACGGCAGGACCGTGGGACAGCACGACAAGGTCGCAGAAATCGTCGAAGTGCTCGGGGCCGGGGGCACTCCCCCGTACCGCGTCCGCTTCGAGGACGGACACGAACACCTGATTTCACCCGGTCCCGACAGCGTCGTACAGCACACCGGCACCCGGAAGCAGGCCCCGGAGACTCCGTAACGGCCTCCGGCGGCCGGCCCCGATCCTCGCTCCCGGGGCGGGGCCGGGCCGGTCCGTTCCCGGCGGCCCGCCCCGATCACCCGTCGCGTCCACCCCGTTCGGTCAGCGGGGTGGACGCACCCTGCTGCGGTAGTGGTCGCCGACCACTCGGTCCATGGCCCCGATCCGGTCCCTGACCACGTCCTTCCCGGAGAAGTACACATGGCCGCGCACCTGGTCGTACCGGGCGGCGAGGTCGATGTGCCGGGAGAGTTCGGCCGGGTCCTGCCAGGCTGCGGGCTGGGCCGGGTCACCGGCCTTGTACAGCGCCTCCCCCACGAACAGGTCGACCTCCGTGCCGCGCACCACCTCGCTCCACCAGGACAGCAGCTTGGCGTAGTCGGCGGCGGCGAAGCCGATGTTCCAGTAGATCTGCGGGCAGATGTAGTCGATCCAGCCCTTCCTGATCCAGCCGCGGGTGTCGGCGTACAGATCGTCGTAGGTCTGCACGCCCGCCTTGGTGTCGGAGCCGAGCGGATCGGTGGAGGCGTTGCGCCACACCCCGAACGGGCTGATCCCGAACTGGACGTTCTTCTTGATCTTCTTGATCCGCTCGGCGGTCTCGCGCACCAGCCTGTCGGTGTTGTCGCGCCGCCAGGCCGCCTTGTCCGGGAAGCCCGCGCCGTACTTGCGGTACGTGGCGTCGTCGTCGAAGACCTGCCCGGCCACCGGGTACGGGTAGAAGTAGTCGTCCCAGTGCACGGCGTCGATGTCGTAGCGGCGGACCGCGTCGAGCATCGCGTCCTGGACGAAGCTGCGGACCTCCGGAATCCCGGGGTTGTAGTACAGCTTCCCGCCGTACGGCAGGACCCAGTCGGGGTGCAGCCGGGCCGGGTGGGTGGCGGCCAGCCGGGACGGGTCGGTGTGGTTGGCGACCCGGTACGGGTTGAACCAGGCGTGCAGCTCCAGTCCGCGGCGGTGCGCCTCACGGACGGCGGTGCCCAGCGGATCCCAGCCGGGGTCCTTGCCCTGGACGCCGGTGAGGTACTGGGCCCACGGTTCGTAGGGCGAGGGCCACAACGCGTCGGCGGTCGGCCGGACCTGGAGGACGACGGTGTTCAGCCGCCGGTCCACGGCCTCGTCGAGGTAGGCGATCAGCTCGGCCTTCTGGGCGGCAGCGCTCAGGCCGGGCGCCGAGGGCCAGTCCAGATTGGCGACGGTGGCGACCCACATCCCGCGCAGCTCTCGCCGGACGACATGGCGGCGGGAGTGCTCCGGCGCACCGGTCCGCCGGGAGGGGCCCGCGAAGGCGTCACCGGCCAGGGTGACGGTGCTCACCACCCCCGCGACCACCCCGGCCGCTCCCGCCACAAAGCTTCTTCGGGCCATTTGCCGCATTTCGCTGCACCTGCCGTCTCTCTGTCATCGTCGTCAACGGTCCGTCACCCCTGTATCCAGGCGTAACGCAGAGCATGCCCGCCCCGGCCCACGATGACCCGTAGGGCGCGGAGTAACGTCGGGGGGTCGGGGCGGGCACCGGAATCAGACGGGAACCTGCGACACGCAGAACAGCGAAAGGCACGAGGTGACGGACTCTATGGCCGACATTGCACGCGTCGGAGTGGTGGGCTGTGGCCAGATGGGCGCGGGCATCGCGGAGGTGTGCGCCCGCAGCGGTCTTGAGGTCATGGTGGCCGAGACCACCGGCGAGGCGTTGGAGATCGGCCGCACCCGGCTGCACAACTCCCTCTCGAAGGCCGCCGACCGCGGCAAGATCACTCCGGAGGAGCGCGACGAGACACTCGCCCGGCTGAGCTTCACCACGGACCTGGGCGAATTCGCCGACCGCGATCTCGTCATCGAGGCCGTCGTGGAGAACGAGCAGGTCAAGACCGAGATCTTCCAGGTGCTCGACCAGGTGGTGACCCGGCAGGACGCGATCCTCGCCTCGAACACCTCCTCCATCCCGCTGGTGAAGCTGGCCGTGGCGACCTCCCGCCCGGACCAGGTCATCGGCATCCACTTCTTCAACCCGGCCCCGGTGCAGAAGCTCGTCGAGCTGATCCCCGCCCTGACGACGTCCGACGAGACGGTCAAGCGGGCCGAGGCCCTGGTCCAGGACGTGCTGGGCAAGCACCCGATCCGCGCCCAGGACCGCTCCGGCTTCGTCGTCAACGCGCTGCTGATCCCGTATCTGCTCTCCGCGATCCGGATGTTCGAGTCGGGGATCGCCAGCCGTGAGGACATCGACAACGGCATGGAGCTCGGCTGCGCCCACCCGATGGGCCCGCTCAAGCTCTCCGACCTGATCGGTCTCGACACGGTGGCCTCGGTCGCCGACTCGATGTACGCGGAGTTCAAGGAGCCGCTGTACGCCGCTCCCCCGCTGCTCCAGCGCATGGTGGACGCGGGCAGGCTCGGCCGCAAGACGGGCTCGGGTTTCTACCCGTACTCCTGATCCTTCCTCCGTGCCCGTACGGGGCCGGGCCGGGCGATCCCCGGACCGGCCCCGTACGCGGTCGTGCGCTGCTCACCCCAGCCGTAAGTGGCGCAGCATCATCAGTCCGGCGGCCATGCCCGCGGCCGGGATCTCGCCGCGCAGGATCAGGCCGGGCACCAGCTTGAGCGGTATCCACTCGCGGCGCGAGGACTCGAAGGCGTCGCTGGGCGTGCCGGTCCAGTCGGCCCGGTCGGACCAGTAGAGGTGGTGCCGGGCGTCGATGAGGCCGTTCGACGGCTCCACGGTCAGCAGCGGGCGCAGCGGACCGGGGCGCCAGCCGGTCTCCTCCTCCATCTCCCGGGCGGCGGCGGCCTCGTTGTCCTCGCCGTCCTCCACGACGCCCGCGGCGAGCTCCCAGCCCCAGCTGTCCGTGATGAACCGGTGCCGCCAGAGCAGCAGCACCTCGTCGGCCTCGTTGACCGCGGTGGCCGCCGCGACGGGGCGCAGCCGGATGAGGTAGTGGTCGAGATGGCGTCCGTCGGGGATGACGACGTCCGCCAGATTGACCCGGAACCAGCGGTTCTCATACACAGTTTGTTCGTTCAGGTTCGTCCATTGCACGGTTTTGCCACCTTCCGACAAGTAGGTGGCAACATCGCAGCAGGAGCAGGACCGGAAGGGAACGTACCGGTATCCCCCGCTCCGCACTCACAGCGGTACGCGCAACGCCCCGTCGATCAGTTCGGCGGCCCGCCCCGCATCCGCGCAGCCGCTCGCGACCAGGTCCTCGCGCACGGCGCGCAGCCGGTCGCGCAGCCGCCGCGACTCCATGCCCCCGGCCCGCTCCGCCATCTCCACCGCGGTGGCCGCCGCCCGGTCCGCCTCCCCCTGACGCAGTTCGACGTGGGTCAGCATGGCCAGCCGGTGCACCCGGCCCCGGTCGTGCGCCGGGATCCGTACCGCCTTCGCCGCGTGCTCCCGGGCCCCCGGCAGATCGCCGATGCCGAGCAGCGCCTCGGCCACCTGCACATCGACCAGGCCCGGCTGCACGTAGCCCGTCTCGTCCGGTTCCCGGCCCGGCAGGATGCGCCCGGCCTCCGACTCGGCGCGCCGGATGCACTCGCGGGCGCCGCTCGCGTCGCCGAGACGGGCGTACGCCTTGGCCTGCATCGCGTAGAGATCGGCGGCGAGCGCCGGGCTGATGTGTCCGGTGGCGGCCCGCAGCGCCGCCTGGGCGAAGGCCACGGACTGGCGGTAGTCGGCGAGAAGGAGCGACTGGTTGACCAGCAGGGCGATCACATAGCCGCCGAGCCCCCGGTCCCCGCTCGCCTTGGCCAGCCGCAGCGCCTGGTGGAAGTAGCGCTGGGCGAGCCCGTGCGCGTCGGAGTCGTACGCGCAGATCCCCGCGACCGCCACCAGCCCGCCGGCCGCCCGGTACAGCCGGCGGCCCATCGCGTCGCTGTGGCCGCCGCGCAGCAACGGGGCGGCCTCGGCGTTGAGGAAGCCGACGACGCGGGACCGGGTCGCGATTCCGCCCGCCCGGCGGTACATCAGTTCGTAGTGGGTACGGGCCGCGCGCAGGGTCACTATGTCGGCCATGGAGACACGGGTCGCTCCGTCGCGGGAGACATCGGTGTCCTCCGGCGGGTTCTCCCACTCCCATACCGGCATCACCGCCGTGGTACCCGTGACGGCGGCCGGGGCGAGGGCGTGCGGGCGCTGCGCCTCGTCCGAGCGCCACAGCGCGGTGGCGCGCTCCACGAAGCCGGTGAGCGAGGAGCCGGGTACGGGAGAACCGGTGCCCGGGGCCGCCATGCCGATGTCGTCCAGCGAGACGGGCCTGCTCAGCCGGTTGCCGAGCACCTCGCAGATCAGGTCGGGCACCTGGCCGCGCGGGCGCTGCCCCTTCAGCCAGCGGGCCACGGCGGTGTGTTCGTACCGCAGTCGCAGCCCGCGGGGGCGGCCGGCCCGGTTGATGTGCGCGGCGAGACCCGCCCGGGAGACGCCCGCCTCCTCGATCAGGGCAGCCAGCAGAATGTTGGGCTCCGTTGCCCCCATGTGCCCCTCCGGTGGTTCGGCACGCCGAGGCGTGTCGCACCAGTGGAGCACGATTCACACGGGGTGTGAACGCAATGCCCGAACCGTCCCGCTGCGCACCCTGTTGCGCCGGCGCGCGGATCGGTTGAATCAGTCGTCTCGCAAGAGGCGGACGGGTCGTCTGCTCCCCCTCGTACAGTACGACGACCCGCAACCGCGCCGTCCGCGCCGCCGACCTGCCCGGCACTCCGAGGCAGCGCGGACGGTGCCGGACCGCACGGCCCACTGCCCACGGATCGGAGGGTGGCTGCGGGGTCGGCTCGGAGCCGGGTTCCCCCGGGCCGCGCCGGGGCCCGCGTGCGGTCCACGCCGTTCGGCGAGCATGGCAGGAGGGGCGCATCCGATGACCGATTGCGCCCCTCCTCGCCGTGTTCGGGCGGAACGCTACGCGCCCCGCAGCACCGCGCCCGTCCGCTCGGCGGCCAGGGCCACCGCCGCGTCGCGCGCGGCCGAGGCCTCGTCCACCGTCAGCGTGCGGTCCGCCGCGCGGAAGCGCAGCGCGTACGCCAGGGACTTGCGGCCCGCACCGATCTGCTCACCGGTGAAGACGTCGAACAGCCGCACCGATTCGAGGAGTTCGCCCGCGCCCTCGCGCAGCGCCCGCTCCACGTCGGCGGCCGGGACGTTCTCCGCGACGATCAGCGCGACGTCCTGGGTCGCCACCGGGAAGGTGGAGATCCGGGGCGCCTGGAGCGCGCCGTCGACGGCCTGCTCCAGGACGTCGAGCTCGACCTCGGCGGCGCAGGTCCGCTCAGGCAGGTGGAGCGCCTTGACGACCCGCGGGTGGAGTTCGCCCGCGTGCCCGAAGAGCGTCTCCTCGCCGTTCACCGTGACGTACAGCGCGGCGCAGCGGCCCGGGTGCCACGGCGCGTGCTGGTCGGCACGCGCGGTCACCTCGACACCGGCCTCGTGGGCGATCGCGCGGGCGGCCTCGACCGCGTCCGCCCAGTCGGCCGGACGGCCCTTGCCCCACCAGCCGGCCTGCTCGCGGGCGCCCGCGAGAACGACCGCGGCGCGGCGCGGCTGACGCGGCAGCGAGGCGTCGAGCCCGGCGATCTCCTCCGCGGTGGGCCGGCGGTCGACCGGCAGCCGTACGGCCTTGGTCTCCGTGCCCGTGGGCCGGAAGACCAGGCCGGTCTCGAAGAGCGCGAGGTCGTGGCTGCCTCGGCCGTCGTTGCGCCGCAGTGCGCCGAGCAGGCCCGGCAGCAGCGTGGTGCGCAGCGCCGGCTCCTCGTCGGAGAGCGGGTTGACCAGCTTGACGGTACGGCGGCGGGCGTCGTCGGTGTCGAACCCGAGCTGGTCGAGGACGGCGTCGCCGATGAACGGGTAGTTCAGCGCCTCGACGTAGCCGGCCCCGGCGAGTGCCCGGCCGACCCGGCGGTGCAGCCGCTGGCGGTCGGTGAGCCCGCGGCCCGACGGCGGGGTCGGGAGGGTCGACGGGAGGTTCTCGTAGCCCTCCAGCCGGATGACCTCTTCGGCGAGGTCGTTCGGCTCGCCGAGGTCGGGGCGCCAGGACGGCACGGTGACGATCAGCTCGTCCTGCCCGTAGACGTCGCAGCCGACCTCCTGGAGGCGGCGCACGACGGTCTCGCGCCCGTAGTCGACGCCGGCCACCTTGTCGGGGTGGTTCGCGGGCATCGCGATGGTCCGGGGCGCGGACGGGGCGCTGACCTCGGTGACCCCGGCCTCGGCGGTGCCGCCGGCGAGCAGCACCAGCAGGTCGACGGTGCGCTGCGCGGCGGCAGCGGCGGCCTGCGGGTCCGAGCCGCGCTCGAAGCGCTTGGACGCCTCGGAGGACAGCTTGTGGCGGCGCGCGGTCCGGGCGATCGAGATCGCGTCGAAGTGCGCGGCCTCGATGACGACCTCGGTGCTGCGGTGCTCGCCGTCCTGGACGTCCGCGATCTCGGTGTTGGCACCGCCCATGACGCCCGCGAGGCCGATCGGCCCGCGGTTGTCGGTGATGACCAGGTCCTCGGCGTCCAGGACGCGGACCGTGCCGTCGAGGGTGGTGAGCTTCTCGCCCTGCTGGGCGCGGCGCACCCCGATCGGCCCGTCGATGCGGGAGCGGTCGTAGGCGTGCAGCGGCTGGCCGAGCTCCAGC
The DNA here is from genome assembly GCF_043204345.1 of Streptomyces sp. NPDC047917. Lineage (NCBI taxonomy): Bacteria > Bacillati > Actinomycetota > Actinomycetes > Kitasatosporales > Streptomycetaceae > Streptomyces > Streptomyces sp. NPDC047917. Next base: position 252,525 of record NZ_JBIDCA010000006.1, read on the forward strand.
ATCACGTAGTTGGTGATGTCGACGGCGAGCGAGATCGGGCGCATCCCGGCCTTCTGCAGCCGGCGCCGGAGCCAGATCGGGGAGCGGGCCTCGGGCTGGAGGCCGACGACGGTGCGCGCGGTGAACCGGTCGCAGCCGATCGGGTCGGCGACCTTGACCGGGTAGCCGTACGCGTTCGGCGCGGGCACGTCCAGCAGCGCCGGGTCGCGCAGCGGCAGCCCGTACGCGATGGCGGTCTCGCGGGCCACGCCGCGCATGGAGAGGCAGTAGCCCCGGTCCGGCGTGACGGCGATGTCCAGGACCTCGTCGACGAGCTGGAGCAGCTCGATCGCGTCGGTGCCGACCTCGTGCTCGGGCGGCAGCACGATGATGCCGTGCGTGCCGTCGTCGCCCATGCCGAGCTCGTCGGTGGAGCAGATCATGCCGTGCGAGGTCTTGCCGTACGTCTTGCGGGCGGCGATCGCGAAGTCGCCGGGCAGCACGGCGCCCGGGAGGACCACGACGACCTTGTCGCCGACGGAGAAGTTGCGGGCGCCGCAGACGATCTCCTGCGGCTCGCCGGTGCCGTTGGCGCTGCCGACGTCGACCGTGCAGAAGCGGATGGGCTTCTTGAAGCCCTCCAGCTCCTCGATGGTCAGTACCTGTCCGACGACCAGCGGGCCCTTGAGGCCGGCGCCGATCTGCTCGACGGTCTCGACCTCCAGACCCACGGCGACGAGCTTGGCCTGTACGTCACGGCCGGTCTCCGTCGCCGGCAGGTCGACGTACTCCCGCAGCCAGGAAAGCGGGACGCGCATCAGATCTCCATCCCGAACGGCCGGGTGAACCGGACGTCACCCTCGACCATGTCTCGCATGTCTTCTACGTTGTGGCGGAACATCAGCATCCGTTCGATGCCGAACCCGAAGGCGAATCCGCTGTACTTCTGGGGGTCGACGCCGCAGGCGATGAGCACCTTGGGGTTGACCATGCCGCAGCCGCCGAGCTCGATCCAGCCCTCGCTGCCGCAGGTGCGGCAGGGGCGGTCCGGGTTGCCGACGGACGCGCCGCGGCAGACGAAGCAGACCATGTCCATCTCGGCGGACGGCTCGGTGAACGGGAAGAAGTTCGGCCGCAGCCGGGTCTTCATGTCCGGGCCGAAGAGCGCCTGGACCATGTGGTCGAGGGTGCCCTTGAGGTCGGCCATGGTGAGGCCCTCGTCGATGGCCAGCAGCTCGATCTGGTGGAAGACCGGGGTGTGCGTCGCGTCGAGCTCGTCGGTGCGGTAGACGCGGCCGGGGCACACGACGTAGACCGGGGGCTCCCGGTCGAGCAGGGAGCGGGCCTGGACCGGCGAGGTGTGGGTGCGCAGCACGACCCCGGACTCGTCGTTCCTGGCGCCGTCGGGGCCCTGGACGAAGAACGTGTCCTGCATCTGCCGGGCCGGGTGGTCGGGCACGAAGTTCAGGGCGTCGAAGTTGAACCACTCCGCCTCGACCTCGGGGCCCTCGGCGACCTCGTAGCCCATGGCCACGAAGACGTCCGCGACGCGCTCCATGATGGTCGTCAGCGGGTGGCGGGCGCCTGCCGGGGTGCGGTCGTAGGGCAGTGTGACGTCCACCGCCTCCTCGACCAGCACGCGGGCGTCCCGCTCCGCCTCCAGCTCCGCCTGACGGGCGGCGAGGGCCTTGGAGACCGCGCCGCGGGCCTGGCCCACGCGCTTGCCCGCCTCGGCCTTGGCCTGCGGCGGCAGTGCGCCGATCTCGCGGTTGGCGAGCGACAGCGGCGAGGCGCCCCCGGTGTGCGCGGTCTTCGCCTGGGCGAGCGCGTCGAGGTCACCGGCGGCGGCGAAGGCGGCGAACGCCTCGTCCCGCATGCGCTCGATCTCTTCCGGTTTCAGTGCCTCGACCTCGACTGGGTCGTACGACTTGTTCGGTGCCGACATCTCTTCCCGTGCTTCCGATTGGCTGATACTGCGCTTACGACCTCACCCACGATTGTCAGCGGCGTCGCGGCGTCCGGGACCTCCGCCTCCGGCGTTGTCGTCAGTCGCGATGGCTCCGCCATCACTCCCTCCTCCGCCTTGGATTCGAAGGCCCCGGACGCCGCTCCTTCTCCCACTGACAATCGTGGGTGAGGTCGGTACCGGGGAAGGCCCCGGACCCCCATGGCCCCGATCGACGACTGGAGGACGCAAAGGTGCCAAAGGTCGAGTCTAAGGGCCACAGGATGTGTGGGAGGCCCGCGGGCCGCTCAGACCAGGTAGGCCGGCGTGCTCACGGGCAGGATAAATCGGAACTCCGCGCCGCCGCCGGGGCCGCGGCCGACCGTGATCGTGCCGCCGTGCGCCTCGACGATGCCCTTGACGATGTAGAGGCCCAGGCCCGTACCGCCGCGTTTGCTCCCCCGCCAGAAGCGGGTGAAGACACGGCCCATCGACTCCTCGGGAATGCCGGGGCCTTCGTCGCTCACGGTGACCGCCGTTCCCTTCTCGTCGCTCGCGGGTGCGGGTGCGACTTCGATGGTGACGGTTCCCTCGCCGTGGCGCACCGCGTTTTCCAGCAGGTTGCCGAGCACCTGGTCGACCTTGTCGGGGTCGGCCCAGACCGCGGGCAGCGGCTGGCAGGTGCGGACGAGGAAGCGGTCGGGGTCCTGACCGGTCGCGGTGAGGGCCTGGACGTGCCGTTCGACGGCGGCGGAGAGGTCCACGGGCTGGCGCCGCAGCTCCAGGCGTCCGGAGTCGATCCGGGAGATGTCGAGCAGCTCGGCGATGAGCCGGGTGACGCGGCCGGCGTCGGCGTCGACCGTCTCCAGCATCAGGCGCTTCTGGTCGTCGGTGAACCGCTCCCACTTGGCCAGGAGCGTCGCGGTGAAGCCCTTGACCGAGGTCAGCGGGGAGCGCAGCTCGTGGGCGACCGTGGCGATCAGCTCGGCGTGGCTGCGTTCGTTGCGGCGGCGGGCCTCGGTGCCGCGCAGCGAGACCACCACCCGGCGCACCGGCCCGGTCGGGTGCTCGCGCACGTAGCGGGCGGAGACCAGGACCTCCCGGCCACCGGGCAGCAGCAGATTGCGCTCGGGCTGGCCGACCCGGGTGGCGAGGCCGTCGTAGGGGTCGGTCAGCTCCCACCAGCGGCGGCCCTTGAGGTCTTCCAGCGGCAGTACGTGCTCCAGGGCGCGGCCGAGGGCGGCGGCCCGGGGCACCGCGGTGATCCGGGTGGCCGCGGCGTTGAAGCAGATGATCCGGCCGGTCTCGTCGGCGACGGCCAGGCCGTCGGGCAGGTGGTCGGGATCGATCCCCATGTCGAAGACTCCGGGCTCCGGATTCTCGGCCGCGTCGCCCGCCCCGCCGGCGGGTTCGCAGGCGCGCACGACGGCCGTACGTGTCTCGCGCGGCCTGCTCATGCCGACAGCCATATCCCGTACCCCACCTCTCGAACCGGTGCAGTGGGCCCCCGAGTTCGCCACCCTACTAGTCGTCGGTGACCCGGCGACACCCTGCGATGTCACCGCGGGCGCTGGGCCCTCGCCGAGGCGTACAGGCATACGGCTGCCGCCGTCGCGAGGTTGAGGCTCTCCGCCCTGCCGTGGATGGGTACCCGCACCACGGCGTCGGCCAGTGCCCGGGTCTCCTCCGGCAGGCCCCAGGCCTCGTTGCCGAACACCCAGGCGGTCGGCCCGCCCATGGTGCCCGCGTCGAGTTCGTCGTCGAGGTCGTCGTCGCCCGCGCCGTCGGCGGCGAGGATCCGTACCCCGGCCGCCCGCAGTCCCTGCACGGCCTGCTCGACCGGGACGCCCACCGCGACCGGCAGGTGGAAGAGCGAACCGACCGACGCCCGGACCGACTTGGGGTTGTAGAGGTCCACCGACGCGTCGGTGAGCACGACGGCGTCGGCGCCCGCCGCGTCGGCGCAGCGCAGCACCGTCCCGGCGTTCCCGGGATCGCGTACGTGGGCGAGGACGGCGACCAGCTTCGGTTTCGCGGCGAGGATCGCGTCGAACGGGGAGTCGAGGAAGCGGCAGACGCCGATCAGGCCCTGCGGGGTGACGGTCTGCGACACATCGGCGAGCACCTCGCCGTCGGCGAGGTGCACCCGGGCGCCGGCCGCGTGGGCGGCGGTGACGATGTCGGCGTACCGCTCGGCCGCCTCCACGGTGGCGAACAGCTCGATCAGGGTCGGCTCGCCGTCGCTGCCGCGGTGCCCGGCGGCCTCGCGCACGGCCTGCGGCCCCTCGGCGATGAACCTGCGCTCCTTGCCGCGGAAGTTGCGCCTGGCCAGCCGCCGGGCGGCGGCGACGCGTGGCGATCGCGGGGAGATCAGTTCGGGGGTGCCCATGGTCGGCGGCGAGCCTCTCTGGATACGGAGGTGGCGGACGTACGGAACGTGTCGTGCAACGCACCGGACCCGCAGACGGCGAGCGCCTGCGGGTCCGGAACGGAAGACAGTGCGACCTGGATCAGGCGGCCTTCGGGGCGTTGACGTCGCTCGGGAGGGCCTTCTGGGCAACCTCGACGAGGGCGGCGAACGCGTTGCTGTCGTTGACCGCGAGCTCGGCCAGGATCTTGCGGTCCACCTCGATGTTGGCGGCCTTCAGACCCTGGATGAGGCGGTTGTACGTCATGCCGTTCTGGCGGGCAGCGGCGTTGATGCGCTGGATCCACAGCTGACGGAAGTCGCCCTTGCGCTTCTTGCGGTCGTTGTAGTTGTAGACGAGGGAGTGGGTGACCTGCTCCTTCGCCTTGCGGTACAGGCGGGAGCGCTGGCCGCGGTAACCGCTGGCCTGCTCGAGGATTGCCCGGCGCTTCTTGTGAGCGTTTACTGCCCGCTTGACGCGTGCCACTTTTTAACTCCTTGTAGCGGGGCTGGTGTTCGCGGTGTCGACTCACCCAGCCCGGAAACGAATTGGTCCCGGTCTCGAATTCGGCGCCCACGGATTCACCGCGGGCCGCGAACTCACTTGCCGAGAAGCTTCTTGATCTTCTTGGCGTCGGACGGAGCCACTACGACCGTGCCGGTCAGCGAGCGGGTCTTCTTGGACGACTTGTGCTCAAGAAGGTGGCGCTTGCCGGCGCGCTCACGGAGCACCTTGCCGGAGCCGGTGATCTTGAAGCGCTTGCTGGCACCGCTGTGCGTCTTGTTCTTCGGCATCGCGCCGTTCTCTCCTCGTCAGTGGCGCCCCTCGCGGTGCGGGCACCGGGCAGCAGGGGCGTCAGATCTTGGTGGGAATTCCGGGGTGACCCGGGGCCGCCTGGATGGCGGCCCCCGGAGGTCAGGCCTCGGAAGGTGTCTCTGCCGGAGCCTCGGGCTGCGCTTCGGCAACCTCGTCCGCGGCCTCGGCGTCGGGGGTGGAACCCTGACGCTCCGCCTTGCGGGCGGCCTGAGCCTCACGGGCCTCGGCCATGGCTTCGGTCTTCTTCTTGTGCGGGCCCAGAACCATGATCATGTTCCGGCCGTCCTGCTTCGGGTTGGACTCGATGAAGCCGAGTTCCTCCACGTCCGAAGCCAGACGCTGGAGCAGTCGGAAGCCCAGTTCGGGGCGGGACTGCTCACGACCACGGAACATGATCGTGATCTTGACCTTGTCGCCCTGCTTGAGGAACCGGACGACGTGACCCTTCTTGGTGTCATAGTCGTGCGGGTCGATCTTCGGCCGGAGCTTCATCTCCTTGATGACCGTGTGCGCCTGGTTCTTGCGCGCCTCACGGGCCTTCATGGCCGACTCGTACTTGAACTTCCCGTAGTCCATGAGCTTGCACACGGGCGGACGGGCGGTCGCCGCCACCTCGACCAGGTCGAGGTCGTACTCCTGTGCGAGTTCCAGGGCCTTGGCAAGCGGAACAATCCCGACCTGCTCGCCGCTGGGACCGACAAGTCGCACCTCGGGAACGCGAATCCGGTCGTTGATGCGGGGCTCGGCGCTGATGGATCCTCCTCGGTAGCACCACGCGGCCGCCTGGCGGACAGCCACGTAACGTCTGTTTCGTTGGACCAACCGCACAAGGGCAAGAAAAATGCCCCGGACGGGACACAGGCGGGGCTCCTTGAACAACCGGAACCACCGCGGTCAACCGCGGGGCGCATCGGGCGGTCCCATCGTCCGTACGGAACGATGGTCACCGCCTGACCGGATGACCCGCCGTCCCGGGGGACGGTCAGGTGGGAGATCGGAGCCTCCACTTGTGGGCCGGGCACATAGCTGCCCAGCCGGTCGTTACACAAGGTTAGCAGCTCCCCCGGACGGACGCTAACCGGCTCCCGCCCGCCGCTCCCGCGGACGGGGCGGCTGTGGCGTGGGCCTATCGTATGGCCCATGAGTGACGCGACCCCCACCAGTGATTCCCCCGGCTTCGACGACATGACCCGCGACATCGCGGAGGTGCCCGCGGTCGAGGTGATCGTCACGGTCGCGGTCAATCTGATGAGCGCCGCCGCCGTGAAGCTCGGGCTGACCGAGGACGGCGACGAGCACAAGGACCTCGACGAGGCCCGCAAGCTGGTGCACGCGCTGGCCGGTCTGCTGGACGGCAGCGCCACCGAGATCAGCTCCTTCCACGCGGCCCCGCTGCGGGACGGCCTGAAGTCGCTGCAGCTCGCGTTCCGCGAGGCGTCGCTCGTACCGGACGAGCCCGGTCAGGGCCCCGGCGAGAAGTACACCGGCCCCGTCTTCGGCTGAGCCGCTCCCCCTCTTCCCCGTTCCCCCGAAACCGCCGAGTCCCCTGCCCGTCGTCCGGGCGGGGGACTCTTTTGCGCAGGGGCGGTCAGCTGTGCGTAAGGGCGGTCAGCGCGTGAAGAGCGGCTCGCCCGGGGCGGCGGCGTCGGCCGGGAGCAGCGCCAGGTCAAGGCCGCGCACCAGACGGGCACGCAGGACCTCGTCGGCCGCCAGTGCGTCCGCGACCCGGCGGGCCGCCTCGGCGGGCTCGGTGCCGGAGGCGAGTACCAGGGCGAGGGTGCCGTCGGCCCGGCCCGGCCCGAGGTGGGCCCGGAGCACCGAGGGTTCGGCGGCGACCGCGTTCCGTACCGCCGAGGTGACGGCGGGGTCGTCCAGCGGATCGGCGCTGGTGCGGCCCTCGGCGAGGGCGAGCAGCGCGGAGCCGGTCAGCTCGAACGCGACCGGGCCGGCGAGGTCGAGGACGACCGTGTCCGCCTTCTCGTGCGCGGCGGCCTGCAGCGCCTGGTGCAGGGGTACGGCGACGGGGCGGGCCTGCGGGTCCCAGCGGGCCAGTGAGTCGGTCGAGGTGAAGGCGGGCAGGGCCCGGCGGTCTCCGGCCCGGAGGGTGGGGACGGCCATGTCGCTGGTCTTCTCGCGGCGCAGTCCGCCCACCCGTCCCCCGTCACCGCCCTTGCCGGACGCTCGGCTCACCTCGACGTCCTCCTCCACCTCGCCCAGCACGGCGACGACCGGGACGAGGAGCCGGGCGCCCCTGAGGGCTTCGAGTACCGGGCCGACGGCCTTCCGGTCCTCGGCCCAGGCGGCCAGAGCCGTCGTCAGTGCCGGGTCGGCGGTGCCGTCGTCGTCGGAGTATCCGGGGTCCGGAATGTTCTTCTGCGCCACGGGGCGAGCCTAGTGCCTGGGCCGCGCCGTCCCGTCGACAGGTCCGTATCGTCCGTACCGGCCGCCTGACCACCCGGGTCACGGCGGCGGAGGGTGAGGAGCCGGAAGTGGATCTCGACGTGGCGCTGACCGCGGCGGTGGAGCCGCTGACGGCCGGTGCGGACGGTGTGCGGGTGTCGGTCGCGGTGCTGGACACCGGCAGCGGGGCGCGGGCGGTCCACGGGGACGGTTCGTTCGACACCGCCAGTGTCGTCAAGGTGGATCTGGTCGCGGCGCTGCTGCTGGCCGCCCAGGACGAGGGGCGCGCGCTCACCTCGGTCGAGCGCGGGCGCGCCGCCGCCATGATCGAGCGGAGCGACAACGCCTGCACCACCGTGCTGCTGCGGGAGATCGGCGGCCCGGCGGCACTCGACGCGGCCAATGCCCGGCTGGGCCTGACCGGGACGACGGCGGCGCATGCCTGGGGGCTGACCCGGACCACGGCCGCGGACCGGCTGACGCTGCTGCGGGCGGTGTTCGGTACGGAGTCGGAGCTGAGCGCCGGGTCCCGTGCGTATCTGCGGGGGCTGATGGAGCGGGTCGAGGCCGGTCAGCGATGGGGGGTGTCGGCGGCGGGCGACGGCTGGGCGCTGAAGAACGGCTGGATGCCCCGGACGACGACCGGGCTGTGGGACATCAACAGCATCGGCCGGGTCCGGGCCGGCGGGCGCACCTGTCTGGTGGCGGTGCTCTCGGACGGGCAGCCGACGAAGGAGTCGGGGATCGCACTGGTCGAGGCGGTGGCGGGAGCGGCGGTGGGGGTGCTCGCCGGAGCGCGGTGAGCCGGAGCGGCGGTGGGGGTGCTCGCCGGAGCGCGGTGGGCCGGAGCGGTCAGCCCGTACGGAGGCCGGCGCCGCGTCTCCTGTCGCAGGGAGCGGTCAGCCCCGTACGGAGGCCGGGCCGCGGCCCCTGTCGCGCCAGAGCACCACGGCCAGGGCCAGCAGTGCCGCTCCGAGCCCGCCCGCGCCGGCCGCGAGCCAGCCCGCGGGGCTGCTCTCGTGCTGCTCGGGGGTGGGACCGGCGCCGAAGTAGCGCTTCCGGTAGCCGGCCCCGGTGGATTCGGCCCGCAGACCGGCGGGGCGGAGTGCGGCGCTGGCCTCGATGGCCGCGGCGGGGTCGACGATGCCGTGACCGCGGGCGTCGTCCCGGCCGGACGCCGGCGCGCCGCGTGCCGTGTCCGCGAGGAGCTTCTTGATCTGGGCCGGCGAGAGCCCCGGGTGCGCGGCGCGGACCAGGGCGACGGCGCCGGAGACGAACGCGGAGGCGGCGGAGGTGCCCCACTCCACGTAGTACTGCTGGTCGGGTGCGGCGACGACGATGTCGACCCCGGGTGCGCTGACCGTGGCGTACCAGCGGCGGGTGGAGAACGCGGCGTGGGTGCCGTACCGGTCGACGGCGGCGACCGCGATCACGCCGGGGTAGGCGGCGGGGTACGAGATGTGGTCGCCCTTCTCGCCGCCGTTGCCCGCGGAGGCCACGACGACGGCCCCCTTCTTCAGCGCGTACTGGATGGCGGCGTCCTCGCCGGGCTCGGGGTGCGCGGACTTGCTGTCGTCGCCGAGCGAGAGGTTGATGACGTCGGCGCCGTGGTCGGCGGCCCAGCGGATGCCGTCGGCGAGAGCCGTGCCGCGCGACTCCCGGGCTTTGGCACGGGACGGGTCGGAGGCTTCGAGGATCACCCGGACCGGGAGGATCTTCGCTTCGGGCGCGATGCCGACCACCCCGTCGTCGCGTCCCGCTCCATGGCCGTGGCCTGCGATGATGCCTGCCATCGCGGTGCCGTGGCGGGCCCAGGAGCGATCGCCGCGGCGGGCGCCGAAGCCGATCATGTCCTTGCCGGGAAGTACTTGGCCGGTCAGGTCGGGCAGGTTGCCGTCGACCCCGGTGTCGACGACGGCGACGGTGATGCCCCGGCCCTTGGTGGTACGCCACGCCTCGTCCGTATGGAGGGTCTGGAGGCCCCACTGCTGGTCCCGGATGGCGTCGGCGCCGGCCGGTGTCGCGGGCAGGAGCGCGAACGCGGTGGCGGCGCATACCGCGCCCAGGGCGCGGTGGCGGCGGGTGCGGCGGCTCATTCCGGCTTCTCCGTGAGGTCGGTGACGGTCCTGCGCAGACCGCGTTCGATCCGGTCGGCGATGCCCTTGGCCTCGTTGCCGAGCCCGGCCTGGGCGGCGGCCGTCGTGGCGTTCGCGACCATGGCCCGGTCGACGGGCTGCGGGTCGGTGACGGTGCGCCCGTCGGCGAAGCCGGACACGGCGAACGTGACGACGGGCAGGTCGGTCAGTACGCGGACGGTCCAGCTGGCGCGCTGCCGGTCGCCGAATCCGGCGGCGGCCGTGCCCTTGACGGGGTAGGTGCGGGGCATGAGGTCGGTGCGCCGGCCGAGGTGCTGGCCGGTGAAGCGGGTGCTCAGCGCCTTCATCGCCGCCTCGTCGCCCTCGGTGAAGATCAGGCCGACCGTGGTGACGCTGCTGGCGGTGGCGTCGGTGTAGGTGGCGCGGAGCATGCGCGCGCAGCCGACCGGACCGAGGGTCCGGGCCAGCAGCGGGTCCAGGCCGGCCCGGCAGCCGCTGTCCGGGGCGACGGCGATCCGGGTCCAGACCCGGTCGGCACCGCCGGGGCCCGCTCCGTCGCCGGTCAGGGTGCGGGGGAAGAGAGTGTCCACGGGGACGCTGTGCCAGGCGGAGCGGCCCACGGTGTAGCTGCTGTGGGCGGCCGCGTCGGCCGAGGAGTCGCTGGTGAGCCAGGCACCGGTGGCCGCGCCTCCGATCAGTCCGAGTCCGAGCACGACACAGGCCGCGGCGGTCGCGGCCCTGGCGGGGCGGCGGGTACGGATCGGGCGCAGCCGGGTGGTGGTCTCGGCGGGCGTCTCGGGGCGGGGCAGGACGTACGGCGGGGGCAACTGCTGCTGGTAGGCGTACGGGAAGACGGGTGCCGGTCCGGCCGGCGGCGGGGCGGCTCCGGGGCGCGGGGTGAGGTCCACGGCACCGACGGGCCGTCGGCGGGTCGCGACGGGCGGCTGCCCGGGGCGCTGCGGGGCCGCGACAGGCGCGGACGCGACGGGCGCGGGCGCGGGCGCGACT
>NZ_JBIDCA010000006.1:263273-422587 GCF_043204345.1 Streptomyces sp. NPDC047917
CCGGCGACCGGCGGAACGGCGGGTGGAACAGCGGGCGCGGACGCGGGCGCGACAGCGACCGGCGGAACGGCAACCGGCGGGGCCGCGACGGGCGCGGACGCCACGGCGACCGGCGGAACGGCGGGTGGAACAGCGGGCGCGGACGCGGGCGCGACAGCGACCGGCGGAACGGCAACCGGCGGGGCCGCGACGGGCGCGGGCGCTTCGGGGGTGGGGGCCGGGGGCACCGGGCGCAGCCGGGCCGTGGTCTCCACCGGCGGGACGGCCGCCGTGGACGGTGGTGTGCTCCGGCTCGTGGGATCAGGTGCGTCCGCCGGAGTCGTGGGAGCCGGCGCGGGGCCCTGCGCCGGAGCCGCCGGGGGCGTCGACGGCGGGGTCGTGGGGCGGGGCGGGACAGGAGCGCGCTGCGCCTCGGTACTCATCCGCCCCCCTGGTCCCGTTCCGTACCGTGCGCGGATCGACGTAACAGGCAGGCCTGTTGGTTGCCGCGTGCGGTCACTCTACGGGGTGGAAAGGCCCCGGCGGGAGCGGGCGGCCTCCCGTCCCGGACGATCTGCGCAGATCGTCCCCCTACCCAGCGGTACGGACGTCTGGCAAGCTGCGGCCATGACTGCCCGTGCCACTGACCGGACCCGATACGACCGGGCCACCGCCCATCTGGACGCCCCGATCGCCGTCGTCGATCTCGATGCGTTCGACGCCAATGCCGACGACCTCGTCCGCCGGGCGGCCGGGAAGCCGATCCGGGTGGCGAGCAAGTCGGTGCGCTGCCGCGCGCTGCTGGAACGGGTGCTCGCCCGGCCCGGGTTCGCCGGGATCATGTCGTTCACGCTGGCGGAGTCGCTGTGGCTGGCGCGGGCCGGGTTCGAGGACGTGCTGCTCGCCTATCCGACGGCCGACCGGGCCGCCCTCGCCGAGCTGGCCGCCGATCCGAAGCTGGCCGCCGCGGTGACGGTGATGGTCGACGACCACGCGCAACTGGAGCTGATCGACGCGGCGCGGTCGGGCGGCGGCGAGGAGATCCGGGTCTGTCTGGAACTGGACACCTCGCTCCGGCTGCTCGGCGGCCGGGTCCGGGTCGGCGCCCTGCGTTCCCCGCTCCGCTCCCCCGCCCAACTGGCGGAGCTGGCACGCTCGGTGGCCCGGCGGCCGGGGTTTCGGCTGGTGGGTCTGATGGCGTACGAGGGTCATATCGCCGGGGTCGGGGATTCCGTCGCGGGCAGGCCGCTGCGCTCCCGGGCGGTCCGGCTGATGCAGGCCGCGGGCCGCAGGGAGCTGGCCGTCCGGCGGGCCGAAGTCGTGCGGGCGGTACGGGCGGTGGCATCGGACCTGGAGTTCGTGAACGGCGGCGGCACGGGCAGTGTGCAGCACACGGCGGCCGAGCGCGCGGTGACCGAGATCGCGGCCGGGTCGGGGCTCTACGTACCGAGGCTGTTCGACAACTACACGTCGTTCACCGCCCGTCCGGCGGCGCTGTTCGCCCATCCCGTGGTACGTCGGCCCGGTGTGGGCGTGGTGACGGTTCTCGGTGGCGGCTATCCTGCGTCCGGTCCGGCGGGCCCGGACCGGCTGCCCGTCCCGTATCTGCCGGAGGGGCTGCACTACGACCCGCAGGAGGGGCCCGGCGAGGTGCAGACCCCGCTGCTCGGCGCCCCGGCCGACGATCTGCTGATCGGTGACAAGGTGTGGTTCCGGCACGCGAAGGCCGGTGAACTGTGCGAGCGCTTCGACGAGTTGCAGCTGATCGAGGGCGACCGGATCACCGCGACGGTGCCGACGTACCGGGGCGAGGGCCGTACGTTCCTCTGAGCCGGGCGGCCCGTGTCAGGGAGCGATCGAGCTGCCCGCGCCACCGCTCGTGGCACTGTCGCCGATCGGCCGGATCGCCTTGGTGATGGTGTCCATGAGCGAGAGCGGCGGTCCGTCGGGGCCCGCGTCGAAGGCGTAGCGCACGATGATCAGCGACTCGGTGCCGATCGTGGACGGGAAGACGAGCGACTGCACGTAACCGCCGGGCCCCTTGCCCGTTTCGACCCGCCAGCGCACCTGGTAGCCGGCCCGGCCGGCAACGCTCACGGACGCGGAGTCGAGCACCTTGTGGGACGTGATGCCGCCGTGGATCCGGCTGCCGACGATGTTCTTCTCGTAGGCGCCGTCGGCGGCGGTGGCGATGTCGTGCTTGGCGAGTTCCTCGGCGGAGGTGATGTCGGTGGCGTTCGCGATGCGGCTGGTCACGGTGCCGTGGTAGCAGAAGTCGGAGGAACTGCCGGGGCATTCGTAGGAGTTGACGGTGCGCATGGTGAGCACCGATTCGGCCGTGTGGTCGGGCTTCTCCCAGCCGTCGGGGATCGGCAGGGTGATGCCGTTGAGCTGGTCGACGAGGACCTTCGGGTCGTCCTCGGCCGGTGAGCCGGTGGGCGACGGGGTGTCCGTCACGGTGGCGGTGGGCGTCCCGGAGCCGCCCGGTCCGGCCTCGGGGCGCTTGCCGTCGTCGTCCCTGCCGAGCAGGACGGCTCCGGTGACGGCGGCGCCGACGACGATCAGCCCGGCCACGGCGAGCGCGACGATCCGGGTGGCGCCCCGGCCGGCAGGGGTGGTGCCGTTGCCGGCCGCGGTGGTGACCGGCCCGGGGAGGCGGAAGTCCTGGGGCACGGCGGCGACCGGTTCCGACGGGCCGAACACCTGGGGCGCGACGGCGACCGGTTCCGACGGGCCGAACACCTGGGGCGCGGCGGCCGGACGGGTGTGCGCGGTCCACGCGGTGCCGTCCCACCAGCGGTCGGTGCCCGGTGCCGCGGCGTCCGGATACCAGCCGGGTGGTGTCGCGTTGCTCATCCCCACACTCTAGGGTTCGGCCACCGGCACCGACCGTCGATTGTCCGACTGTCCGATTCCTCCTCGGGCGGTGACCGGGACCTCCGGGGACGCCCCGCACCGGGCCGGACGGAGGACTTAAGGTGAGCTTAAGGTGTGATGCTCAACCATTGACGGCGCGACCGTGGCGGTCGGCCGTCGGCCTGGAAGGGGAACGGGGCGTGGCCGGGGAAAGCGAGTTCATCGACCGCCTGATGCCCGTACTGCGGCCCGTCCGGGCGGGAAACGGCTTCGAGGAGGCGCTGGAGCAGATCCTCCAGGTGATCCGGCTCGGGCTGGTGCCGGGCGGCGGGCGGCTGCCGGCCGAGCGCGATCTCGCCGAGTTGCTGGGGATCAGCCGGGTCACCCTGCGCGAGGTACTGAAGGTCCTCCAGGACCAGGGCCTGGTGGAGAGCAGGCGCGGCCGGTACGGCGGCACGTTCGTGCTGCGGCGCACCGGAAGCCCCGGCGAGGACGAGCTGCGCCGCAGGATCGCCTCCGTCGACATCGAGGACGTGCTGCGCTTCCGTGAGGTGCTGGAGGCCGGGGCGGCCGAGCTGTGCGCCGCGCGGGGACTGGACGACGAGGGCGCGGGCCGGCTGCGTACCGCCCTGACGGCGACACACGAAGCGCCGCTGACGGACTACCGCAGGCGCGACACCCTGTTCCATCTGACCCTGGCCGAGCTCTCCGGGTCCGCGTCGCTGACCACGCAGTACGCGGCCGTGCGGGCCACCCTGAACGATCTGCTGGACTGCATACCGCTGCTGGTGCGGAACCTTGAGCATTCGCAGCACCAGCACACCAGCCTCGTCGAGGCGGTGCTCGACGGGGACGGGGAGGCCGCGCGCGCGGTCATGCGCGAGCACTGCGCGGGCACGGCCGCGCTGTTGCGCGGCTTCCTGACCTGAGTCGCGGCCGGTACGGCCCGGCGCCCGGGAAGGACCCAAAGGTCTTGTCCGTCACCATTGCCCCGGCTGTTCCGGGAACCGGCCGCGGGTGTCGTCCCGTCGTGCGGCGGGGCTGCCCGGGTTCGCCTCGGCGCCCACCGCCTTGACGAACGCGCGCCGTCCGTCCGCGAGCCGGACCCGGGCGGCGACGCCCGGCGAGAATCCGCCGCTCTGGCCGCGCGCCTCGACGGCCCAAGCGCCGAGGATGCCCTCGACGGCATCGCGGACGGTCGCGGGCAGGCCGGCCCAGTGGTGCCGGATGCCGGTGGCGGGTGGAGCGATCACATCCATCCGCGCGTTCTTCACCACGGACCCGGGCATCCGCCGACGCGTTCGCAGCCGGTCAGCCGTCCCGTGCGGTCAGTGACAGCAGGTCGCGGGCCGGTCCCGTCGGGCGGTGGCCCGAGGGCCAGACCGCGCGCAGCTGGCGCCGCAGGCGCACTTGGGCGACCGGGACCTTGACCAGCCGCCGCGAGGACAGCTCCTCGCCGAGCGCCAGTTCGCTCAGCACGCACGGCCCGGCGCCGCTCTCCGCCGCTCCCTTCACCGCGGTCGTGGAGGAGAGTTCGAGCAGCGGCTGGGCGAGGCCGCCGTACACGGCGAGGGCCGCGTCCAGGACCTGGCGGGTGCCGGAGCCGTGTTCGCGCAGGATCAGCGGGGTCGCGGCCAGTTCCTGCGGGGTGAGGGGGGTCATCCGGCGGGCCCAGGCGTGGGACGGGGCGACCACGACGACGAGGCGGTCATGGGCGATGACCGTGCCGTCGAGCCCTTCCGGTACGGACAGGCCCTCCACGAATCCGAGGTCGGCCTCGCCGACCAGCAGCCGGCCGGCCACCGCCGCCGAGTTCCCGGCCAGCAGCGAGACCGCCGTGTCAGGCCGTTCGGCGCGCAGCGCTATGAGCCAGCCGGGCAGCAGGTATTCGGCGATGGTCATGGAGGCGGCGACCCGCAGCCTGGAGTCCCGCCGGTCGCGCAGCGCCTGTGCGCCGGCGTCGAAGGCCTCGGCCGCCTCGATGATCCTGCGCGCCCAGTCGGTGACGAGCGCGCCCGCGTCGGTGAGCCGGGAGCCGCGCGGTGACCGGTCCAGCAGGGCCACGCCGAGCTGCCGCTCCATGGAGCGGATCCGGCTGCTGGCGGCGGGCTGGGTGACGCCGACGTCGCGGGCGGCGCGCCCCAGGCTGCCGTGCCGGGCGACGGCGAGCAGGAGTTCCAGCGCTCCGAGGTCGGGGATCCGGTGCGAGAGGGGGACATGTGCTTCGCCGGCCATAAAGCCACCTTATGACCTCATAGACATGGACTCCCTGGTGGGGCCCGGCCCCCGCCGGAAGAATCGTGGCATGGCCATCCTTCCGCAGACGCAGCAGACACCGCAGGCGAATCAGCCGCGACAGCCCTCGCCCCCGGTTCCGGCCGCCGAGCGGCTGCCTGCCCTGCGGTACCTCGGCCCCAACTGGTACGCGGCCGTGATGGGCACCTCGATCGTCGCGAGCGCGGGAGTCGCGCTGCCCGTGCACGTGCCGGGGCTGCGGGCCGCCTGCACGGTGGTGTGGGTGCTGGCGGCGGTGGCGCTGGCCGTGGTGCTGGTGGCCCGGACCGGGCACTGGATCGCCCACCGCGACCAGGCCCGCAGCCACCTCCTCGACCCCGCGGTCGCCCCGTTCTACGGCTGTCTGTCGATGGCGCTGCTGGCGGTCGGCGGTGCGTCGATGGTGGTCGGCCAGGACGTGATCGGACATCGGCCGGCGCTCGTCCTGGACGTGGTGCTGTACACGGCGGGCACGCTGATCGGGCTGGCCGCCGCGGTCGCGATCCCGTATCTGATGGTCGTACGCCACCGGATCGAGTCCGGCACCGCTTCGCCGGTGTGGCTGCTGCCGGTGGTGGCGCCGATGGTCTCCGCGGCTCTGGGCCCGCTGCTGGTGCCGGAGCTGCCGGCCGGGCAGTGGCGGGAGGCGATGCTGCTGGCCTGCTACGCGATGTTCGGTCTGAGCCTGCTGGCCACGCTGGTGATGCTGCCGCTGATCTTCGCCCGGCTCGTCCACCAGGGGCCGCTGCCGCTCGCGCTGACGCCCACGCTGTTCCTGGTCCTCGGCCCGCTCGGTCAGTCGACGACCGCGGTCAACCAGCTCGCCGATGTGGCGCAGGGTGCGATCGGGGCGCCGTACGCCTCGGGGCTCAAGGTGTTCGCCGTGCTGTACGGGGTGCCGGTGATGGGGTTCGCGCTGCTGTGGCTGGCGCTGGCCGTCGCGCTGGTGGTGCGGGCCGCACGCAACGGCATGACCTTCGGCATGACGTGGTGGGGCTTCACCTTCCCCGTCGGTACGTGTGTCACGGGCGCCGCCGGTCTGGCCCGGCACACCGGCCTCACCGCGTACACCTGGCTGGCCGTCGCGCTGTACGTGCTGCTGGTGGCGGCCTGGGCGGTGGCCGGGGTGCGGACGTTGCGCGGGCTGTTCAGCGGAGCGCTGCTCGCAGCACCGCAGGCGCCCGCACCAGTGACGGTCCGTACCACGTGAGGTACCGCCCGTCGACGAGTGCGGCGGGCAGGGCGGGGAAGGCGTCGGGCCCGTCGTCGGGGGTGAAGCGGTACGGCTCGTCGGGCAGGACGACCAGATCGGCGCCGGCCGTGCGGAGTGCGTCGAGCGAGATACGGGGATAGCGCTCGGGGTGGTCCGCGTACACGTTCTCGACGCCGAGCCGGGCCAGCAGGTCCCCGGCGAAGGTGTCGCGGCCCAGCACCATCCAGGGCCTGCGCCAGACGGGCACGATCGCGCGGCGCGGTGCACGGGGCGGCGGCAGCGCGGCCCAGGCCGCCTCGGCCTCGTCCAGCCAGCGCGGCCGGGCCGGCCCGCAGACGGTGACCAGGACCCGGTCCAGTTCCTCGAAGGCCTGGTCGAGGGTGCGGATCTCCGTGACGAGCACCTCGGTCCCGGCGGCCCGGAGCGCCGCGAGGTCGGGCTCGCGGTTCTCCTCCTCGTTGGCGACGACCAGATCGGGCCGGAGCGCGAGGATGGCCGGAACGTCGGGATTCTTGGTACCGCCGATCCGGGTCGCGGCCAGTCCGGCCGGGTGGGTGCACCAGTCGGTGACGCCGACCAGCAGGCCGGGCGCGGTGACGGCGACGGCCTCGGTGAGCGAGGGGACCAGGGAGACGACGCGCACGGCGGACCCCTCTCAGCGGCGCGGGTCGTAGGTGGCGTCGATGTGCTCGGCGACCGCGACGACCAGCAGCCGCGTGCCGGGCACGGTGGCCCGCCAGCGGTGCCGCACCCCGCCGGACAGGAAGAGGGTGTCGCCCTGCTCCAGCCGGTACGCCTGCCCCTCGGCCTCCACCTCTGCGGCGCCCTGTGCCACGTACATCACCTCGTCGTTGCGGTGCTGGAACTCGCGCCCGAGGTCGAGTTCCCCGGTGAACTCCAGGGCGCTGAGCTGGTGGCGGCCGCGCACCACCCGGCGTACGCCGTCGCCCTCGCCGGCCCGCACGACATCGACAGCGCGCGCCGAGTCCGCGGCGGCGCGCAGCCGTGCCGTGGTGGTCTCCAGGGCTTCCGCGACCCGGTCCAGCGACCGGGCGCTGGGCCGGGCCCGCTCGTTCTCGATCTGGCTGAGGAACGGCACGGACAGACCACTGCGGCCGGCGACCGCGGCCAGCGTGAGCCCCAGGGTTCTGCGCCTTCGGCGGACCGCGGCGCCCACGCGGAGTGCTTCCTTCTCGTCCATGTCCGGCTCCCTCCCGACTCGTCATCCTTCCGGCTGCCAGCACATTACGCACACGGTTGCGCAAGGTCGGCCGGATGACGATCGTCCGAAAACCCCGAAAGGGCGGGCCCGCCGTCGGCGGTGCCCACCCTTTCCGGTGGTTCGGGTCCTGCGGGAAGCCCTACTGCGGAGCCATCTTGTCCGCGATGCCCGGGTTCTTCCCCATCCAGGCCTTCACGGCCTCTTCCTCGTGCCCCGCGCCGTGCTTCTGGATCTGGTTCTCCAGGCCGGCGAGCTGGTCCTCGCTCAGCTTGAAGTCCTTGAACCACTTCGTCAGCTGCGGGTAGTTCTTCGGGAAGTCCTTGGACGCGATGGTGTGCAGCCGGTCACCGTTGCCGAAGGCCTTCTCGGGGTCCGTCAGCTTGGTCATGCCGTACTCGCTGTACGCCCAGTGCGGGGTCCAGAGCAGTACCGCGATGGGCTCCTTCTTGGCGTACGCGCGCTTCAGCTCGGCGAGCATGCCGGGCGTCGAGGAGTCGACGACCTTGTACTCCTTGTCCAGGCCGTACGTCGGCAGCACGTTCTTCTTGAGGTTCTCCATCGTGGCGGTGCCGGGCTCGATGCCGACGATCCGGCCCTTGAACTGCGAGGCCTTGCCCTTGAGGTCGGCGAGGGACTTGACGTCCTTCACGTAGGAGGGGACCGCGACCTCGATGGACGTCGGGCCGTACCAGGAGCCGAGATCGCTCAGCTGCGAGCCGTACTTCTCCCAGTAGTTCTTCTGGGTGTACGGCAGCCAGCCGTCGAACTGCACGTCGATCTGGCCGCGCGACATCGCGGCGTACATCGGACCGACCTCGAACTGCTTGAGGTTGATCCTGTAGCCGCGCTCCTCCAGGACCGCCTTCCACAGGTACGTGGCGGCGATGTCCTCCTCCCAGGGGAACCAGGCCATCTCGACGGCGCGGTCGCGCTCGTCCTTGCCGCTCGCGCCCTTGGACGCGGCGGCCTTGGTGACCGGGGTCCACTTGTCGGCGACGCCCGGGTTGGCCTTCAGCCAGGTGCGGACCGCCTCCTGCTCCTTGCCGGAGCCGGACTTCTGGATCTGCGCCTCAAGGCTGGTGAGCTGGTCCTCGGTCATCTTGAAGTTCTTGAGCCAGCCGCCGACCTCGGGGTTGTCGGCGGAGAAGCCCTTTCGGGCCAGGGTGTGGATGCCGTCGCCCTTGCCCCAGAGGTTCTTGGGGTCCTTGAGCTTGGTGAGCTCGAACTGGTTGTAGGCCCAGTGCGGCGACCAGAGCGGAACGACGATCGGTTCCTTCTTGGCGTACGAGCGCTTCAGCTCGGCCAGCATCGAGGGCGTGGAGCCGTCGACGACCTTGTACTCCTTGTCCAGGCCGTAGCCCGGCAGGATCTTGTCCTTGAGCAGGCCCGTCTCACCGGCGCTCGGCTCGATGCCGACGATCCGGCCCTTGAACTGCGAGCCCTTGCCCTTGAGGTCCTCCAGCGACTGGACGTCCTTCAGGTACGAGGGGACGGCCAGCTCCAGCGAGGTGGGGCCGTACCAGGAGCCCATGTCCTCAAGGTTGTCCTTGTACTTCTTCCAGTAGCTGGCGTGGGTGACCGGGAGCCAGGAGTCGGTCTCGAAGTCGATCTGGCCGTTGGCCATCCCGGTGTAGAGCGCACCGGCCTCGTACTGCTTGACGTCGACCTCGAAGCCGCGCCGTTCCAGCATCTCCTTCCAGAGGAAGGTGGAGGCGATGCCCTCGTCCCACGGGATGTAACCCATGCTGATCTTCTTGCCCGCGCCGATGTCCGAACCGTCGGCGGTGTTCTTCTTCTCGTCCGTGCCGGAGGAGCCGAAGATGCCCAGGGCGCCCGCGACGAGCGCGAGGACGACCACACCGGAGACCGCGACCACGGGCTGCGGACGGTGGTTCCAGATCTTCAGGCCGCCGGACATCGACTGCGCCCTGGCGAGCGCGCGGCGGGCGAGCGGGGAGACCTCGCGGCCGAGGGCGCCGGTCATCCGGTCCAGGTACATCGCCACGATGACGATGGAGATGCCCGCCTCGAAGCCGAGGCCGACGTCCACGTTGCCGATGGCGCGGTAGACGGCGCCGCCGAGGCCGCCGCCGCCGACCATGCCGGCGATGACCACCATGGACAGGCCCAGCATGATGACCTGGTTGATGCCCGCCATGATGGTGGGCAGCGCGAGCGGCAGCTGGACCCGCAGCAGGGTGTTGCGCTTGGTGGTGCCGAAGGCCTCGGCCGCCTCGACGAGCTCGCTGTCGACCTGGCGGATGCCGAGTTCGGTCATCCGGACGCCCGGAGGCAGCGAGAAGATGATGGTGGCGATGATGCCGGGCACCACGCCGACGCCGAAGAAGATGACGCCGGGGATCAGGTAGACCATGGCGGGCATGGTCTGCATGAAGTCCAGGACCGGCCGGGTCACCGCGCTGACGGTCTTGGAGCGGGACGCCCAGATGCCCAGCGGTACGGCCAGCACCAGCGCGATGATGGTGGCGACGAGCACCAGGGTGAGGGTGTCCATCGCCTCGTCCCACAGCTCGACGGAGTCGATGACGGCGAAGCCCACGAAGGCGAGCACACCGGCGAGCAGACCGCGCAGCCACCAGGCGATGACCGCGACGATGCCCGCGAAGAGCAGCGGGGCGGGGGCGGAGAGAACGGCGGCTATGCCGTCGAACATGTTGCTGACTATGGAGCTGATCGCGTCGAACAGCCAGGCGAGATGGGTCTGGAGCCAGTCGACGGCGGAGTCGACCCAGTCACCGAGAGGGAGCCTAAACACTGGCCACCTTCTTCGTGACGGTCGTGCCGGCCCGGACGTCCTTCGGGGCCTCGGCGGGGGTCATCGGCTCGCCGAGGACGGCGAGCAGCCGGGCACGCGGGACGACACCGACGAGCTTGCCCTCGGCGTCGGTCACGGCGACCGCGACCCCGCTCTGCGAGCAGGGCGTGAACAGCTCGATGATCGGGGTGGACTCGGTGACGGTGGCCGGGGCGGCCGCGAGCACGTCGGCGGCGGTGCGCAGCTCCTTGCCGTCGTCCGTGCTGGTGCCCATGACGGTGTGCGGCTCGGCCATGATCGCGCCGGCGGTCAGTACCCGGGTCCGGTCGACGTCCTGGGTGAAGGAGGCGACGTAGTCGTTGGCCGGGGTGACGAGGATGTCCTCGGCGGTGCCGAGCTGGACGATCTTCCCGTCGCGCATCACGGCGATGCGGTCGCCGAGGCGCATGGCCTCGTTGAGGTCGTGGGTGATGAAGACGATGGTCTTCTTCAGCCGCTTCTGCAGTTCGAGCAGCTGGTCCTGCATGTCTCGGCGGATCAGCGGGTCGAGCGCGCTGAAGGACTCGTCCATCAGCAGCAGGTCGGCATCGGTGGCCAGGGCGCGGGCCAGGCCGACACGCTGCTGCATGCCGCCGGACAGCTCGTCGGGCCAGGACTTCTCCCAGCCGGCCAGGCCGGTCAGCTCCAGCGCCTGGGCGGCGCGCTTCTCGCGCTCGGCACGCGGTACGCCCTGCACCTCCAGGCCGTACGCGGCGTTCTCCAGCACACTGCGGTGGGGGAAGAGCGCGAAGTGCTGGAACACCATGCTGATCTTGGTGGACCGGACGTGCCGCAGCTCGGCGGGGCTCAGGGCGGTCAGGTCCTGGCCGTCGAAGAGCACGCGTCCGGCGGTGGGCTCCAGAAGTCCGTTGAGCATGCGCAGCAACGTGGACTTTCCGGATCCGGACAGACCCATCACGACGAAGATCTGTCCCGGTTCGACGGTGAACGAGGCGTCGATCACCGCTGCGGTCGTTCCGTCGGCGCGCAGCTCGTCGCGGTCGGCGCCGCCTTCGAGCTTCTGCACGGCTTGATCGGGTCGTCTGCCGAACACTTTGTACAAGCGTTCAGCTTGCAGCCTTGACACATACACCTCGCGGGTTGAACCGAAAACGGTCTGCCACCCCCTCCGGCAGACCGTGGAGCGGCGCGGATTCTTCCCGCATGGCACGTGCACTGGTTGAAACCGGTACGTGATCCGCTCCGGCTGCGCGCCTGCCCCCGCTTACACAAAGCAAACACAAGAGTGATCCAGGTCACATTTCAGCGATGGCCGCCATTGTCCGTCCCTTCACCCCGGGGTCATGCGCGTACGGCGTCCGGGGCGGCCGGTGTCAGTGGGGTGCGGCATCATCGGGGTGTGACGCGACGCCTGATGCTCCTCGACACCGCCTCCCTCTACTACCGCGCCTACTTCGGGGTCCCCGACTCGGTGCGCGCCCCGGACGGGACACCGGTCAACGCCGTGCGCGGGCTGCTCGACTTCATCGGGCGCCTGGTGCAGGACCATCGTCCGGACGACCTGGTCGCCTGCATGGACGCGGACTGGCGGCCGCACTGGCGGGTCGAGCTGATCCCCTCGTACAAGGCGCACCGGGTCGCGGTGGAGACCTCCGAGGGGCTGCCCGACGAGGAGGAGACTCCCGACACCCTGGCCCCGCAGGTGCCGGTCATCGAGGAGGTGCTCGACGCGCTCGGGATCGCCCGGGTCGGCGTCGCGGGCTACGAGGCGGACGATGTGATCGGCACGCTCGCCGGCCTGGCCACCGGCCCCGTGGACATCGTTACCGGCGACCGCGACCTCTACCAGCTGGTCGACGACGCACGCGGGGTGCGGGTGCTCTACCCGCTCAAGGGCGTCGGCTCGCTCCAGCTGACGGACGAGGCGTGGCTGCGGGAGAAGTACGGGGTGGACGGCTCCGGCTACGTCGACCTGGCCCTGCTGCGCGGCGACCCCAGCGACGGGCTGCCGGGCGTCCCCGGCATCGGCGAGAAGACCGCGGCGAAGCTGCTGGACGCCTTCGGCGATCTGGCCGGGATCATGGCCGCCGTCGACGACCCGAAGTCCCGGCTGACGCCGTCGCAGCGCAAGCGGCTCGACGAGGCCCGGGACTACGTGGCCGTCGCACCGAAGGTGGTGCGGGTCGCCGGTGACGTACCGCTGCCGGCCTTCGACCCCGCGCTGCCCGCGGGTCCGCGCGATCCCGCCGCCCTCGAAGCCCTCACCGAGCGGTGGGGACTGGGCGGAGCGGTGCAGCGCCTGCTCTCCACTCTGCACGGCTGAGGTGTTAGCTTAGGTAAGCCTAAGCAATCGGAGCAGGGAGAACCTCGTGGCAGAACGACCGGCGCGGCAGGCACCCCAGGCGCAGGGGGCCCAGGTGCTGCGCACCGAGCGGATCACCCCGCACATGGTGCGCGTGGTGCTCGGCGGTGAGGGCCTCGCCGGCTTCGAGCTCGCCGGTTTCACCGACCATTACGTCAAGCTCTGCTTCGCCCCCGAGGGCGCCGGCTACGCGCACCCCTTCGACATGGCCCGCATCCGCGAGGAGCAGCCGCGCGAGCTGTGGCCCACCACCCGTACGTACACGGTGCGTTCCTGGGATCCGGCCACCCGTGAGCTGGCGATCGACTTCGTGGTCCACGGCGACGAGGGTCTCGCCGGGCCCTGGGCGCTGCGGGCGGCCCCGGGTGACCAGGTGACCTTCCTGGGACCGGGCGGGGGCTACGGCCCGGACGCCTCGGCGGACTGGCATCTGCTGGTGGGCGACGAGAGCGCGCTGCCGGCCATCGCGGCGGCCCTGGAGCAGATGCCGGCGGGCGCGGTGGTGCACGCGTTCGTCGAGGTGGCGGACGCGGCCGAGGAGCAGAAGCTCGTGACGCCGGACGGCGTCGGGGTGACCTGGCTGCACCGCGGCCGGCGTCCGGTCGGCGAGGCGCTGACCAACGCCGTGAAGGAGCTGGAGTTCCCCGCGGGCGAGGTCCGGGCGTTCGTCCACGGCGAGGCGGGCTTCGTGAAGGAGATCCGCCGCCATCTGCGCCTGGACCGCGGGATCCCGCTCCCCCAGCTGTCGATCTCGGGCTACTGGCGGCTCGGCCAGAACGACGACGCCTGGCGCTCGGTCAAGCGCGAGTGGAACGCACAGGTGGAGCGCGAGCAGGAGAGCGCCGCGTAACACCGGATCACACAGGTGCGCCCCGGCCCCCGGCCGGGGCGCACCTGCGTCCGGACCGCACCGGCTTCCGGACCGCGCTCGCGTCCGGGCCGCCGCCTCACCCACCGACGCCCGGCACCTGAGCACTCCTGCCGCTTCCTGCGCCCGCGCCACTCACGTCGCCCTCGCACTCACGCCGCTTTGGTCGCTCCCGTCTCCCTTGTCACTCCCGTCACCCCGGCCGGTCGACCCGCCCCTGCCGCCGTCGCCGTCGTACGCGCGCGCCGACGCGTCCGCCTGCGCGAGCCGTCGCAGCGCGCCGAACATCGCCTCCCCCAGCACCGTGCCCACGACCACGCTCTCTACCAGGTCCTCGCGCGCCACCCGCCGCCCCACGTAGTCGAGGTCGGCCCGCGCGACCGCCTCGGCGGCGGCCGCGTAGTCGTCGAGCAGATCGACGAAACCGCCGTGCCCGGCCCGTCGCAGTGCCACGACCACCTCGGCCAGCGACTCGCCGGCCGGCCCGTCCGCCCCGGCCCGCCAGCCGCGCCGCTCCAGCAGCTCCGCCACCTCGTCCCGGGCGTCCTCCAACTCGGGCCCCGATTCGCCCCCTCGCAGCGGGGTGAGGCGTTTCGCCGCGATGCCCAGCACCTTGTGCACGGGCTGCTCCGGGTCCTCGACCACCCGCAGCACATCGCCGATGGCGGCCAGTGAGAGCCCGCCGACATCCAGCAGCGCGCGGATCAGCCGCAGCCTGCGCTCGTGACCGGAGTCGTAACTCGCCTGGTTCGGACTGGTCAACTGCCCTGCCGGCAGCAGCCCTTCACGTACATAGAACTTGATCGTCGGTACCGGGACCCCGGACCTGCTGCTCAACTCGCCGATGCGCACCGAGTGTTGCTCCTTCCACGCTTGCCAACCCCCGGCCCATCATAGATAGTTCCACTATCGGATAGCGGAAAGTGCCACTATCCATAATCCCTGAGGGGTCCTCATGTCTTCCTGGCGCTCCTGGCATCGCCCGTTAGTCCTCTTCGCCGGGGCGATGGCCGTGATGACGGTCGTCTCGGCCGTGGGCCTGATATTCGACGACCGGGTCCTCGCGGGCACGGCGATATGGTTCAAACCGTTCAAGTTCGCGGTCTCGTTCGTGGTGTACGCGCTCGCCCTGGCCTGGATGCTGACGCTGGTCACCCGGGGCCGGCGGCTCGCCCGGTGGGCCGGGACCGTGGTCGCGCTGTCCAGCCTCACCGAAATGGCGATCATCACCGGCCAGGTGATCCGCGGCAGGCGGAGCCACTTCAACCACGCCACCCCGTTCGACGAGACGCTGTTCAACGCGATGGCCGTCACCGTCGTCGTGCTGTGGACCAGCACGCTGGTCATCGCGATCCTGCTGATGCGCGCCCGGATCGCCGACCGCGCCTCCGCCTGGGCGATCCGCTCGGGTGTGCTGCTCGCCCTGGTCGGCGCCGGATTCGGTTTCCTGATGACCCGGCCCACCCCCGAACAGCGGGCGGCCGGGAACCTGGACACCGCCGATGTGATCGGCGCGCACTCCGTCGGTGTGCCGGACGGCGGCCCGTCGATGCCGCTCACCGGCTGGTCCACGACCGGCGGCGATCTGCGCATACCGCACTTCATCGGGATGCACGCGCTCCAGCTGCTGCCGCTCTTCCTGCTCGCGCTGGTCTCCCTGGCCCCCCGCTTCCCCCGGCTGCGTGACGCACGGATCCGGCTGCGGCTGGTGCTGGTGGCCTCGGGGGCGTACGCGGCGGTCGTCGCACTGGTCACCTGGCAGGCGCTGCGCGGCCAGCCGCTGATCCACCCGGACGGTGCGACGCTGGGTGCCGCCGCGCTGATCGTCGTCGCGAGCGCCGTCGGCGCACTGGGAGCACTGAGGCCGGCTCCCGCGGGGCAGCGAACAGGCACGAGCCCCGAATCCGCTTCCGCCCAGAAGGAGTCCGTGTCATGACCGGTACCCTCTTCCAGCTCTCGTTCTACCTTGCGGCCCCGTTCTGGCTGCTCATGATCCTGGCGCCGAACTGGCGCCCCACGGCCCGCGTCGCGGCCTCGCCGCTCACCGTTCTGCCGGTGCTGGTGGTCTATCTGGTGATGGCCGTGCCCGTCTTTCCCGAGCTGTGGGACGCGGTGCGCAGCCCCGACATCGACTCCTTCCGCGCGTTGATGGCACTGGCGAACGGGGCCGGGGCGATCTGGGCGCAGGTGATCGCCTGGGATCTGCTGCTGGGCCAGTGGATGTACCTGGAGGGGCGGAGGCTGGGGATCTCTCCGCTGGTGATGGGGCCGTTGCTGGTGCTGACGATCCTGCTGTCGCCGTTCGGGCTGCTGATCTTCCTCGCGCTGCGGGCGGTCCGGAGGCCGAGGACCCGGCCCGGGAACGCGGTCCCGGACCGGGTCGGCCACGCGACGCCGTAGCGCCGTACGTCAGACGGACTTCTGGTACGAGCGGAACGTACGGGTCGACAGCCCGACCGCGATCACCGCGAGCACCAGAAGGGCTCCTCCCCGACTGAGCACCAGCCACCGGTCAGGGTCTGCGGACAGTGCCGAACGGCCCGCCACCATCGCCCAGTTGACGGGGTTGAAGTCGGCGACGTGCCGCATCCAGGACGGCATCTGGCTCGGTGCCATGAAGGAGGAGGAGAGGAAGGTCAGCGGCAGCAGCAGGAAGGTGTTGATGCCGATGATCGACTCGCGCCGGCGGACCAGCATGCCCAGGGCGTTGGAGAGCGCTCCGAAGACGGCGCCGAGCAGCACCGAGGCGAGGACCAGGATCAGCAGTCCGCCCGCACCGCCCGGGTAGGAGGCCCCGGCGGCCCGGCCGAGCAGCAGGATGACGACGGACTGCACGGCGGTGCCGATGCCGTTCTCCACGACATTGGCGTTCATCAGCGCGTTGCGGCTGACCGGCGTCGTCAGGAAACGGTTGAGCGTGCCCCGCTCGATCTCCTCCAGGGTGCCCATCCCGGCCCACATGCTCGACCCGAGCGCGCTCATCACCACGATGCCCGGGATCAGGTAGTCCAGATAGGACGTGGTGCCGAAGCCGCCCAGTTCGACGACCTTCTTGAAGAGATTGCCGAACAGGAACAGCCAGATCACCGGCTGGACCAGCGAGATGACCAGGAAGACCGGCTGCCGGGCGACCGCCATGAGCCGACGCTGCGTCATGTACCAGGTCTGGGCGAGTGCTTGAGTGCTCATCGGGTGCCTCCGGCGGGGGCGGGCGCGCCGGCGGAACGCGCGTCAGCGGTTTCGGCCTCGGAGAAGCGGCGTCCGGCGTAGCGCAGATAGACGTCGTCGAGGGAGGGGCGGGCCACGGTGGCGGCGGCGACCGCCGCACCGGCCCGCTCCAGGGCGGCGAGCAGTACGGGGACGGCCGCGGCGCCGTCCTCGGCGCGCACGCTCACCCGGCGGCCGTCGACCAGCACCTCGTGCACCCCGGGCAGCCCGGTGAGCGCGGTGGTGACGGCCCCGGTGTCGCCCCCGGCGCGCAGCTCCATGTGGACGGCGTCGCCCCGGAGTTCGCCCTTGAGTTCGTCGGGGGTGCCCTCGACGACGATCCGGCCCCGGTCGACGATCGCGATGCGTTCGGCGAGCCGGTCGGCCTCCTCCAGGTAGTGCGTGGTGAGGACGATGGTCAGCCCCTCGTCGCCGGCCAGCCGGGCGATCTCCTCCCACATCGCCGAGCGCGCCTCGGGGTCGAGTCCGGTGGTGGGTTCGTCGAGGAAGAGCACCTCGGGACGGTGGACCAGGCCGAGCGCCACGTCGAGGCGACGCTGCATCCCTCCGGAGTACCCCTTGACCTGGCGGTCGCCCGCGTCGGCGAGGTCGAAGCGGTCCAGCAGTTCGGCGGCGCGGCGCTGCACGGCCGCGCCCCGCATCCCGTACAGCCTGCCCTGGAGCAGGAGGTTCTCCCGGCCGGTGGCGACCGGGTCGGCGCCGGACTTCTGGGCGACCACGCCGATGGCCCGGCGGACCCGGTCGGGGTGGCGCAGGACGTCGTGTCCGGCGACGGTCGCGGTGCCGGAGTCGGGACGGGCCAGGGTGGTGAGGATCTTGACGGTGGTGGACTTTCCGGCGCCGTTGGGGCCGAGCAGTCCGAAGACCGTACCGGTCTCGATGCCGAGGTCCATGCCGCGCAGGGCGGTGACATCGCCGGGATAGGTCTTGATCAGGTTTCGCGCCGCTACGGCGGGCGCACGGGTGCTGTTCCGCGCCACGGCGGGCGCACGGGTGCTCATGACAGAGCTCTCCTGTGGGTCGGCGTGGTGCTCGGGTGCTCCGAGCACTCGGGCATGCCGAGCCGATCCGTGTGAAGAGCGCCGGGCTATCCTTGGTGTGCGGCACCTCGATCGCCCGGTTCGCCCTCACGGCGTGACCGGTCCGGGGTTCGAGACCCCGACGGTCGCTGCTCCAACAGCTTCCGTCGGGGTCCTGCTCACTCTGGGTCCTGCGTCCAGCCCTTCCGCTCGGGGTCCAGGACGATCTCCTGTTCGTCCAGGTCCTGCCAGTCCTGCGGGACTTCACCGGTCTCGTGGAAGGACTTCCACTCCTCGATACCGCTGATCGTCCCGTCGTCGAGTTCGTCGCGGAAGTTCTTGATCCACTCCAACTGGGCGTCGATCATGTGGAGCTGGTACTCGGTCTCGATGACGAAGACACGGGGCAGCTTCTCCCCCAGTTGGCAAAGGACACCCCGCACGGCCGCCGCGCGGATCGCCAGCGCCGCCGACCGGGTCTCCATCAGCTCCGACACTTCCTGCGGCGGCAGCACCGGCAGCAGCGCCAGCGCCGTCTCGAAGACCGGGTACTCGGCGGCGGGGACGGCGAGCAGGTCGGAGAGCCAGTCGAGCATCTCCGTACGCCCGGCTCCGGTGATGCCGTAGAGCGTGCGCTCCGGGCGGTTCCCCTGCCGCTGGACGCCGGCCACCTCCACGTACCCGTGCTTCTCCAGGTTCTGGACGACGGTGTAGAGCGAGCCGAAGTTGATTTTGACGCTGTGTTCCTTGCCGCGCCGCCGGAGCGTCTGGGCGATCTCGTACGGATGCATGGAGCGCTCGGCGAGCAGCACCATGACCGTCAGTGCCAGCGGATTGCTGAGCTTGCGCCGCTTGGCCACCGATCCCACCACCCTCACCCTGCCGTAACTCGCCATCGAATACTCGTCTGCGAACATATCGCGTGCACCCGGACGCGTCAACCACGATGTATCGCGACTTGCGGATGGCGGGCGGACAGCGTGACAGGATCTCGCACACTGACCGATTTGCACCGACAACGCCGTCCGGAACGATGCCCGGACGGACAGTCCCGAGGTGCCGCCGGGGAGGCCGCCGCATGAAGGAATCCGATGCGCAACACCGCGGAACCGCGGGGTCGGAGAGGGTACGCCGGAGCCGCGTCCCGCTCACCGTCCTCGCCGCGCTCGGCGGGCTGATCGCCGGGTTCTGCTCCCTGGCCGCGGCCGAGCTGGTCTCGGCCCTCGTACGCCCGGAGGCGGGACCGGTCACGGCCGTGGGCGCGGCGGTCATCGACCGCTCTCCCACCGCGCTGAAGGAGTTCGCCGTACGGCACTTCGGCACCGGCGACAAGTCGGCGCTGGAGCTGGGCATCGTGACGCTGCTGGCCGTCTTCGCCATGGCCATCGGGGTGCTGGCGCTGCATCACCGGCGGGCAGGGTCGGCGGCCGTCCTGGTCTTCGGCGCGGTCGGGGCGGCCGCGGCGGTGGGGCGGCCGGAGGGCAGCGCGCCGGATGTCCTGCCGTCGGTGGTGGGCGCCGCGGTGGGTGCCGGAGTGCTGTTCGCCCTGACCGGACGGCTCCCGACGGCTCCCCCTCGGCCGTCGGCGTCCGGATCCGTATCCGAGCCCGGGGACGTATCCGAGTCCGAGTCCGGGGCCGAGGCCAGCCCCGGGTCCGGGTCCGGGTCCGGGTCCGGGTCCGGGTCCGGGTCCGGGTCCGGGTCCGGGTCCGGGTCCGGGTCCGGGTCCGGGTCCGGTGGGGCGTACCGCGCGTTCGACCGCCGGGGCTTCGTCGTCATGGCGGCCGTGGTGACGGCGGTCTCGGCCGGCGCGGGGCTGCTGAGCCGGCGGCTCACCGCCTCCGTCCAGGCGGGAGCCACCGCCTCGCGCCACGACCTGGTCCTTCCCGTGCCCGACTCGCCGGCACCCGCCGTCCCGGCCGGCGCCGGGCTGAACATCCGGGGGCTGAGCCCCTTCTTCACGCCGGACAAGGACTTCTACCGGGTCGACACGGCCCTGGTGGTGCCCCGCCTCGACGCGGCCGAATGGCGGCTGAGGATCCACGGCGAAGGGGTCGCCCGGCCCCTCACGGTCGGTCTGCACGACCTGCTGCGCCGGGAGATCATCGAGCGGGACATCACGCTGGCCTGTGTCTCCAACGAGGTCGGCGGCCCGTACATCGGCAATGCCAGGTGGCTCGGGGTACGCCTGGCCGACCTGCTGCGCGAGGCCGGGGTGCGGCCGCCGTCGGCGGGCGGTCCGGCCGACCAGCTCGTGGCCCGATCCGTGGACGGCATGACGATCGGCACACCGGTCGAGGCGGTCATGGACGGACGGGACGCGATGCTGGCCCTCGGCATGAACGGCGAGCCGCTGCCGTTCGCGCACGGCTTCCCGGTCCGGATGGTGGTCCCCGGCCTATACGGATACGTGTCGGCCTGCAAATGGATCGAGGACATCGAGCTGACCACGTTCGACGCGTACGACGCCTACTGGGTCCGGCGGAGCTGGGCCCAGCAGGCACCGGTCAAGACCGGGTCCCGGATCGACACCCCCCGCGCGTCGGCCTCCCCGAAGCGCGGCACCGTCCCGGTGGCCGGGGTCGCCTGGGCACAGCACCGGGGCATCTCCCGGGTCGAGGTCCGGGTGGACGGCGGGAAGTGGCACCCGGCCCGCCTGGCCGCCGGCGACAACCGGGACACCTGGCGCCAGTGGGTCTGGGAGTGGCCGGCCACCTCCGGCCGCCACACCCTCGAAGTCCGCGCGACGGACGGCACCGGTGCCACGCAGACCGGCCGGCGGGCCGACACCGTTCCGGACGGCGCCACCGGCTGGCACTCGGTGGAGGTCGACGTCTCCTGAGCCCGGCACGTGCCGCCGGACCCGAGCCCGGCACGTGCCGCCGGACCCGAGCCCGGTACATGCCGCCGGACCCGAGCCCGGTACATGCCGCCGGACCCGAGCCCGGTACATGCCGCCGGACCCGAGCCCGGTGCATGCCGCCGGACCCGAGCCCAACGCCTGCTGCCACGCCTTGTCCCAACACCCGACGCCGCGCCTTGGCCCGACGCCCGCCGCCGGGTGTGCGCCCGACACATACCGCCGGGCCTCAGCCCGATACGTGCCGCCGGCCGCCCTCGTAGGCTGACCGGATGAATCCGACGAATGCTGCGGGCCAAGTGCACCGACCGGACCGGGTGGCGGGTGCCGTCGTGGGTTCGGCGGTGGGGGACGCCCTGGGCGCGCCCTTCGAGTTCGGGCCCGCCGGTGTGTACACCGCCCGCTTCCCGGACGGCGTCGGCACGATGTGCGGGGGCGGCGGCTGGGATCCGGGCGAGGCGACGGACGACACGCAGATGGCCGTGCTGGTCGCGGAGTCGCTGCTGGAGCGGGGCGGCCTCGACCTTCCCGACATGTTCGGCCGGTTCTGCCGCTGGGCCGCGGGCGGGCCGAAGGACATCGGGCTGCAGACCGAGGACGTGCTGACGAGCGGCGAGGCGTGGGACCTCGCGGCGGCGCTGCACTTCCAGGTCAACGGGCGTGCGGCGGGCAACGGTTCACTGATGCGGGCGGCCACCTCGGCCGTGTACTTCGCGGCGTCGGGCCGTACGGCGACCATGGACGCCGCCCGCCGGATCGCCGCCCTCACCCATGGCGACCGCGCCGCCTGGGAGGGCACCGCCGTCCTCCACGAGCTGATCCGGGTGGCGCTGGACGGCGGCGATCCGCTCCTCGCCGTCCCGGACGCCCTGGCGGACGTGCACGAGGATCACCGCGAACGCTGGGCCCGCGTCCTCGCGCCCGGCTGGCACCCGGACGCGGCGACGGAGTTCAACGGCGCGGTCTGGCCGTGCCTGGGCACCGCGCTGTGGGCGCTGCGCACCACCGATTCGTACGGGAGCGCTCTGGCCGCCGCCGTGGACGTGGGCGGGGACACCGACACGGTGGCCGCCGTGACCGGCGCCCTGGCGGGTGCGGTGTACGGCTTCGGCGCGATCCCGGCGCGCTGGACGGAGCCGCTGCACGTGCCGCTGCCGGGGTACGGGGACCGGGTGCTGCGGACCCCCGGCCTGGTGGACCTGGCCCGGCGGCTGGACGGTGCGTCACCCCGTGCGGTTCCCACGGATTTCCATGGGCTCTGAATCTACACATAAGGGAGATATAAGCGCAGAATGGCATAAGCAGGCTGCTCATAGCGCACAAGTGGCGGGTGGTCTGCACGGAGCGAAGGAGACGAACCCCATGTCAAACCTCTCGCACACCGGCCGTGACATGGCCAGTCACCCCGATGTTTCAGAAATGCGCGATCGATATGCCCGCATGCTCGGTGGCCGCGATGTGGCTCTGGTGGACGCACCGGTGTTCCTCGTCGGTCTCTACTGCGCCATCTCGCCGTGGGTGCTGCATTTCACCGCGACCCAGCCCACGCTCGCGACGCACAACCTGATCATGGGTATCGCGATCGCCGCGCTGGGCCTCGGGTTCACCGTCATGCCGGAGCGCATGTACGGCCTGAGCTGGGCCATCTGCGCCATGGGGATCTGGACGATCCTCTCGACGTGGATCGTCGGCAGCAGCCCCGACCTCGGCGTCGTCCTCAACAACGTCATCATCGGCGGCCTGACCGTACTGCTGGGCCTGGCCTGCGCGGCCGTGTCCATGAAGAGCGGCAAGCGGACGGTCTGAGAAGGGCGGACACCCGGTCCGGAACCTCCGGGAAGGACATGCGCCCCGGCCGGTCCGCGCGTGCGGACCGGCCGGGGCTGTCGTGGCCGTCGCGGTCGTAGCGGCCGCTACGGCCGTCATGGCCGTCCCGCGCTTCAGCTCTCCCGGAACGGCAGGTAGTCCACGTCGTACCCGAAGTACCGCGGCCCGGCGAGCGCCAGGCCGCCCGGAGTGGTCCAGCGCGGGTCGCAGGGTGCCGCGAGAACGCTGACGCGCAGCCCGTAACGCAGGCCCTCGGTGGTCACCGGGTCGCCGGTGTCGGTGTCCAGCACGCAGATCAGGTCGGGGGTGGTGGCGACCGTCTCGCCGTCCCGGGTGGCCAGCAGATGCTCGTTCTGGAAGCCGAGTTCGAGCACCCGGCCGCCGTCGCCGCCGATGCCCTCGATCCGGGCGTTGCCGCGGGCGAAGCCGCCCTCGGTGCGGCGGCTGACGTCGATCACCTTGCCGGTCAGCAGATGGGTGCCGGACAGCATGGTGCGGGCCGCGAGCACCGGGTCGGTGTGCGCGGCGCGCGCCTCGCGCACCGCCGCGCCGAGCCGCTCGGCGAGCGTCAGCGTGGCGGGGACGAGTCCGTCGGTGAGCTGGTCGCCGCGCATCACGGTGTCGGCGCTGGAGATCTGGCAGCCCAGCTCCACGCAGACCGCCCGCGCGATGCGCTCGGCGGCGTGGTTGGAGACGGCGTCGACGATGATGCTGTTGCCCTTGTCGTCGGCGAGCGCCATCGGGGTGTTGGCCACCCCGATCAGGCCGGGCAGCACCATCTGCGCCTCGGGGAAGGCGCGGCCCATGGCGTCGCCGTCGACCAGGGGCAGCCCCGCCTCGGCGGCGCAGGCGATCGGCAGCATGGAGTTGACTCCGCCGACCTCGATCGGTGCGATGTGGGTGGCGGCCCGTCCGATGTGCTTCTCCAGGGCGCGAAGGGCGGCCACCTCCTCGCCGCCGGCGGGGACGCGCTCCAGCAGTACCGTCGGTGCCCCCATCCCGGAGACGGGGACCACCGTCGCGTCGTCGGGCACCTCGTCGAAGGCGACCAGCCGGACCGGTCCGTACGTGCGGATGGCCTCGCGGGCCAGTAGCTTGCCGATGTACGGGTCACCGCCGCCGCCGGTGCCGAGGATGCCCGCGCCGCGCGCGATGTCGTCCAGGTTGTCGAGGTTGATCTCACGCATGTGACGCTGCTCCATGGGTGTCGCGCGCCCCGGCCGGGGCGCGGGTGGTACCGATGCCGTTCAGGTCGAGGTCGCCGACCGCCTTGACCCGGATCCGGGTCGCGCCGCCGGGTAGATAGGCCAGCGGGACCTCCTCCACGTCGACGACGCGGACCGTGCCGGGCCTGGCGCCGGCGCTCTCGGCCCGGCCCACGGCCTCCTCGCGGGCCTCGGCGAGCACGGCGTCCCGGCGCCCCTCCGGGACCTGGAAGACCCGGTCGACCTCTCCGCCGACCTGGGCGATGGCGGCGCCCACCGCGTTGGCGACGTCGAAGTGGCCGGGGCGGCGCACATCGTCGAAGCCGGGCAGGGCCGCGGGCACCAGCACGCTGCCGCCGCCGACCGCGACGACCGGCAGCGACCCCGCCGAGGTGCGCATCCGGTCGACGGTCTCCGCCAGCCGCTCCGCGATCCGGTCGAGCGCGCGGGCGGTGAACTCCGGGTCCAGGTGGGCGACCCGGGAGCGGTCGCCGATGTCGGCGCGGCCCGCGGCGACCGCGAGGTCGGTCGCCGTGAGCGTGGAGCCGCCGAAGACCAGCGCCTCCTCGGTGAGCCGGAATCCGACCGAGCGGGGTCCGGTCTCGCCCTCGGGCGACACCAGGGAGCCGCCGCCGATGCCCAGCGAGAGGACGTCGGGGATACGGAAGTTGGTCCGGATGCCCGCGGCCTCGCTCTCGCCCGCCGCCTCGCGCGGGAAGCCGCCGGCCAGGATGCCGACGTCCGCGGTGGTGCCGCCGACGTCGACGACCGCACAGTCGCCCAGGCCGGACAGGAAGGCGGCGCCGCGCATCGAGTTGGTGGGCCCGGAGGCGAAGGTGGCCACCGGGTAGGCGCGGGCGAAGTCCACGTCCATCAGCGTGCCGTCGTTCTGCGACAGGAAGAACGGGGCGGTCAGCGACACCTCGGCGAGCGACTTGGCGAACGACTCCACGATCGCGGCCGCCAGGTCGCGCAGCGCCGCGTTGATGATCGTGGCGTTCTCCCGGGCCAGCAGGCCGACCCGGCCGAGTTCGTGCGAGAGCGAGAAGTGCACGCCGGGGCCCAGTTCGGCACCGAGTATCTCGGCGGCCCGGCGCTCGTCCTCCTCGGCGACCGGGGAGAACACGGACGAGACGGCCACCGAGGTCAGGCCGCGCGCGGCGATGTCGGCGGCGGTGCGCCTCAGCTCATCGGGGTCGAGCGGGGACAGCGGCCGTCCGTCGAACTCCCGCCCCCCGTGGCAGAGATACCCGTGCCCGCCGACGGCCGCCCGCTGGCGCTCCGGCCAGTCGGTCATCGGCGGCAGCGCCGCGGTGGCCGGCAGACCGAGCCGTACCGCGGCGACGGGGGCGAGCCGGGCGCCCTCGATCAGTGCGTTGAGGAAGTGGGTCGTACCGATCATCACGGCGGTGACGGATTCCATCGGCGGGTCCAGGGCCCGGATCGCCGAGGTCACGCCGGAGGTGATGTCGGAGGTGGTGGGGGTCTTCGCGGTGGCGATGATCCGGTCGTCGTCCCCCAGAAGGGCGGCGTCGGTGTTGGTGCCTCCGACGTCGATTCCGATGCGCATGGTGTGTCTGTCTTTCGTAGGGGGTGAGGGGTTCGGGTGGTGTACGGGTCAGACGGTGGCCCTCGACGACCAGGCGGTGCCGGTCTCCGCCTCGATCGCCGCCGCGGGGCGTGCGGGCTGTTCGAACGGCAGGTCGCGGGCGCCGCGCACCAGGCCGAGCCTGCCGAGGACGACGTAGCCGAGTCCGGCCAGCAGCAGGGAGTCGAGCGCCGGGATGCCCCACCATTGGTAGTGGTCGCCGAGCCAGCCGAACAGGGAGGCGGCGGCCCACAGCGCGATCGTCGCGGGCACCCAGCTCGGTTCGGTCTCGGGCAGCCGTCCGGCGGCGCGCGAGGCGTCCAGCTGCGGGCGCCACTTCTTCACCACGAAGTACTCGGCGACCATGATTCCGGCGACGGGCGGGGTGAGGACGCCGAGCACCGTGAGGAAGTCGGTGAACCGGTCCAGGATTCCGGCCGCCGCGGCGAGGCTGCCGAGCACACCGATCGTGACGGTGGTGCCGACCCGGTTCAGCCGGACCTTGAAGA
The DNA here is from genome assembly GCF_043204345.1 of Streptomyces sp. NPDC047917. Taxonomy (NCBI): domain Bacteria; kingdom Bacillati; phylum Actinomycetota; class Actinomycetes; order Kitasatosporales; family Streptomycetaceae; genus Streptomyces; species Streptomyces sp. NPDC047917. The sequence continues at coordinate 289,060 of NZ_JBIDCA010000006.1, forward strand.
GCGCCTCGACCGCGCCGATCAGGCCGAGGGACGAGGAGTACAGATTCCAGTTGTTGATCTTCACGGTGGCGGAGACCAGGACGATGACGCCGATGACACCGGAGGAGGACGTGATGATCGCGATCAGGTCCGAGGACTTCACCGCGTAGGCGAGCAGCACCCCGCCGAGGCCCAGCACGTACTCGCCGAGGCTGATGCCCACCACCGTCTGCTTGACGACATCGCCGGTGTTGCGGTTGAAGCGGGTCATGTCGGGGGTGGTGACCGCGCCGACGATGTACGAGCCGGCGACGATGGTCGCGCCGGTGGCGATGGACATGTGGGCGCCGAACGGTGCCGAGGCCACCAGGTCGCCGACGTCGTGCCGGGAGAATTCCACCATCATCGCCCAGCCCGCGAGGCCGAGGAAGGCGGGGACGGTGACGAAGGCGGTCCAGCCCATGGCGCGGAAGCCGCGCAGGACGAGCGCGGTGACGCCGAGCCCGCAGATCAGGCACCAGGCCCAGACCGGCAGCGCGGGCACGATGGAGTGCAGCCCGGCCGCGAACACCGCGGTCTGCACACCGAACCAGCCGAACAGACTGACCGCGATGACGAGTCCGATGAGGGTGGAGCCGTAACGGCCGAACCCGGTCCAGCGGACCAGCATCGAGGTGGACAGGCCCTCCCGCATGCCGGCTATGCCGACGAATATGCAGACGATCTCCAGGATCACCGAGCCGAGCGTGAACGCCCAGAACGCGCCCCAGAAGGAGAGCCCGGCGCCGAGCGTGGCACCGAGCAGGAACTGCGTCAGGTCGGAGAGCTGGCCGAAGCGCTGCACGGCGACGTTGAACCAGGAGTAGCGGGCCGCGCGCGGCACCCGCTCCAGCGGGTAGTCCTCGTCCTGCTGCGGCTGCGCCGGTGTCTGCGTGGACGGCTCTCGGTGCACATCGAACTGCTGGGTCATGGGGACGGGTCCTCGGGTGAGCGGGTGAGCGGGCGGGCAGGAGGGCGCAGCAGCACGGCACCGGCCTGCTGCGGTGGGGCGGGGAGGGCGGGTTCAGAGCGGGAGGGGCGGGGGGGGTGGGTTCAGAGCGGGAGGGGCGGCCCGACGGCACGGGCCCGCAGGAGCACCGCCCCGGGCAGATACGGCACCGGAAGGTCCGGTTCCGCGTGGGTGCGTACGCGCCTGGGATCGGCGCCGGCCCGTACGGCGCCGGCCCGGGCCAGGTCGCGCACTTCGTCCCGAACGGCGTCGAGCCGCCGGCCGGTCCCCCGGCGGACGATGCGGTCGTACTGGCCGCCGACCGGGCTGGCCGCCGCGCCGAACGCCCCGGCGACGCCGCCGTGTTCGGGCCGTACGACGTCGAAGCCGGCCAGCACGTCGGCGGGTACGCCGCCCGCGCCGCCGCCGACCAGGATCAGCGGGAGGAGTCCGGCGGCGGGGCGCATCCGGTCGGCGGCCTCGGCCAGTTCGCGGTGGGCGTCGGCGCGCACGGTGATCAGGTCGGGGAAGCGCACGCTGACCGGGACGCCGCCGATGCGTTCCCCGGGGCCGGCCTCCTGCGGATAGCCGCCCGTCAGTGCCCCGACCCGGGCACGGCGTTCACCGATGTCGGCGACCACCGCGTCCGGGAGCCCGGCCAGGAGTCCGGCGCCCCGGATGGTGCAGGCGGGTCCGCTGCCCAGGCTGAGTCCGGGCTGACGGCGCAGGTACTCCAGGCTCATCAGCGTGCCGTCGCTGCGGGTGACGAGGACGGCGGCGCCGGGGGCGAGGCCGAGGCTGGGCAGCGTGGCGGTCAGTTCGTCGGCGACCCGGGCCACCAGCATGGACAGGGCGGCGTCCAGGACCGTGGCGTTCTCGCGGGCCAGCAGGTCGAGGGTGCCGACGTCGCTGGAGAGCAGGACGGTCGTGTCGGGGCCGGTCTCGGCGCGCAGGATCTCGGCCGCCTCCCGCTCCTGGCCGCCGTCGACGGGTGAGAACACCGCGGTGACGGCGAACGCCTCGGCGCGTCCGGCCAGCGAGGCGCCGAACCGGGCGACGGCGTCCCGGTCGAGCGGCGTGGTGTCGCGGGGCGCCAGACCTCCGCCGCCCCGTACGTTCGCGGTGCCCGCGCACACGGCGTCGCGCAGCGCCCCGGGCCAGCCGAAGAGCGGCCGCACGGCGTCGGCGGCCGCGCCGCCGACCCGCAGCACACCGACCCGGGCGAGCCCGTGCCGTTCCCTGACCGCCCGGGCGGCTACCCGCAGGCCCACGGCGAGCTGGGTGGCCCGGCCGCGCGGCTCGGCGGGGAGCGCGCCGACGGCGGCGGCGAGCGATCCGACGGCGTCCCCGGCCACCGAGGGCACCTTGACGGCCCGCACCGCCCGGTCGCCGTCGAGGAGCACGGCATCGGTGTTGGTGGGCCCGACGTCCACTCCGAGGATCATGAGCCGCCCCCCGGGGTCCGGAGCCCGCCCGCGGTGCCCGCGAGGCCGGCCAGGCCGAAGGCGGCGGGGCCGGCGAGCCGCAGTCCCTCGGGCGTGTACCAGGCGGGGTCCGAGGGGAGCGTGACGAGGTGGACGCGCAGCCCGTAGCGGACCTCCTCGACCGGAACGGCCCAGCCGGTCCGCACGTCGACCAGGGCGATGACGTCCGGCACGACGGCGAGCGGAGTGCCGTCCTCCAGGGCCGCGACGAATTCGCTGCGCGCCTCGACGAGCACCAGCCGGCCCGCATCGGGTCCGCCGCCCTCCAGCAGGACACCCGTGGCGTCGTCGCCGTCGGCGCCCTCGGTGGCGTACCTGCGGACGGAGGAGACCTTGCCGGTCAGCAGCGGGGCCGGTCCTTCGCCCCGCCCCAGGGCAAGGGCGCGGGTGACCGATCCGGCGACGGCGTGCCGGGCCGCCTGCCCGGCGGTGAGGGGATAGTCGGTGGAGGCGGCGCGCCCGCCGAAGGCGACGACGGCGGCGCGGGCGAACTGTTCGAGGTGCGCGCCGTCCACGTCGTCGATCACGACGGTGTGCCCGTGTTCGTCCGCGAGGACGGCCGGTCCGGGGCGCAGCCCGGCCAGCTCCAGGACGTTCTGGTCCATCCGGGGAAAGGCCCGGCCCATCGAGTCGGCGTCCAGCAGCCCCAGTCCCAGCCGGGCCGCCCAGGCGACGGCGACACAGCCGTTGAGACCGCCGATCTCGCTGCTCATCACGGCGGCGACGGGTGCGCCGTGCAGCGCCTCGAAGCGGTCCCGCAGCCGTGCGGGCTCGTCCCGTCCGCCGATCCGTTCGGCGGCGACGGCGGGCGATCCCACCAGCCCGACGGGCATGACGAGTGCGTCCGCCGGGAGCGCGGCCGGGTCGACGACGGGCACCGGGCCGCACTCCTCGATCGCCTGTCCGGCGGCGGGGAGGGTCACATCGGCGGGTCCGCCGCCCCCTGATCCCAGGACGGCACAGCCCCGCGCGAAGTCGGCGAGTGCTCCGGCGTCCACGTGCATGGATCCCAGCGTACGGAGCCGGATCGCGCTCCCCATGGGCCACGGGCCCGTGATTCGGCGGCCCGGTGTGCTTGTGGCACATCGGCGGCACACTGGGATGCATGGCGAACATCCTGGAGCTCCTCTCCTCCCCCGGGCTCGAATCGGTCCGCCCGCTGGTGGGCCCGCTCGACGCGGTGGAGGTCACGGGGGTGCGGCTGGAGCCGCGCCCGGACCGGCTCGCCGCGATCCCCACCGGGACGGTCGCGGTGCTGCTGGCCCCGGTGCCGGGGCACCTGCTGGACGTGGCGGTACGGGACGCGGCCGCGGCGGGGGCCGCCGCGCTGGTCCTGACGGGTGTGGCCGAGGCTCCGCACGGGCTGCCCGCCGAGGTGACGGCCACGGCACGGGCACTGGCCGAGCGGGGCCGGGTCGCGGTGCTGTACGCCGAGGGGGACCTCGCGGCCCTCGTGGTGGCGGTGGAGCGGACGGTGGCCGGGTCCGCGGCGGACGCGCTGGCCCGGGTCGCGGCCGCGGCGCGGGAGGTGACAGCGGTCGCGGGCGACCCCGACCGGGTGGTCGCGGCGGCCAGCCGCGCCCTGGGCGTACCCGTGGAGCTGCGCGCCGCCGGTCCGGGCGAGGACGGCGGGGTCGCCGCGGGACCGGACGGCGAGATCCGGCTCGCGGCCCCGGCCCGCCCGGGTCACGCGGGTACGGCGGTGCGCTCGGTCCTCGCGCTGGCGGCGCTCGCCGCGGCGGGCGGCGGGCACGGCGACGTACCGGTGCGCTCCCGCGGCCGGCTGCTCGCCGAACTGCTCGTGGCCCCGCAGGACCAGGCCGCCCGGCTGGCCGCCCGGGGCCGGGCGCTCGCGCTGCCGGTGGACGGCTGGCACATCGCGCTGCGGCTGGAGGCGGGCGGCCTGGACGCGCCGGACCGGCCGAAGGCGCTGGACGCGGTCATGTCCCAGGCGCTGACCCTGCTGCGGACCTGGGACGGCGCGACGGCGGCCCCTTCCGCCGCCCCGGCCCCGCAGTCCGCCGACTCCGTCCAGTGGAACGCCGCCCTGGTCGACGACGCCCTCGTCCTGCTCAGCACCTGGCCCGCCGATCCGGGGGCGGACGGGCGGCGCGCCACACTGGCACGCGCCCGCCGGGTGGTGGACCGGCTGGCCGGACTGCGCCCGGAGGCGGGTCTGCGGTGCGGCGTGGGCTCACCGCACCGGGGTCCGCTGGGCATCCGTACCTCCGCCCGGGAGGCCCGTGCCGCGGTGCCGCGCGGCCCGGGGCCCACGGTGGCCGCGCACGACGCGGTGGGCCTGGACCGGATGCTGCTGGAGTGGTACGCCTCCGACACGGCGCACGAGGCGGTGAGTGAACTCCTGGCTCCGGTACTGGCGTTGGGCCCGGAGCGGGCCGAGCCACTGCTGCGCACGCTCCAGGGGTACCTGGACCACAACAACTCGCCGGCCCGCGCCGCGGACGCGCTCCATCTGCACCGCAACGCGGTGGGCGCCCGCATCCGCAAGATCGTCCAGCTGACGGGCGCCGATCTGAACGAGCCGGATGTGCGCCTGGCGCTCCAACTGGCCTGCCGTGCGGGCCTGTCCACCACCCGGAGCGAGCCGGGCACGACCATCGGCGGCACAACCGCCGGCAGCGCTGCCACCGGCGCCACCGCCGACGGGCCGCCGCCCGGACGGGGCTTTGCCCGGTGACGCCCCGGCCCCGAGGATCCGAGGACCGACCATGCCGACGATCTCGCCCCTCCTGGACCGCGTCCGGGATGCCCACGCCCGCATCGACGCGGTGCGGCGCCCCGAGCTCTGGATCGATCTGCGCCCCCGGTACGACGTGGAGGCGGAGGCGGCGCGGCTCGGTGCCCGCCTGACCGCGGGCGAGCGGCTCCCCCTCGCGGGCCGCCTGCTGGCCGTCAAGGGAAACATCGACGTGGCCGGTCTCCCCACCACCGCGGGCTGCCCTTCGTACGCGTACGAGCCGGGCTCCGACGCCCCGGCGGTGGCCCGGCTGCGCGCCGCCGGGGCCCTGGTGATCGGCACGACCAATCTGGACCAGTTCGCCACCGGTCTGACCGGCATCTGTTCCCCTTACGGCGCGGTGGCCTGCGCGTACGATCCCGACCGGGTCGGCGGCGGTTCGAGCTCCGGTTCGGCGGTCGCCGTGGCCCTGGGCATCGTGGCTCTCGCCCTGGGCACCGACACCGCGGGCTCCGGCCGGGTTCCCGCCGCGTTCAACGGCGTCTTCGGGGTGAAGCCGACCCGCGGTCTCGTACCAACCGAGGGCGTGGTCCCCGCCTGCGCGAGCCTGGACTGTGTCACCGTCTTCGCCCGTACGCTCCCCGAGGCCGAACAGGCGATGGCGCTGATGGCCACCCCGGCCCCGCGCCCCGACCGCCCCCGCGTTCCGGGCCCCTGGCGGATCGCGGTCCCGCCCACCGCGCGGCTCGGTGGACTCGCACCGGGCCGGGCGGCGGCATTCGGGGCGGCCGTCGCCCGGCTCCGCACGGCGGGAGCCGTACTCCGGCCGATCGACCCGGCACCCTTCACCCGGGCCGCCGCGATGCTGTACGACTCCGCTCTCGTCGCCGAGCGCTACACCGCGGTCGGCGCGTTCGTCGACGCCACGCCCGCCCCGCCCGGCCTCGATCCGACGGTGGCGGGCATCATCACCGGGGCCCGCGACATCCCGGCCCACCGGCTCTTCGCCGACCGGGCCCGGCTGGCCGGCCTCTGGGCCGCCGCGACGGCCGCCCTCGGCGACGCGGACGCCCTCCTGCTGCCCACCACGCCGGACCACCCCACGCTCGCCGAGGCCATGGCGGACGTGCGGGCCGTCAACGCCCGCCTCGCCCGGTTCACCGGCTCCACCAACCTGTTCGGCCAGTGCGCGATCGCGGTCCCCGCCGGTGAGGTGGACGGGCTGCCGTTCGGCGTCATGCTGATCGGCCCGGCGCACACCGATGAGCGCCTCGCCCGCATCACCGAACTCACCGGGCTCGCCGACCACACCTCCCCCCTTGCCCCCGGAGACGGTTGACCACTCACCAACACACCTGTTCCACTGGGTGGATGCGACCTCGGCTGCGGCTGGTGACCCGCGACCACATCGACTTCGGTCGAGTGTGGTCCGCCTCGTGTTGCCGCTGACCCTTCCCACGTCAGCGCTTCCCACGACCGGTCTTCCGCTTCCCCGCAGCACGAGATGAGGCTTAGCCATGCCCGTCGAGTTCCTCGGCATCGCAGCAACGAACGAAGGTTCCGAAGTGACGGCCCGCTCCGGGCCTTCCTTCGACCGGGAGTACACCCTCAAGCTGGCCCGCGCGCACGAGGACCACGGCTGGGACCGGGTGCTGTTCGCGTACGGTTCCGGCTCCCCCGACCCGTCCCCGGCCGCCGCCTACGTCGCGGCCCACACCGAGAAGCTCCGGATCCTGGTGGCGCACCGCCCCAACGTCTCGTACCCGACGTTCGCCGCCAAGACCTTCGCGACCCTGGACCGGATCAGCGGCGGCCGCCTCGCCGTGCACTTCATCACCGGGGGCAACGACCACGAGCAGCAGCGCGAGGGCGACTTCCTCACCAAGGACGAGCGGTACGAGCGCACCCGTGAGGCCATCCGGATCATCAAGAGGGCCTGGACATCTCACGAGCCCTTCGGCCACGAGGGCACGCACTACCGCTTCGACGACTTCGTGAGCGACACCTTCCCCGTGCAACAGCCGCGGCCACAGGTCTCGTTCGGGGGTTCCTCACCGGCGGCGTACGCGGCCGGCGGCGCCGAGGCCGACATCTACTGCCTGTGGGGCGAACCGCTGGCACAGACCGCGGAGCAGATCGCTTCGGTGAAGGAGGCCGCGAGGGCGGCGGGACGTACGGACGTGCCGAGGATCCAGGTCGCCTTCCGCCCGATCATCGCGCCCACCGAGGAACTGGCCTGGGAGAAGGCCCACCGGACCCTGGCCCGGATCAGGTCCGGCAGGTCTGGCAGGTCCGGCGCACCGCGGAACACCCCGGAGAACACCGGCTCCCGACGCCTCCTGGCGGTGGCCGCCGCGAACGACCGCCACGACCGCGCCCTGTGGACACCGACCGCGGCGGAGACCGGCGGCGCCGGCAACTCGACGGCCCTGGTGGGAACCCCGGAAACAGTGACCCAGGCCCTGCTGGACTACTACGACCTGGGCGTGGAGATCATCTCGGCCCGCGGCTACGACCTCCTGGACGACGCCATCGACTTCGGCCGCCACGTCATCCCGCTGGTCCGGGAGGAAGTGGCCAAACGGGACGCGGCCAACTCGGCCGCATAACCCCTCCGGGCCGCATCCAGTCCTTCCGGGCCCGCCTCCAGCGCCTCCGGCGACAACCGGAACCTCCGGGCCACCTCCAGCCCCTCCGGGCCGCCTCCAGCCCCTCCGGGCCACATCCAGCCCCTCCGGCGTTTGAGGAGCGGGGGCCCGGGGGCGGAGCCCCCGGTTACGGGAAGGGGCGGGGAGGGGAGGGGACAGCCCCGCCGCAGGCACACCCCGCAACGCCAACCGCCCCGCAGGCGCACCCCGCAACGCCGCGCCGACCGCCCCGCACCCGCACCCGCACCCGCACCCGCACCCGCACCCGCACCCGCACCCAGCGGACACTCACCCCACGGAGCTGTACGCCACAACCCCCCGCAACACCGCGTCCACCGCCTTGTGCGCGTTGCGGGCCACTGAACTCCCGTCCCGCGGCGCCGCGGCCGCGATCTGACCCAGCACGTCGATCACCTGCTTGCACCACCGCACGAAGTCCCCGGCCGGCATCTCCGCCTCGCCCAGCACCTCGTCCAGCGAACGCCCCGACGCCCACATGTAGACCGCCCAGGCGAAGCCCAGATCGGGCTCGCGCTGCCCGACCCCTTCCGCCTGGTTGATCTTGAAGTCCTCCTCAAGGGCGTCCAGCCGCCCCCAGATCCGGACCATCTCGCCCATCGCGGTCTTCGCGGGCCCCGACGGCAGCTTCGGCGCCACCGCGTCGTCCGCCTGCCGCGCCTCGTACACCAACGCCGAGACACAGGCCGCGAGTTCGGCGGGGTTCAACCCCTCCCACACGCCCGCGCGCAAGCATTCGCTCGCCAGCAGATCGAGCTCGCCGTAGAGCCGGGCCAGCCGGCGCCCGTGCTCGGTGACCTCGTTGCCCCGCAGGTAGTCGAGCTCGGTGAGCAGCGCGACGATCCGGTCGAAGGTGCGGGCGATCGTGTTCGTCCGCCCCTCGATCCGCCGCTCCAGCTGCCTGGTGTCGCGCTGCAGCCGGTGATACCGCTCGGCCCACCGCGCGTGGTCCTCGCGCTCGTCGCATCCGTGGCAGGGGTGCGCGCGCAACTCCGCCCGGTAGCGGGCGATCGCCCGGTCGTCGGCCGCGACGGACCGGCTCTTGCGGTGCCGATCCGGAACTATGTGGCCGGCCTTGGTCCGCAGCGCGGAGGCCAGATCGCGACGCGACTGCGGGGAGCGCGGATTGAACGACTTCGGCACCCGCATCCGCTCCAGCGCCTCCACCGGAACCGGGAAGTCGATCGAGGCCAGTCGCTTGACCTGGCGCTCGGCGGTGAGCACCAACGGGCGCGGCCCGTCGTGGTATTCGAGCCCGCGGTGGCCGTGCCCATTGGTCCGCCCGGCGGGCAGACCCGGGTCGAGCACCAGCGCCAGCCCGGCGAACTTGCCGGTGGGCACGTGGATGACGTCGCCGGGCTTGAGCCGCTCCAGGGACGCCGCCGCCTCGGCCCGCCGCTGCGTCGCGCCCTGCTTGGCCAGCTCGGTCTCCCGGTCCTTGAGGTCGCGGCGCAGCCGCGCGTACTCCTCGAAATCACCGAGGTGGCAGGTCATGCCCTCCCGGTAACCCTCCAGCCCCTCTTCGTTCTTCTGGACCTGGCGGGAGATGCCGACCACCGAACGGTCCGCCTGGAACTGCGCGAAGGAGGTCTCCAGCAGTTCGCGCGAACGGTGCCGCCCGAACTGCTGCACCAGGTTGACGGCCATGTTGTAGGACGGCCGGAAGCTGGAGCGCAGCGGATACGTACGCGTACCCGCGAGTCCGGCCAGCGCGCCCGGATCCATGCCGCGCTGCCACAGGACCACCGCGTGGCCCTCGACGTCGATGCCACGCCGCCCCGCCCGGCCGGTCAGCTGGGTGTACTCGCCGGGGGTGATGTCGGCGTGCTGCTCGCCGTTCCACTTGACGAGCTTCTCCAGCACCACCGAGCGTGCGGGCATGTTGATGCCGAGGGCGAGGGTCTCCGTGGCGAAGACGGCCTTGACGAGCCCTCGGACGAACAGCTCCTCGACGACCTCCTTGAACGTCGGCAGCATGCCCGCGTGGTGCGCGGCGATGCCCCGCTCCAGGCCTTCGAGCCACTCGTAGTAGCCCAGGACATGGAGGTCCTCGCCGGGGATGGAGGCGGTGCGCTCCTCGACGATCTCGCGGACCAGACGCCGCCTCTCCTCGTCGTTGAGCCGCAGTCCGGCATGCAGACACTGCTGCACGGCGGCCTCGCAGCCGGCCCGGCTGAAGATGAACGTGATGGCGGGGAGCAGCCCTTCGGCGTCCAGCCGGTCGATGACCTCGGGCCTGGCCGGCGTCCAGATCCGGCTGCGCTGGCGCCGCTCGCGCTCCCGGTCCGCCTCGCGGACCATCTTGCCGCGCCGGCGTTCACGCGGGTTGTAACCCCGCTGGTTCTCCATCCGGGCGAGCCGGACGAGGTCGGGGTTGACCTCGCGGCGTCCGGCGCCCCGGCCGCCGTGGTCGGTCTCCTCCTCGAAGAGGTCGTACATCCGGCGGCCGGCCAGGACGTGCTGCCAGAGCGGCACGGGCCGGCTCTCGGAGACGATCACTTCGGTGTCACCGCGGACGGTGTCCAGCCAGTCGCCGAACTCCTCGGCGTTGGACACGGTCGCCGACAGTGACACCAGAGTCACGGAGTCCGGGAGGTGAATGATCACTTCTTCCCAGACGGCGCCCCGGAAGCGGTCGGAGAGGTAGTGCACCTCGTCCATCACCACATGGCCGAGGCCCCGCAGCGTCTGGGAGCCCGCGTACAGCATGTTCCGCAGCACCTCGGTGGTCATGACGACCACCGGGGCATCGGCGTTGACGCTGTTGTCGCCGGTCAGCAGGCCGACCTTCTCCGGCCCGTACCGCTTGACCAGATCGGCGAACTTCTGGTTGGACAGAGCCTTGATCGGCGTGGTGTAGAAGCACTTGCGGCCCTGCTCCAGGGCGAGGTGCACGGCGAACTCGCCGACGATCGTCTTGCCCGAGCCGGTCGGAGCGGCGACGAGTACGCCCTTGCCGGCCTCCAGGGCCTCACAGGCCTCGATCTGGTAGGGGTCCAGATCGAATTCGTACAGCTCGCGGAAGGGCGCGAGTGCGGTGGCCTGCTCGGCGGCGCGGATCCGAGAAGCCTGGTATCGCTCAGCTGGGGAGAGGTCCTCTGTCATCGTGCTTTCGAGACTACCCGCCACCTCTGACACCAGGCGCGATCTTTAAATCCCGCCCGGAGAACCCGGCACGAGCACCCGCACCGCACCGGGCACGCAGCGCGCGGTGAGCGGCAGCGCCCCGAGTTGTTCACCGTCCGCGTACGCGGTGACACCCGCTGCGGCCAGCTCGATCGAGGAGACCCGGTGCACGGTGACCTTGGGGTGGCTGAGATGCGTCCCCTTGTAGACGCGGGGGAACACCTTGAGCAGGGTGGCGCGGCTGCAGTCCCCGACGACGGTCACGTCGAACAGACCGTCGTCCATCACCGCGTCCGCGCAGATCCGCATGCCTCCGCCGTACGTCGACCCGTTGCCGACCGCGATGAGCGTCGCCTCGATCTCCCGGACCGGTCCGTCGTCCAGCCTGACGCGGTAGGGGATGGGCTTGAACGCGGCGAGTTCGGCGAGGATCGCGAGGTCGTACTTGAACCGTCCGCCGACCCAGCGCATCCGGTTCCCCCGGTCGTTGACCCGGGAGTCGAACCCGGAGGCGAGCACCGACCCGAACCACCGCTCACCGACCCGCCCGAGGTCGATCTCGCGGACGCCGCCACCCTTGAGCGCCTCGGCGGCCAGCCGCCCGGCGGCGGCCGGATCCCGTATCGGCAGCCCGAGCGCGCGGGCGAAGTCGTTCCCGGTACCGACGGCGACCACCCCTAGCGGGGTCATCGTTCCGGCAACGGCCTGCAGGGCGAGGGACATCATGCCGTCCCCGCCCACGGCTATCAGCGCCCCGGTCCCACCCGCGACGGCCTCCCGGGCCCGCCGCAGAGCGTCGTCGGCGTCCTCACCGAGAACCGTGCGCACGGAGAATCCGGCGTCCCGCAACGCGGAAGCGGCCGGCTGCGCGGCGTGCGCGCCCCGGCCGCGTCCTGCGGTGGGATTGACGAAGAGGGTGATCTCGCTGGTCACCCGGGGACCCTACAAGGTCAGGTGATGTCGTCGTAACCGTTCACCCGGTCCCGGTCCGAACTCGCCTGTGCGGGCAGCGACCGGGCGGACGAGACCGACTCGATCTCACCGATGTCCTCGGGAGTGAGGTCCAGGTCCGAGGCCTCGTCGTCGGCGGGTCCGCCCGCCGCGAGTTGCGCCTTGCGGCGGTCGTTGAGGACCGAGATCGCCGTGGCCACGAAGTAGAGCACCCAGATCGGAACGGCCAGCCCCAGCATGCTCACCGGGTCGGTGCTGGGCGTGGCCACCGCCGCGAAGAGCGTGATGCCCATGATCATGCCCCGCCACCAGCCGAGCATCCGCTTGCCGGTGATGATGCCGCCGAAGTTCAGCATGACGAGCAGCAACGGCAGCTCGAAGGAGAGCCCGAAGACCACCACCATGCGTGTGATCAGATCGAGCAGCTCGTCCAGCGGCAACTGGTTGTCGAGGTCGGCCGGCGAGAACTCCAGAAGCACCCGCGCCATCGTGGGCAGCGTCATGTACGCGAAGAAGCCACCGGCGAGGAAGAGGGGGAATCCCGCGCCGACGAAGGCCAGCGAGTACTTCTTCTCCTGCTTGTGCAGGCCCGGGGCGACGAAGGCCCACAACTGATAGAGCCACACCGGCGACGAAAAGACGACGCCTGCCATCAAGGAGACCTTGAGCGCGAGGGTGAACGGGGTGAGCAGACCGTTCAGGACGATACGCGCGCAGGTGACATCGTCCTGCTTGGCGAGTTCGGCGAAGCTGGACGCGCACCCGACCGACTTCAGCACCGGGTTGGTGAAGAACTCGATGATCTCCTTGTAGAAAAACGCGGCCACAATCGTGACGACGACGATTCCCAACAGGCCTTTCGCCAGCCGGTTACGCAGCTCACGCAGGTGCTCCACCAAGGGCATGCGGCCCTCTGGGTCGGTCTCCTGCTTGCGGGCAGACTTGAGCAACCCACGTCCTCATCTCGTGCAGCAGGCCCTCACTGTTCAGGGCGCCTGCGTCGGCCCGGTTCTTGTCAGCGCTTGGTCGAGTCGGTCGGCTCCGCGACCGGACGCGAGCTGCTGACGTCGCCGGGGGCGGCCTTGATGGTGCGCGGGGCGGCCTGGTCCTGGGCGGCGTCGTTGGCGGCCGGCTCGGCCGGGGTCGCCGACGGGCTGCCCTCGGACTTCATGGCCTTGGCCTCGCTCTTGAGGATGCGGGCCGACTTGCCGAGCGAGCGAGCCATGTCAGGAAGCTTCTTCGCGCCGAACAGCAGAACAACGACGACGAGGATCAGGATGATCTCGGGAGCGCCGAGCCTTCCGAACATATGTGTGTACCTTCTCACCGAGGCAGCAGGGGTGGGGCGGATCGAACCTCGGACGGACGTCCGACCTTCGTACTGTCAGCGATCGTATCCCGCAGGAGTAAACACAGGGCAATACCCACGCATCCTTGCGATTACGGCCCACGCCTCGCTCTCCGGGCCGCCTTCAGCAGCGTACCCCCCGAAACCGGGAAACTGGAGGCCGCGCCCGCTCCGATCCATCCGCCCTGCTCACAGGGCGGATCGGGGCAGCGGAGCCGGCACGCCCCGGCCCGGACGGAAGGCCCTAGCGCAGCGCCTCGCCGGTGGCGGCGAGGTCGGTCGCCGCCCTTTCGAGGTCCTCCGCGGCCCGGTTGATGCGCTGGGTGGTACGCGTCACCTGACGCCCGAGCCGCTGGGCCTCGATGAAGACCTTGACGGCCAGCACGCCGAGAACGGCGATCCCGAGGAACCCCAGGGCGATGGCGAGCATGGGCCAGAACATGTGCTGAGCCTCGATGTGTCTAGGGGGCCGACGGCGTGGACAGGGCCTGGAGGCCGGGGTGCAGGCGCAGCGTGCGCACACCGCCCCTGCTGAGGAGTTCGACTATCCGCTCCCCCGCGGGCTTGCGGACGGCCGCGTCGCACCGCGGGCAGGTGAAGGAGTAGAACGTCGTCCGGCGACTGGCCCCCACCACGAGGCGAACGGCGCTCGCCGCGAGCTCGAACCGTTCGCGGCAGTCCGGGCAGGCGGCCTTGAACCGTACGGACTCGGGCACCACCACGGTCGGAACACCTGACACCACAGACATATTGCTCATATCTCCCTCAGGTTTCCGCTCAGGCCGGTTCGTCGTACGCGGCGAGCGCCGCGCCGGCCGCCTGCTGTGCGCTGCGCGCCAGCTCCGGCGGGGAGACGATGCGGCCCTCGCCGCCCAGCCGCAGCGCGAGCCTGCGCAGCGAGGCCGGGTCGGGGGTGCGCAGGGTGATCCGCAGCCCGCCGTCGGGCAGCTCCTGTGCGCTGTCGTGCGGGTAGTACTCGGCGACCCAGCGTCCGCCCGGGCCCACCTCGACGACGACTTCCGGGTCCTCGGCGGCCGGCTGGACCAGCCCCTCGGACAGGTCCCGCAGCTCCAGCTCGGGCGGGGCGGCGGGCTCGTCGAGCAGCCGGATCTCGGCGACCCGGTCCAGCCGGAACGTGCGCCGGTCCTCGGACGACCTGCACCAGGCCTCCATGTACGTGTGTCCCACGGCGAACAGGCGGATCGGGTCCACCTCGCGCTCGGTGAGCTCGTCGCGCGCGGGCGAGTAGTAGCGCAGCCAGAGGCGGCGCCGTTCGGAGATCGCCCGGTCGACATCGGCGAAGACGCCGCCCTCGGACTCGAAGGTGACCGAGAGCCGCGAGCTCGCCGCCCCCACCTCGCCGGCCGCGGTCTCCAGCTTCGCGGTGGCCCGCAGCAGCGCCTGCCGGTCGCTCTCGCGCAGCCCCGGCAACGTGGCCACGGCACGGGCGGCGACCAGCAGGGCCGTCGCCTCGTCGGCCGCGAGCCGCAACGGCTCGGCGACGTCGTCCGGGTTGTGCCACCAGATGCGGTCGCCGTCGGTGTCGATGTCCAGCAGGTCACCGCCGCGGAAGCTCGTCCCGCACATGGGCAGTACGTCGAGGTCCGAGATCAGCTCGTCCTCGGTGATCCCGAAGGCGCGGGCGACGTCCTGGACATGGGCGCCGGGGCGCTCGCGGAGGTACGTCACCAGGGAGAGCATCCGGCGGGTCTGGTCGATCGCGTTCGTGGCCATGGGTTGCCGTACCTCTCTCAGTCCTTGGCCACGGCGCGCAGCCGGTCCACCACATCGGCCCGCAGATCGGCGGGTTCCTGCACGACGACGTCCGGGCCGAACTCTACGAGCCAGGCGTCCAGACCGTGTCCGTACGGAATCTCCAACTCATCCCACCCGTTCCCGAGTTCCCGGACCGACACGGCGCGCGAGCGCAGCGGGTAGCCCGCCCCGGTGCGCAGCCGGATCAGCGCGGTCCGGGTGGCCGTCTCCCCCGCCCAGCTCTCGACCGTCTCGCGTACGGTCACGACGTCGGGCACCTCGGCGGTGAAGGCACCGGCCCGGGAGCGGACCCGGCCGGTGATCCGGGAGAGCCGGAACACCCGCTCGGCGCCGCGGTCCCGGTCCCAGCCAGCCAGATACCAGTGTCCGCGCCAGCACTCCAGGGTCCACGGCTCGACCTGACGCTGTTCGGACGTGGCGGCGTTGCCCTTGCGGTAGTCGAAGGTGACCGGGCGGCGGTCGCGGCAGGCCAGCATGAGCGGCTCGAACGCCGCCTCGTGGACGGGGATGCGCGGTTCGAGGGCGCTGTGCACCTCGTACGCGTCCTCGGCCTCCGGCATGCCGGCGGCCCGCAGCTTCTGCAGCGCACCGCTGGCCGCGCCGGCCAGCCGCGCCTGCTGCCAGACCTTCGCGGCCAGTCCGAGCGCGGCGGCCTCCTCGGCGTCCAGCGTGATCGGCGGCAGCCGGTTGCTGTCGCGCCGGGCGAGATATCCCGTCTCGCCGTCCAGGTTCTCCACGGTCTCGATGATCAGACCGAGCTCGCGCAGATCGTCCTTGTCCCGCTCGAACATCCGGTTGAAGGCGTCGTCGGAGCCGGCTTCCAGATAGGCCTCGATGGAGCCGCGCAGCTCGCGCTTGCTGAGCGGGCGGCGGGTCCCCAGCAGACACAGCGCCAGATTCATCAGCCGCTCGGCCTTGGCAATCGCCATCGATGCCCTTTCTGTTTCGCTCTACGACGCTCGACCGTACCGCTACGCGGTGTCGGGACAAAAGCGAGGGCCCGTGCCTGGCGGCACGGGCCCTCGTATCGCACGGGCACGGATCAGACTGCGACCAGGTCGCAGACGAAGATCAGCGTCTCGCCGGGCGCGATGCGGCCGCCACCGGCGCCGCGGTCGCCGTACCCGAGGTGCGGGGGAATGATCAGCTGGCGACGACCGCCGACCTTCATGCCCTGGACACCCTGGTCCCAGCCGGCGATGACCTGGCCGCCACCGAGCTGGAACTGCAGCGGGCCGCCGCGGTTCCAGGAGGCGTCGAACTCCTCGCCGGTGGAGAAGGACACACCCACGTAGTGGACGGAGACGGTGGCGCCCGCCTCGGCAACCGGGCCGTCGCCCTCCCAGATGTCCTTGATCTCCAGCTCGGCCGGCGGCTCGCCACCCGGGAAGTCGATCTCGGGCTTCTCGATGCTCACTGACTTGCTCCTCTTGATGATGAACTGGGCAACCGGGACAGTCTTACATCTTCGCCAGGAGGTCCACGGAGAAGACCAGCGTGGACTTCGCGGGGATGGTCTGCTGCGCCTTGTCACCGAAGCCCTGGTCCGGCGGGATGACGAGCAGCACCCGGCTGCCGATCTTCTTGCCGACCAGACCGTTCTTCAGGCCCTTCAGGGTCACCTGGGCGAGCGGGAAGGTCTGTGTCTTGCCCGCGGTGTAGGTGCTGTCGAAGGTCTTGCCGTCCTTCCACAGCAGTCCCACGTAGTTCACGACGACGCTGTCGGTGTCCTTCACGACGTCGCCCTTCGACTCCAGGATGTAGTTGGAGACGAGCTTCGCCGGCGGGTCGCTCTTGGTCGGGATGGTGACCTTGGGGGCCTTGCCGTCGGTGTTGGTGCCGACCTTCGGCAGGTCGATGTTGTCCTGGGCGACCTCGGTGCCCTTGGCGGAGGCCGGGATCTGCGTCGCCTTCAGGACGTCGACGACGAAGACGAGGGTGGCGTTGGGCTTGATGTCGCCCTGGCCGTTGGCGCCGTATCCGAGGTCGGGCGGGATGACCAGCTGGACCCTGCTGCCGACCTTCTGACCGACGAGGCCCTTGTCCCAGCCCTGGATGACCATGCCGGCGCCGAGGGTCAGGTCGAACGGCTGCTTGCGGTCGAAGCTGTTGTCGAACGGCTTGTCGGAATCCCAGGCCTGACCGAGGTAGTTGACCTGAATCGCGTCGCCGTTCTTGAGCGTGGCGCCGTCTCCCTCGCTGACGACTCTGGTCTTCAGCTCCTTGGGCGGCTTCCCCGTGCCCTTGGCCAGGGTCGGCTTCTCACCGAATTTCGCGCCCGCGGTGATCGCGGGGAACCCGTCCTTCGACGCGGCGGAGGCGGAAACGGAATCGGAGCCCTTTTCGTCGCCGCAGGCCGCTGTCAGCAGCAACAGGGGGACGACGAGAAGGCCGGCAAGTCGGCGCACTTGTTCCTCAGATCTCAGACGGCACAGTTGGTTGAGTCCCCGACACTCTAGGGCGTACGCAGGGCCCCGTACGAGGAACGTACGGGGCCCGCGTCGCGCCGGCGGCCGGGAACGTGCGGTGCCGGCTCACATACCCGCGATCAGTTTCTCCACCCGGTCGTCCACCGAACGGAACGGGTCCTTGCACAACACGGTTCGCTGCGCCTGGTCGTTGAGCTTGAGGTGGACCCAGTCGACGGTGAAGTCCCGCCGCTGCTCCTGCGCCCTGCGGATGAAGTCGCCGCGCAGCCGCGCCCTGGTGGTCTGCGGGGGCACGGACTTGCCCTCGAAGATCTTCAGGTCGTTGCAGATGCGGGCGGCCTGTCCCTTGCGCTCCAGCAGGTAGTACAGGCCGCGCCGACGGTGGATGTCGTGGTACGCGAGGTCTATCTGGGCGACCCGCGGATGCGACATGGTCATGTTGTGCTTGGCCCGGTACCGCTCGATGAGCTTGTACTTCATCACCCAGTCGATCTCGGTCTCGATCCGGTCGAGGTCCTCGGCCTCGATCGCGTCGAGCGTGCGGCCCCAGAGCTCCAGGACCTGGGCGACGGTTCCGGTGCGGATGCCGCGGCGGTCGACGAAGTCGACGGCCTTCTCGTAGTACTCGCGCTGTACCTCGATGGCGGACGCCTCACGCCCGCTGGCCAGGCGCACCTTGCGCTGCCCGGTGGTGTCGTGGCTGACCTCGCGGATCGCCCGGATCGGGTTCTCCAGCGTCAGGTCCCGCATCACCGTGCCCGCTTCGATCATGCGCAGCACCAGGTCGGTCGCGCCGACCTTGAGCAGCATGGTCGTCTCGGACATGTTGGAGTCACCGACGATGACGTGGAGACGGCGGTAGCGCTCCGCGTCGGCGTGCGGTTCGTCACGCGTATTGATGATCGGGCGGGAACGCGTGGTCGCGGAACTGACGCCCTCCCAGATGTGCTCGGCACGCTGGCTGACGCAGTAGACCGCGCCCCTGGGGGTCTGCAGCACCTTGCCCGCGCCGCAGATCAGTTGCCTCGTGACGAGGAAGGGAATGAGGATGTCCGCGAGCCGGGAGAATTCTCCGTGCCGTGCCACGAGGTAGTTCTCGTGGCATCCATAGGAGTTTCCCGCCGAGTCGGTGTTGTTCTTGAAGAGATAGACGTCGCCCGCGATTCCCTCCTCGTGCAGGCGGCGTTCGGCGTCGACGAGCAGGCCTTCGAGAATGCGCTCGCCGGCCTTGTCGTGGGTGACCAGTTCGGTCAGGTTGTCGCATTCGGGGGTTGCATATTCCGGATGCGATCCCACGTCGAGGTAGAGGCGGGCGCCGTTCCGCAGAAAGACATTGCTGCTGCGGCCCCATGACACAACACGGCGGAAGAGGTAGCGCGCCACTTCATCAGGGGACAGTCGGCGCTGTCCCCTGAACGTGCACGTGACGCCGTACTCGTTCTCCAGCCCGAAAATGCGGCGGTCCATGACTGAACATTACGCCTGATGGCCTGAGCTGAAACCGGGTTCGACAGCACCGTTTCGATCATTTTCCGATCCCCGCGCGGAAACGGCCGTACGCCCGGGAACTGCGAGTACCCTTCCCGTCGCCAGCAGGACGAGCAGCGCCGCCACCCCACCGGCCCCCGCGACGGCGAAGCTCCACGAGGTGCCGCCCAGCTCGACGACCGGGCCCGCCACGGCCGTTCCCGCCGCCGCGCCCACCCCGAAGGTCGTCACCAGCCAGGAGAACGCCTCGGTCACGGTGCCCCGCGGGGCGTGCCGGTCGACCACGATGAAGGAGCAGGCGATCGCGGGCGCCAGAAAGACTCCGGCCACTGCCGCCAGTGCGGTCATGGCGACGACCCCGGGGGTCAGCATCAGCGGCAGATAGCCCAGTGCCAGCAGCGCGACGATGACCCGCAGCCGGCGCTCCGGCGCTCCGGCCCACTGCCGGGCCCCGTAGACCGCGCCGCCGGTCAGCGCCCCCAGCCCGAGCGCGGCCATCAGCCAGCCGTACACCGACTCCCGGCCGTGGTCGTCGGCGTAGGCCACACCGGCCACCGTGATCGAGCCCAGCGCGAGTCCGACGAAGAAGAACGAGCCGAGCAGCGCCAGCAGCCCCGGTGAACGCAGTGCGCCCAGCCAGTGCGCCTCGCGGGGTGCGGAGCGCCAGGTCCGTGAGGGCTCGGAGAGGACGACGGAGAGCGCCCCCAGGACCCCCAGCGCGTTGATGACCAGCAGGGCGGCGGCGGGCGACCAGAGGGAGACCAGCACCGTCACCAGCAGCGGGCCGACGGTGAACATGATCTCCTGGGCGACGGCGTCCATGGCGTACGCCCGGTGCACCCGCTCCTCGCCGCCCAGCACGCTCGGCCACAGGGCCCGCAGGCCGCCCTCCAGCGGCGGTGTGAAGACTCCGGCCACCGCCACGGCCGCATAGGCCAGCGGAAGCGATCCCAGGCCCACCAGGGCCAGCAGGGCCATGCCCAGCGCCGACACCACGGCGGACGGGAGCTGGACGCGCGGCTGGCCGTACAGGTCCACGGCGCGGCCCAGCAGCGGCTGGCCGACGGCGGTGGCCAGCCCGTACACGGCCGCGAGCGCGCCGGCGAGGGCGTAGCTGCCCCCCTCGGCCCTGGTGAACAGCACGATCGCGACGGGGGCGGTGCCGTTCGGCAGCCGACCCACCAGGGTTCCCGCCAGCAGGCGCGCGGCATGCCGCGCCCGGAGGATGTCCAGATATCCCGCGGCCATGTCCAGTCGCCCCTCTCCCTCGGAGGCGCTTCCGCCGCCCTGAGGTTTTACGTATAACGTCGAAGCTCATACGTACCATGTGCCCAGTCCGCAGGTCCACCTCACGGCGCCTGCCCCGACCGGCCCGGAGGCCCGAGTGACCAGCGCACCACAGCCCGCCCCGACCCGGCCCACCAGCCGCGATGTCGCGCGGGCCGCAGGCGTCTCGCAGGCCACCGTCTCCCTGGTGCTCGGCGGCAAATGGCCGGGCCGGGTCTCCGAGGCCACCGCCGAACGCGTCCGGCAGGCCGCCCACGGCCTCGGCTACCGGCCCAATCTCGCCGCCCGCAGTCTGCGCCTGGGCAGCACCAGGACCGCGCTGCTGGTCGTCCCGGCGCTGACCAACGAGTTCTTCGCGCGGGTCTACACCGGCGCCGCCGAGGTCGCCGCCGAACACGGTTTCGGCGTCGTGCTCTACCCGTCCCCCGAAGGCACCGGCCCGGCCCGGGACCCGTTCGCGTCGGCGAGCGCCTCCCTGGACGGCGTCATCGCCTCCTCCATGGCCGCCGGGGCGCTCGACGCGCTGCGCGGCGCGGGACTGCCGCTGGTCATGCTCGACAGCGACCCGGCGGACACCGGTGTCGCGGCCCGCGTCAATCTGGACATCGCCGACGGGATGCGGCAGGTAGTGGAGCATCTCCTGGCCCTCGGCCACCGCAGCTTCGTCCACCTGGCCTCGGCGGTGGACTCCTGGACCTTCGCGGTGCGCGGCCGGGCGCTGCACGAGACCCTGCGCCGGGTGCCCGGCACCTCCGTGCGGACCGTCACGGCGGCGCTGGACGTCCACGCGGGCCGCATCGCTGCGGAGCGCGCCCTCGCCGCCCCGGACGCCCGGCCCACCGCCCTGGTCTGCGACGACGACATCCTCGCCGCCGGAGCCTGCAAGGCGGCCCGCAGGCTGGGCCTGCGGGTGCCCGGCGACCTGTCCGTCACCGGGTTCGACGATCTGGCCCTGGCCACGGCCGTCGAGCCGGAGCTCACCACCGTGCGGCTGCCCGCCGAGCAGGTCGGGAAGCGCGGCATGGGCGCCCTGCTGGCGGTCCTGGACGACCGGCCGGCCGAGACCGGCAGCCTCCCCGTGCGCCTGGTGGCCCGGGGTTCCTCGGCGCCCCCGCCCGCGGACGCCCCCCGGGCATGACCGTGCCCCGGCCCGCCGGGAGGGGCGGACCGGGGCACGGCCGACAGCGGTGGAAGGTCGTTCGGCGGACTACTCCACGTCACCGCCGGAGTCGCTGGACTGGGTCTGGTCCGCCGCGGCGGACCCGTTGTCCTCGCCCTCCTCGGTGTCGGACGGGGCGTCCGTCGGCGCGGAGCCGCCGTCCGCCTCCAGCAGCCGCGCGAGCTGCCTGCCGACGATCCGCTTGAACTTCCGCTGCTGGGGCCGTGTACGGTCCAGCACCGCGACCTCCAGCCGCTCGGCGGGGATCTCCCGCTCGCTGCCGTTGGGATCGCGCGACAGCGCCTGCACCGCCAGCTTGAGCGCCTCGGCGAGCGTCATCCCGTCGCGGTGCCGCTGGTCCAGGAAGGTGCTGATCTGCTCGGCGTTGCCGCCGACCGCCACCGAGCCGTGCTCGTCGACGATCGAGCCGTCGTGCGGCAGCCGGTAGATCTGGTCGCCGTCCGGGTCGGTGCCCACCTCCGCGACCACCAGCTCCACCTCGTACGGCTTCTCGGCCGCACTGGAGAAGATGTTGCCGAGCGTCTGCGCGTACACGTTGGCCAGCCCACGGGCCGTCACATCGTCACGGTCGTAGGTGTATCCGCGCAGATCGGCGTAGCGCACTCCGCCGATGCGGAGATTCTCGTACTCGTTGTACTTGCCGGCGGCGGCGAAGCCGATCCGGTCGTAGATCTCGCTGAACTTGTGCAGCGCGCGGGACGGGTTCTCGCCGACGAACACAATGCCGTCGGCGTACTGCAGCACAACCAGGCTGCGACCACGGGCGATGCCCTTCCGGGCGTATTCCGCCCGGTCGGCCATGGCCTGCTGAGGTGAGACATAGAACGGCGTCGACACCGGTTATCCGTCCCTTTCTGTCAGTGACGAGAGCATCGGAGAAGCAGCGGAACGGGGGTCAGAGCAGCGCGGCGCGCGGGCCGTCGGGCTGTTCCAGCCGGCGTTCCAGGACCGAGCGGGCGATCTCGGAGGACTCCGCCTCGTCCAGCTTCCGGAAGCCTTCGTCGGTGATGACCGTGACGATCGGATAGATCCGCCGGGCCACATCGGGGCCGCCGGTCGCCGAGTCGTCGTCCGCGGCGTCGTACAGCGCCTGTACGACCAGGGTGAGGGCCTCCTGCTCCGTCAGCTCCCCGTGGTAGAGCTTCTTCATCGAGCTCCGGGCGAAGACCGACCCGGAACCGGTGGCCGCGTACCCGTGCTCCTCGGAGCGGCCGCCGGTGACGTCGTACGAGAAGATCCGGCCCTTCTCGCGGTCCACGTCGAAGCCGGCGAACAGCGGCACGACGGCGAGGCCCTGCATGGCCATCGCCAGGTTGCTGCGGATCATGGTGGAGAGGCGGTTCGCCTTGCCCTCCAGGGAGAGCTGGGCGCCCTCGACCTTCTCGAAGTGCTCCAGCTCCAGCTGGAAGAGCTTGACCATCTCCACGGCCAGTCCGGCCGTGCCGGCGATGCCCACCGCCGAGTACTCGTCGGCCGGGAACACCTTCTCGATGTCGCGCTGGGCGATCACATTGCCCATGGTCGCGCGCCGGTCACCGGCCAGCACCACACCGCCGGCGAACGTCACCGCGACGATCGTCGTCCCGTGCGGCGCCTCGACGGCCCCCTGCAGGGGCGGCAGGTTGCGGTTGCCCGGGAGCATGCCGGGCGACTGGTCGGACAGGAAATCCATGAACGAAGAGGATCCCGGCGTCAGGAAGGCAGCTGGTAGACGCCCGGTGCTACGAGTGTTGGCTTCCACGCGTTTCCCTCCAGGTAAGCGACGGCCCTGAGCAAGGCGTCAGGATCGTCTCCCAACTTGCCGATGGCCGAATTGCAGTTGATGCGGTTACGCCACGGACCCTACCCGTCCCGTGGCGGTGATCCACATGATCCGCGGGGACAGCCGCACGGCTCGCGGTGCCGTTTGCACCCGCGCGGTACGGGCCGACCCGGCCCGTACCGCGCGCACCGCACTCCACTCCCCCGCGTTCACACCCGTGAACTACTGGCCACCCTTTTGCACGAATGACCTGACGAAATCTTCGGCGTTCTCTTCGAGCACATCATCGATCTCGTCCAGAACCGAGTCGACGTCGTCGCTCAGCTTCTCCTGGCGGTCCTTGAGGTCCTCGGAGACCTGCGCGTCCTGCGCCTGCTCCTCGACCTCCTCGGTGGAACGCGTCGCCTTCTGCTGTCCGCCGCCGGTGTCCTTGGTCGCCATCTAGCTCACCCCGCTCGGTTCGAAGCACTTGATCAGACCCTACCCACGGGCTACGACATCGGCCCGGTACTTTCTCTCAACGTCCGGGGGTCATCCCGATGATTCCCCGATCCCGGCCCTTTCAGCCGCCCGACAGGAACTGGACCAGCTCCTCCGCCGTGCGGCAGCGGTCCAGCAGCTCCTTGACGTGATTACGGGTGCCGCGCAGCGGTTCCAGGGTGGGTACCCGCTGCAATGAGTCGTGACCCGGCAGATCGAAGATGACCGAGTCCCAGGAGGCCGCGGCCACGTCGTCGGCGTACTGCTCCAGGCAGCGGCCGCGGAAATAGGCCCTGGTGTCCTCCGGAGGCCCCGTACGGGCCTGCTCGACCTCGTTCTCGTCCAGGAGCCGCTTCATCTTCCCGCGGGCCGCCAGACGGTTGTACAGGCCCTTCTCGGCCCGTACGTCGGCGTACTGGAGGTCCACCAGGTGCAGGCGCGCCGCGTCCCAGTCCAGGCTGTCGCGGCGGCGGTAGCCCTCCATGAGCTCCCGCTTGGCGATCCAGTCGAGCTCGCCGGACAGGCTCATCGGATCGTTCTCCAGCCGGTTGAGGGTGTCCTCCCAGCGGATCAGCACGTCCTTGGTCTGCTCGTCGGCGTCCGCCCCGTACCGTTCCTCGACGTACTTGCGGCCCAGCTCGAAGTACTCCATCTGCAGTTGTACCGCGGTGAGCGTACGGCCGCTGCGCAGCGTGATGAGGTGCTTCAGGGACGGGTCGTGGGAGACGTGGTGCAGGGTGCGCACCGGCTGGTCGACCGCGAGATCGACGTTGATGAAGCCGTCCTCGATCATCGAGAGGACCAGGGCGGTGGTACCGAGCTTGAGGTAGGTGGAGATCTCCGAGAGGTTCGCGTCCCCGATGATCACGTGGAGCCGGCGGTACTTCTCCGCGTCGGAGTGGGGTTCGTCCCGGGTGTTGATGATGGGGCGCTTGAGCGTGGTCTCCAGCCCGACCTCGACCTCGAAGTAATCGGCGCGCTGACTGATCTGGAAGCCGTGCTCGTGGCCGTCCTGGCCGATTCCCACCCGTCCCGCTCCGGTGACCACCTGGCGGGAGACGAAGAACGGGGTCAGGTGGCGCACGATGTCGGAGAACGGGGTCTCCCGCTTCATCAGGTAGTTCTCGTGCGTGCCGTACGAGGCGCCCTTGTTGTCGGTGTTGTTCTTGTAGAGGTGGATCGGCTGGGCGCCGGGGAGCTGGGCCGCGCGCTCGGCCGCCTCGGCCATGATGCGTTCGCCGGCCTTGTCCCAGAGGACCGCGTCCCTCGGATTGGTGACTTCCGGGGAGCTGTACTCCGGGTGTGCGTGGTCGACGTAGAGGCGGGCCCCATTGGTGAGGATCACATTGGCGAGGCCGATGTCCTCGTCGGTGAGCTGGCTGGAGTCCGCGGTCTCGCGGGCGAGGTCGAAACCTCGCGCGTCCCGCAGCGGGTTCTCCTCCTCGAAGTCCCAGCGGGCGCGGCGCGCCCGGTGCATCGCCGCTGCGTAGGCGTTGACGATCTGGGACGAGGTGAGCATGGCATTGGCGTTGGGGTGGCCGGGGACGGAGATCCCGTACTCCGTCTCGATGCCCATTACTCGCCGTACGGTCATGCGGCCCTCCTTGCCCGGCGGCGCTCCCATGAGGGGCGGCGCTCCAGTACCGCTGCTTGTCGGTGCGCGTGCACTGCCCGTCCACGCACTGCGCGACGGGCGGTACGCAAGAGCCTAGAGCGCCTCTGTGCTGGTGGGGAGATCAATTGCGTCATTGCTGCGGTGTCGCGCGATCGGGACCGAAAGCAACCGGCTGCGGATGCCCGGCGGGCATCCGCAGCCTGTCCGCGTTCTACAGGTACTGCCCGGTGTTCGCCACCGTGTCGATGGAGCGGCCGGTGTCCGCGCCCTGCTTTCCGGTGACGAGCGTGCGGATGAAGACGATCCGCTCGCCCTTCTTGCCGGAGATCCTGGCCCAGTCGTCCGGGTTGGTGGTGTTCGGCAGGTCCTCGTTCTCCTTGAACTCGTCCACGCATGCCTGGAGGAGGTGGGAGACGCGAAGGCCTTTCTGCCCCTGGTCGAGGAAGGCCTTGATGGCCATCTTCTTGGCCCGGTCGACGATGTTCTGGATCATCGCGCCGGAGTTGAAGTCCTTGAAGTACAGGACTTCCTTGTCGCCGTTGGCGTACGTGACCTCCAGGAAGCGGTTCTCCTCGGACTCGGTGTACATCCGCTCGACGACCGACTGGATCATGGCGTGCGCGGCGGCGTCCTTGGAGCCGGTGTGCTCCGCGAGGTCGTCGGCGTGCAGCGGCAGCGAAGGCGTGAGGTACTTCGCGAAGATGTCCTTCGCGGCCTCCGCGTCCGGGCGCTCGATCTTGATCTTCACATCGAGGCGTCCGGGCCGCAGAATCGCGGGGTCGATCATGTCCTCGCGGTTGGAGGCGCCGATGACGATGACGTTCTCCAGGCCCTCCACGCCGTCGATCTCGGCGAGCAGCTGGGGGACGATCGTGTTCTCCACGTCCGAGCTGACGCCGGATCCACGGGTACGGAAGAGGGACTCCATCTCGTCGAAGAAGACGATGACGGGGGTGCCCTCACTGGCCTTCTCACGGGCACGCTGGAAGACCAGGCGGATGTGCCGCTCGGTCTCGCCGACGTACTTGTTGAGGAGCTCCGGGCCCTTGATGTTGAGGAAGTAGCTCTTGCCCGTCGGCTGGCCGGTGACCTCGGCGACCTTCTTGGCAAGGGAGTTGGCGACCGCCTTGGCGATGAGTGTCTTGCCGCAGCCGGGCGGACCGTAGAGCAGGATGCCCTTCGGCGGACGCAGTTCGTGTTCCTTGAAGAGGTCGGGGTGGAGGTAGGGGAGTTCGACCGCGTCCCGGATCAGTTCGATCTGGTCGCCCAGGCCGCCGATCTTGTCGTAGTCGATGTCCGGTACCTCTTCGAGGACGAGCTCCTCGACCTCGCTCTTGGGGACCACTTCGTAGACGTAGCCGGACCTGGGTTCGAGCAGCAGGGCGTCGCCGGGGCGGATGGTGATGTCCAGCAGCGGCTCGGCGAGCCTCACCACCCGTTCCTCGTCGGTGTGCCCGATGACCAGGGCCCGCTCGCCGTCCTCAAGGATTTCCTTGAGGGTGACGATGTCCCCGGCCCGCTCGAATTCCATGGCGTCGACCACATTGAGCGCTTCGTTGAGCATGACTTCCTGGCCGCGCCGGAGGTCTTCGAGCTCGACGCTGGGGCTGACGTTCACCCGGAGCTTTCGGCCTCCGGTGAAGATGTCACAGGTGCCGTCCTCATTGCCCTGAAGAAACACACCGAAACCGGCCGGCGGCTGTGCGAGCCGGTCGACTTCTTCCTTGAGGGCCACGATCTGGTCGCGGGCCTCGCGCAGTGTGTTGGCGAGCCGCTCATTCTGTGCGGACACGCCTGCCAGGTTGGTCTGCAACTCGACGATCCGCTCTTCGAGAATCCTCGTATGGCGCGGAGAGTCGGCGAGCTTACGTCGCAGGACGGCGATTTCCTGCTCAAGATAGGCGACCTGGCCGGCTGGGTCTTCGGACCCCCGCCCGGGCCGGATGCCGCGGTTGATGTCGTCGTCGTGGGCTGCCACGGTCCTCACCTCCTCCAAGGGGAGCTGGACGCTTCCTGACCCTACCTGGGTGGGTGATGATTGAAACCCCTAGATCACAAAGACTGCGGGGCGTGTCCGATCTTCACCCTTGCGTTCCCCCTCGTGTCAGGGGAATACCCACCCTTCAACATCGGAAAGCGGCCGGTTGTATCGTCGAACCGTTCAACACCCGTCAGGGCTGGCTTCTTTTGGTTCGGATACGCAGGGAACGGCAGGAGAAATGACCGTGCAGCAGGACGCTTCCAACGGCGGCGACGCGCAGGACCTGGAGGTCTGGATCGACCAGGACCTCTGCACGGGAGACGGCATCTGCGTCCAGTACGCACCCGAGGTCTTCGAGCTGGACATCGATGGTCTGGCCTATGTGAAGAGCTCCGACGACGAGCTGCTGCAGGACCCGGGCGCCACGACGCCCGTCCCGCTGCCGCTCCTCCAGGACGTGGTCGATTCGGCCAAGGAGTGCCCGGGCGACTGCATCCATGTCCGGCGCGTCTCGGACAGCGTCGAGGTGTACGGCCCCGAGGCCGCCTGATCCGGCGGCCGCGGAGCCCCGGTCACTCGGGGTAACCGGTCAGGCGCTGCTCGGGGCGGCCCGGGTGGCGCGGACGAACGCGCCGCCCCGCCACTGCCAGGTGACCCGCTCCTGCTGGTCGGGGCAGCAGCGCGGCACCGAGTCGGAGGAGTAGCCGAGCAGCGTGGCCGAAATGATTCCGTCACGCACCGCGAAATCGCCGATGCTCATCGCCTGAGCGGGGTCCACCAGGGTCGCCACGACCCGCGGTGCGGCCCCGCTTCCGCGTGTGAGGACGTAGACGCCGCTGGGCGGGGTACCGGAGCCGGCCGCGCAGTGGACCACCGCGACGGTCTCGGGGCGGCCGTCACCGTCGAGGTCGCCGGTGGCCTGCTTGGCCACCGTGCTCTCCACTCCGCCGCACTCCAGGGGGAAGTCCGCCCGCGCCGGATCGGGGGCGGTGACGGCCGTGCTGCCGCGCTGCGCCGTAGTGCGGTGGGGGGTGGAGGCGGAGGCCGCGGGGTCCGGCTGGAGCAGCCCGGCGACCGCGACGACGGCGGCCATGGCAGCCGCGGTGGCGAGCCAGTGCAGCGGCCCGGAGTCGGTGTGCGCGAGGTCCGGGAGCTCGGAGGTCTGCACGCGGGATGTCTCCTGTGGTTCCTGTGGATCGAGGACGCCCGGGTGGGCGGAGCCACCGGTGGGACTGCCGCGGCGGCGTGGGGTGGCCAGCATCGTGCCACACCTCACAGAACAGCGGAACGGTGGGGTCGGCACGGAATACGGGTCGCCGAGGACGGTGTCCTCGTAGCGGCAACGAAAGGGCGCCGCCGCCGAGTTCCCGGGTCGGTCCGGGAACTCGGCGGCGGCGCCGGTGCGTTGCGCGGGTCAGCCGCGGGAGGAGCCGCTCTGGCTGCCGGGACCGTCGTAGTCCTCGCCGTAGGCGCCCTTGGCGGGGCGGCGGCGGCGCAGCGGGGCCTCCACACCGTCGGCCAGGCGGCGCGCGGTGACGAGGAAGCCGGTGTGGCCGATCATGCGGTGGTCCGGGCGGACGGCCAGACCCTCGACGTGCCAGTTGCGGATCATCGATTCCCAGGGCTGCGGCTCGGCGAAGCAGCCGATCTCACGGATGGACTCCACGGTCCGCGCGAGCTGGGTGGTGGTGGCGACGTAGGCGCAGAGGATGCCGCCGGGCACCAGCGCCTTGGAGACGGCCTCCAGGCACTCCCAGGGGGCGAGCATGTCGAGGACGACACGGTCGACGTCGGTGTCCGAGAGGTTGTCCTGGAGGTCGCCGACGGTGAGCTGCCAGGCCGGGTGCGGTTCGCCGAAGTAGCGTTCCACGTTCTGCTGGGCGATCTCGGCGAAGTCCTCGCGGCGCTCGTAGGAGTGCAGCATGCCCTGGTCGCCGATGGCGCGCAGCAGGAAGGTGGAGAGCGAGCCGGAGCCGACGCCGGCCTCCACGACGCGGGCGCCGGGGAAGATGTCGGCGAAGGCCAGGATCTGCCCCGCGTCCTTGGGGTAGACCACGGCGGCGCCGCGGGGCATGGACAGGACGTAGTCGGGGAGCAGGGGGCGCAGCGCGAGATAGGCGACGTTCCCCGTGGTTCGGACAACACTGCCCTCGGGAGCACCGATCAGCTCGTCGTGCGGGAAAGAACCCTTGTGGGTGTGGAAGTTCTTTCCGGCTTCGAGCGTGAAGGTGTAGTGGCGTCCCTTGGGATCGGTGAGCTGGACCTGGTCCCCGACCTTGAAGGGCCCGCGTCGGCGGGCGGCACCGGTCGGTTCAGACATGTGACCAGCGTACCGGTGATTCCCCGGGCTCCGACCGCGAGCCCGGGGCGGGGCCCGGCGGTCAGGCGGCGGGCCTGGCCAGGGCGGCGACGAACGCGCGCTCGACGTCGGCGGTGGAGAGGACGCCGTAGATCTCGCCGGTCTCCTCCAGGACGAGGTACTCGGTGGCCGGGCTGGCCTTGAGCCGGTCCAGGAGCGCCTCACCGGCCAGCTCGGCGGAGACCTTCATTCCGTCGGTGAGGTCCTGGGCGAGGCCGCTGACGGCGACCCAGGGGCGACGGTGTTCCGGCACGGCGACGATGGCCGTCTCGCGGACGATGCCCTTCGGTTCGCCGTGGCCGTCGACGACGACGAGGGCGCGGGCGCCCGCCTCGTTGGCCCGGCGCAGCGCCTCGGAGAGCGGGGTGGCGGACTCCACCGGGACGGCGCGCCGGGTGAGGGTGCGGGCGCGCAGCTCGGGAAGGTGTTCGCGCAGGCGGGCCATGCGCAGGCTGTTGCCCGCTCCGGTCCAGATGATCGCGGCGAGGATGGCGGCGAGCAGCGCGTCGGTGATGGTGTCCATGCCGCTGAGCTCACCGGGGTCGTTGCCGAAGGTCCCGGTGTGGGTGAGCAGCGGCAGGCCGACCAGGGTGATGACGGCGAGGGCGCGGCCGACCCAGGCGGCGGCGACGGTGCCGCTCATCGGGCGTCCGGTGATCTTCCAGACGACCGCGCGGAGCATCCGTCCGCCGTCCAGCGGGAGGCCCGGCAGGAGGTTGAAGGCGGCCACCAGGAGGTTGGAGATCATCAGCCCGGCGAGCAGGACACCGGGCACGGTGCCGGGCGCGACGAACATCATCCCGATGTAGAAGACGCCCGCGAGCACCAGGGAGAGCAGCGGTCCGACGAAGGCGAGCAGGAACTCGCGGCCCGGGGTCTCGGACTCCTTCTCGATCTCGGAGACGCCTCCGAAGAACTGGAGCTGGATGCGGCGCACCGGCAGCTTGTAGCGCAGCGCCACGACGGTGTGGGCGAGTTCGTGGACGAGCACGGAGGCGTAGAAGGCGATCGCGAAGAAGAGGGAGACCAGGTAGCGCGCCGTGCCCAGCTCGGGCAGCACCCGGTCGAGCTGGCCGCCGAAGACCCAGGTGATCAGTGCGGCCACGAGGAACCAGCTGGGCGCGACGTACACCGGCACGCCGAACGGGCGGCCCATGAGAAGGCCGCCTCCGGGCTCTTCGGGGCGCTGCGGCTCGCCCTTGCCGGGGCCGGTTCCGGGGGTCGTGCCCCCTGCACCGGGCTGCGGCCGCCCGCTGTCGCCGCTCTCGTCCACGAGGTCCCTTCGGTCGGTGCCCTACGGCACGATCATGCAGTGTTCGAGGCTGTTGTGGTCGATGGTATGCCGACTGCTGTCAGTGGCGGGCCGTAGGGTCTTCGACATGACCTCCCTGCCGCGGCCCGCTCAGCCGCCTTCGTCCCTGTCGCCGTCGCGGGCGAGCGATTTCATGCAGTGTCCGCTGCTGTACCGCTTCCGGGTCATCGACAAGCTGCCGGAGAAGCCCAGCGAGGCGGCTACCCGGGGCACGCTCGTCCATGCGGTGCTGGAGCGCCTCTTCGACAATCCCGCGGTGGAGCGCACGACGGGCCGGGCCACGGCGCTGATCCCCGCCCAGTGGGACCGCCTGCTGGAGGCCAGGCCGGAGCTGTCGGAGCTGTTCGCCGAGGATGCCGGGGGCGAGCGGCTGGCGCGCTGGCTCTCGGAGGCGGAGAGCCTGGTGGAGCGGTGGTTCTCGCTGGAGGATCCGACGCGTCTGGAGCCCGCCGAGCGGGAGCTCTTCGTCGAGACGGAGCTGGAGTCGGGGCTGCGGCTGCGCGGGGTGATCGACCGGATCGACGTGGCGCCGACGGGCGAGGTCCGGATCGTCGACTACAAGACGGGGAAGGCACCGCGCCCGGAGTACGCGGAGGGCGCGCTCTTCCAGATGAAGTTCTACGCCCTGGTGATCTGGCGGCTGAAGGGTGTGGTGCCGCGCCGGCTCCAGCTCGTCTATCTCGGCAGCGGGGACATCCTGACGTACGACCCGGTGGTGGCGGACCTGGAGCGGGTGGAGCGCAAGCTGCTGGCGCTGTGGGACGCGATCCGGCTGGCCACCGAGACGGGCGAGTGGCGGCCCCGGCCGACGAAGCTCTGCGGCTGGTGCGACCACCGGTCGGTCTGTCCCGAATTCGGTGGCACTCCCCCGGTCTATCCATTGACGGCCCGCCCGGCCGAGGCGGAGCAGGATGTGCAGGGCAGAATGGATCCGGTCCATGCTGAGGCCGGCCGGCCTGTGGCCCTCGAAGGACCTTGAAGGAGACCCTGTGGCTATCCGCGTCCTACTGGTCGACGACCAGCCCCTGCTGCGTACCGGCTTCCGGATGATTCTGGAGGCGGAGGGCGATCTCGCGGTGGTGGGTGAGGCCGGGGACGGCCTCCAGGCTCTCGACCAGGTGCGGGCGTTGCAGCCCGATGTGGTGCTGATGGACATCCGCATGCCGCGGATGGACGGCGTCGAGGCGACGCGCCAGATCACCGGACCGGGCCGCGACGGCCCCGCGAAGGTGCTGGTGCTGACCACGTTCGATCTCGACGAGTACGTGGTGGAGGCGCTGCGCGCCGGCGCCAGCGGCTTCCTGCTGAAGGACGCTCCGGCCAATGAGCTGGTGCAGGCCATCCGGGTGGTCGCGGCGGGCGAGGCGATGCTCGCCCCGAGCATCACCCGCAGGCTCCTCGACAAGTACGCGGACCATCTGCCGTCCGGCGAGGAGCCGGTGCCCGACACCCTGCACACGCTGACCGACCGTGAGGTCGAGGTGCTGAAGCTGGTGGCACGCGGCCTGTCCAACGCGGAGATCGCCGCGGATCTGTTCGTCAGCGAGACGACGGTCAAGACGCATGTCGGCCATGTGCTGACCAAGCTCGGGCTGCGCGATCGCGTGCAGGCCGCGGTGTACGCGTACGAGAGCGGTCTGGTCCGTCCCGGCGCCCAGTGAGCGGAGCGGGAAGGGCGGCGTCGGCGTCCGTGGACCGGGGCGGCAGGCCGCGCCCGCTGCCCCGGCGTCTGCGGCCCCGGGGCGACGGCCGTGCCTGCGCCCCGGAGCGGCCGAGGTGACGCCCGTCCTCAGACGCGGCCGTCGCCCAGCTCCCAGAGCTGGAGTTCCGCGGAGGAGTTGACCGCCCACTCGACGCCGGTGAGGTCCTCGCGGGAGGCGACGTACTGCTTGCCCTGCCAGATCGGTAGCACCGGGACGTCGTCGGCGACGATGTCCTGGAGCTGCTGGAAGGCCTTGGCCGAGGCGCTGCGGTCGGTCTCGCGGCGGGACTGCGGAATGAGCGTCTTCTGGGCCCGCACCGACCTGTAGGGCGAGTTGAGGAAGTTGTTCCTGTCCAGGAACGGCGCCGTGAAGTTGTCGGGGTCCGGGAAGTCGGGGAACCAGCCCATGCCGTACACGGCGTAGTCGCCGCGCAGCTGTGCCGGGCGGTACTTCGCCCAGGGGGTTCCCTCGACGCTGATCTCGAACAGTCCGGTGTCGTCGAACTGCTTCTTCAGCGTTCCGAACTCGGCGGCGGTGCCGGCGCCGACGCGGTCGGTCGGGTAGTGCAGCGTGAGTTTCACCGGGGTGTCGACACCCGCGTCGTTCAGGATCGCCGCGGCCTTCGTGGTGCTGGGTTCGTTGTACTTGTTGTAGAACGCGTTGGCGTGCGCGGTGATGCCGGACGGGATCAGCGAGTACAGCGGCTCGGCCGTCGTGCCGTACACCTTGCTCGCGATCTCGCCGCGGTCGACGACCTGGGCCATGGCCTGACGGACGGCCTTCTTCTTCACCGCCGGGTCGTTGGTGTTGAAGCCCAGGAAATGGATGGCGAGGCCGGGCATCTCGGTGAGCTTGATGCCGTCCTCGGGCTCTACCAGCATCTGCTGGGACTGCTCGGGCGACATGGTGCGGGCCATCATGTCGATCTTCCGGTCGTCGAGAGCCTTTCCCATGGCCTTCGGGTCAAGAAAGACGTCCAGCTCGACCTTCTCGTTCCGTACCTTCAGATCCCCCTTGTAGTGGGGGTTCCTGGTGAAGAGGACCTTGACGATCTGATCGTGCTCGACTTCCGGCTTCATGGTGTACGGGCCGGATCCGTTCACCTGGAATCCGGTGCGCGCGGACTTCGCCTCGTACTGGCTCCGCGGCACGATCCCGGCGACCGGGGTGGCGAGCTTGTAGGGAAACGTGGCGTCCGGTGCGCGCAGGTGGAAGACGACCTCCCGCTCGCCCTGTGTCTCGACCGTGTCTATGTTGTCGAGCAGGGCGACGGGCCCGTTGGCGGCATCGATGCGGATGACGCGGTCGATGGAGTACTTCACGTCCTCGGCGGTGAGTGCCTTGCCGTCGGCGAACTTCAGACCGCCGCGCAGCTTGCAGCGGTAGCTCTCGTTCTGCGTGTCCGTGAAGGTGCAGCTCTCCGCGGCCTCCGGCACCGGCTCGCCGCCGCCGCGCGGCACGTGCACCAGGGTCTGCACGGTCTGCCGGAGCACGTTCCACACGCCGGCTTCGTAGCCGATGGCGGGATCGAGCGGTGCGGGGTTGTCCTTCGAGGCGACGAACTTGTCCGTGGTGCCGACAACGATGGCGGCGTTGCCATCGCTCCCGTCGCCCGACGCGCCGCAGGCGGCGAGTACGGGCGCGAGCAGGCCGACGACGGCCGGCAGCACCAGAGTCTTGCGGTTCATCTTGGACGCTCTCCCTCATCCGGGCATTGAGAAAGCGAGATTAGTAGGCATCGTCGGCAATGCCGGACCGGGTAACTGCCGGTGTAATCGGATGGTGATGGGAATTAGCGGCGAGCCGCTTTCCCGCCCCGGGCATGTTTCGCGAATATCCGGATGAACCAGGACAATCAAATACCCCAAAACGGGCGGCCCACTGGGACCCGAAAACCCTCCGGGCCGTTTCCGGGTGACAAAGCTCACGCTCCGGGGTGTTCGAATCCTTTAATCGATCACCGGCTCACCCACGCACGAACGACAGAAAATGCACCATCCGCCGCCGAGAGCTTTTCCATTCATTCACAGGAATACTCTCGGTATGCGGATCAATGGTTTCCGGTGACCAGGCCCCGGAGAAAAGCGAGATCGACCTCTTCGAGGGATCGTACGACCACCCGGCCGGACGCGGGGGCGATCGGGGCGACGGACGGTACGGCGACCACCCGGCAGCCCGCCGCCTCCGCGGCCGCGACACCGGTCGCGGTGTCCTCGATGACCGCGCAGCGCTCGGGGTCCGCGCCGAAACCGGATGCGGCGGTCAGATACGGCTCCGGATGCGGCTTGGTACGGGCGACCTCGTCGCCCGCGACGGTGAGGGCGAAGTGGTGGCGTCCCACCGAGTCCAGCACCCGGTCGATGATCCGCCGGTGCGAGGCGGAGACCAGGGCCGTCGGGATCTCGTGCCTGACCAGCTCGGCCAGCAGCCGGGCCGCGCCCGGCATCAGCGGCACACCGCGGCCGATGCGCTTCTCGAAGCGGTCGTTGAGCAGCACGGTCAGCTCGTCGAGGGCGATGTCCGCACCGGTGACATCGATGAGGTAGCCGGCGCTGCGGGTCATCGGCCCGCCGACCACCACATCCCGCCAGGCTTCGTCGAGCTGGTGCCCGAGCTCGGCGAACACCTCCACCTCGGCGTCCCACCAGAACCCCTCGGTGTCGACGAGGGTGCCGTCCATGTCGAGGAGGACGGCCTGGAGCGCGGCGCCTTCGGCCGTGCGGGTCAATGACGCGGGGACCGTGCTGGTCATCCGGCACACCTTCCGTAGGGACGAGAAGGCCGGCCGCCATTTCCCGTGGGAAGGGCGACCGGCCTGCACTGGACCGACAAGTGTACGACTTGTCCTGCTACCGCGCGTTGAACATCGTCTTACCGCGCGTTGAAGTACTTCGCCTCCGGGTGATGGATGACGATCGCGTCGGTGGACTGCTCCGGATGCAGCTGGAACTCCTCCGAGAGATGCACCCCGATCCGCTCGGGCTGGAGCAGCTCGGCGATCTTCGCCCGGTCCTCCAGGTCGGGGCAGGCACCGTAGCCGAGGGAGAAGCGCGCTCCCCGGTACTTCAGCGCGAACATGTCCTCGACGTCCGAGGGGTCCTCGGCTCCGAAGCCCAGCTCACCGCGGACCCGGGCGTGCCAGTACTCGGCGAGGGCCTCGGCCAGCTGTACGGACAGGCCGTGCAGCTCCAGGTAGTCGCGGTAGGAGTTGGCCTCGAAGAGCTTGGCGGTCTCGCCGCCGATCTTCGAGCCGACGGTGACGACCTGGAGGCCGATCACGTCCGTCTCGCCCGACTCCTCGGGACGGAAGAAGTCCGCGAGGCAGAGGCGGCGGCCGCGACGCTGGCGCGGGAAGGTGAAGCGGGTCCGCTCGGAGCCGTCCTCGTGGAGCAGGATCAGGTCGTCGCCCTTGGACACGCACGGGAAGTAGCCGTAGACCACGGCCGCTTCCAGGAGGTTCTCGGTGTGGAGCTTGTCGAGCCAGCCGCGCAGGTGCGGGCGGCCCTCGGTCTCCACCAGCTCCTCGTACGTCGGTCCGTCGCCGGCGCGGGCCTGCTTGAGTCCCCACTGGCCCTTGAAGAGGGCGCCCTCGTCGAGCCAGGAGGCGTACTCCTTGAGCTGGATGCCCTTGATGACACGGGTGCCCCAGAAGGGGGGCTCGGGCACCGGGTTGTCGACCGCGACGTCGGAGCGGACGCCCTCCTGCGGCTCGTCGACCTCCAGTACCGCCGTGTCCCGCTTGGGCACCCGGCGCTGCTTCAGCTCGGGCAGCACCGCGCCCGGGACACCGCGCTTGACCGCGATCAGCGCGTCCATCAGCCGCAGCCCCTCGAAGGCGTCGCGGGCGTAGCGGACCTCGCCCTCGTAGATCTCGTGGAGGTCCTGCTCGACGTAGGCCCGGGTGAGGGCCGCGCCGCCGAGGATGACGGGGAAGTCGGCGGCCAGCTTGCGCTGGTTCAGCTCCTCCAGGTTCTCCTTCATGATCACGGTGGACTTCACCAGGAGGCCGGACATGCCGATGACGTCGGCCCGGTGCTCCTCGGCGGCCTCCAGGATCGCGGAGACGGGCTGCTTGATGCCGAGGTTGACGACGTTGTAGCCGTTGTTGGACAGGATGATGTCGACGAGGTTCTTGCCGATGTCGTGGACGTCGCCGCGGACGGTGGCCAGGACGATGGTGCCCTTGCCCTCGGCGTCGGACTTCTCCATGTGCGGTTCGAGGTACGCCACGGCGGTCTTCATGACCTCGGCGGACTGGAGGACGAAGGGCAGCTGCATCTGGCCGGAGCCGAAGAGCTCGCCGACGACCTTCATGCCCTCCAGGAGGGTGTTGTTCACGATGTCCAGCGCGGGCGTGTCGGTGAGCGCCTCGTCGAGGTCGGCCTCCAGGCCGTTCTTCTCGCCGTCGATGATGCGGCGCTGGAGCCGCTCGTCGAGCGGCAGGGCCAGCAGCTCCTCGGCCTTGCCCGCCTTCATCGACTTGGTGCTGACGCCCTCGAACAGCTCCATGAGCCTCTGGAGCGGGTCGTAGCCCTCGGCGCGCCGGTCGTGGATGAGGTCGAGGGCGACCTTGACCTGCTCCTCCTCCAGTCGGGCGATCGGCAGGATCTTGGAGGCGTGCACGATGGCGGAGTCGAGTCCGGCCTTGACGCACTCGTCGAGGAAGACGGAGTTCAGCACGACGCGGGCGGCCGGGTTGAGGCCGAAGGAGATGTTGGACAGGCCCAGCGTGGTCTGCACATCGGGGTGGCGATTCTTCAGCTCGCGGATCGCCCCGATGGTGGCGATGCCGTCGCCGCGGGACTCCTCCTGGCCGGTGCAGATGGTGAAGGTCAGGGTGTCGATGAGGATGTCGGACTCGTGGATGCCCCAGTTGCCGGTCAGGTCCTCGATGAGCCGCTCGGCGATGGCGACCTTGTGCTCGACGGTCCGGGCCTGGCCCTCCTCGTCGATGGTCAGCGCGATCAGCGCGGCGCCGTGCTCGGCGGCCAGCGCGGTCACCTTGGCGAACCGGGACTCGGGACCGTCGCCGTCCTCGTAGTTGACCGAGTTCAGGACGGCGCGGCCGCCCAGCTTCTCCAGACCGGCCCGCAGGACGGGCAGCTCCGTCGAGTCCAGCACGATCGGCAGGGTGGACGCGGTGGCGAACCGGCCGGCCAGCTCCTCCATGTCGGCGACACCGTCGCGGCCCACGTAGTCGACGCAGAGGTCGAGCATGTGGGCGCCCTCGCGGATCTGGTCGCGGGCCATCTCCACGCAGTCGTCCCAGCGGGCTTCGAGCATGGCCTCGCGGAACTTCTTCGACCCGTTGGCGTTCGTGCGTTCGCCGATCGCCAGGTACGAGGTGTCCTGGCGGAACGGGACGGTCTGGTAGAGGGAGGCGGCGCCCGGCTCGGGGTGCGGAGTGCGGGGGGTGACGGCCACGCCCCGGACCCGCTCGACGACCTGGCGCAGGTGCTCCGGGGTCGTGCCGCAGCAGCCGCCGACCAGCGAGAGGCCGTACTCCCGTACGAAGGTCTCCTGCGCTTCGGCGAGCTCGGCCGGGGACAGCGGGTAGTGCGCGCCGTCCTTGCCGAGGACGGGGAGGCCGGCGTTGGGCATGCAGGAGAGCGGGATGCGGGAGTGCCGGGCGAGGTAGCGCAGGTGCTCGCTCATCTCGGCGGGGCCGGTGGCGCAGTTCAGGCCGATGAGGTCGATGCCGAGGGGTTCCAGGGCGGTGAGTGCCGCGCCGATCTCGGAGCCGAGCAGCATGGTGCCGGTCGTCTCGACGGTCACGGAGCAGATCACCGGGAGGTTGGCCCCGGTGGCCTCCAGCGCTCGGCGGGCGCCGATGACGGAGGCCTTGGTCTGGAGCAGGTCCTGGGTGGTCTCGATCAGCAGGGCGTCGGCGCCACCGGCGATCATGCCCTCGGCGTTCTGCTGGTAGGCGTCGCGGAGCTTGGTGTACGGGGCGTGGCCCAGCGTCGGCAGCTTCGTGCCCGGTCCCATCGAGCCGAGCACCCAGCGCTGCTGCCTGGTGGAGGCGGTGAACTCGTCCGCGACCTCGCGGGCGATGCGCGCGCCGGACTCGGAGAGCTCGAAGACCCGCTCGGGAATGTCGTACTCGCCCAGGGCCGCCAGGTTGGCGCCGAAGGTGTTCGTCTCGACGCAGTCCACGCCGACGGCGAAGTACTCCTGGTGCACCGAGCGCACGATGTCGGGGCGGGTGACGTTCAGGATCTCGTTGCAGCCTTCGAGGTTCTCGAAGTCCTCAAGGGTCGGGTCCTGTGCCTGGAGCATGGTGCCCATGGCACCGTCGGCCACCACGACACGGGTGGCGAGCGCCTCGCGGAGGGCTTCGGCTCGGTTCCGGCTGTCGGCGGAAGGGGTCGGCGACGAGGCCATGGATGTACTCCCTGGGATGCGACGGCTGTCGGCTTTGCGTCTCCGGTGGAAGGCGCACCAGGCCAGCCTAGCCGGGCGGCGGCCGGGGCCGTCACTCCGTCCCACGGAACGGACTGCATGCTGTGCGGGGGATGTCCCGATCGCAGTGGTGTCGCGGTTTTTGGCGCGCAGTCGAGCACGGGTCGGCATCGACCGATAGTGTTCAGCATTGTCGAACCAAGGTGGAGGAGTACGGCGCGATGGCCAAGAACATCCAGTCGCTGGAGCGGGCGGCGGCGATGCTGCGTCTGCTGGCAGGTGGCGAACGTCGGCTGGGGCTCTCCGACATCGCCTCTTCACTGGGCCTGGCCAAGGGCACCGCGCACGGCATCCTGCGCACGCTCCAGCACGAGGGCTTCGTGGAGCAGGACACCGCGTCCGGCCGCTACCAGCTGGGCGCCGAGCTGCTGCGCCTGGGCAACAGCTATCTGGACGTCCACGAGCTGCGGGCCCGCGCGCTCGTGTGGACCGACGACCTGGCCCGCTCCAGCGGCGAGAGCGCCCATCTGGGCGTGCTGCACCAGCAGGGCGTCCTGATCGTCCACCACGTCTTCCGCCCCGACGACAGCCGGCAGGTCCTGGAGGTCGGCGCCATGCAGCCACTGCACTCCACGGCCCTGGGCAAGGTGCTCTCGGCGTACGACCCGGTGGCGCACACCGAGGCGATGGAGGCCGAGCGGCAGCCCTTCACACCGCGCACCGTCACCGACCCGGAGGAGTTCGAGGCGATGCTCGACCTGACCCGGGCGCGCGGCTGGGCGGCCGATGTGGAGGAGACCTGGGAGGGCGTGGCCGCGGTGGCCGCCCCGATCCACGACCGGCGGCGGATGCCGGTCGGCGCGGTGGCCGTGACCGGTGCGGTGGAGCGGGTCTGCGCGGACGGGGAACTGCGCCCCGAGCTGATCGCGGCGGTACGCGACTGCGCCCGGGCGGTCTCCAGGGACCTGGGCGCCGGGCGCTTCTGACCGCTGCGGCGGCGCACCACCCGGTAACGATCGAGTTATAGGCCACACAACCCTTGACGCCCGATTCACCTGGGGGAAGCATTGCCGTTCACCGGTCGGCATTGTCGAACACCAAACGGAAACTCGCGTTAGGGTGTGACAGCGTCAAGGGCCGGAAACGCCCTCCCACGAGGGCGCGGACCACCGGAGGGACCCGGGGTTCGGCTTCCCTGGACGAAGGACAAAGGAGTCGCGGGTGTCCAGCTCCGACATCTTCATCGGCGAGACCATAGGTACCGCCGTGCTCATCCTGCTCGGCGGCGGTGTCTGTGCCGCCGTCACTCTCAAGCGCTCCAAGGCGCAGAACGCCGGCTGGCTGGCCATCACCTTCGGGTGGGGTTTCGCGGTGCTGACCGGCGCGTATCTGGCCGGTGGCGTTTCCGGCGCGCACCTCAACCCGGCGGTCACGATCGGTCTCGCGATCGAGGGCGGCACCAAGTGGAGCGACGTTCCGCTCTACCTCGTGTCCCAGCTGTTCGGCGCGATGATCGGCGCGGTGCTGGTCTGGCTGACGTACTACGGGCAGTTCCGGGCGCACCTCACGGATCCGGAGATCGTGGGCGCCCAGACGGGTGAAGAAGGCATGGTCGACAAGGCCGCCGCACCGAAGGCCGGCCCGGTCCTGGGCATCTTCTCCACCGGCCCGGAGATCCGGCACGCCGTGCAGAACCTGGCCACGGAGATCATCGCCACCGTCGTGCTGGTCCTGGCGATCCTCACCCAGGGCCTCAACAACGAGGGCAACGGTCTGGGCACGCTCGGCGCGCTGGTCACCGCCCTGGTGGTCGTCGGTATCGGCCTCTCGCTCGGCGGCCCGACGGGCTACGCGATCAACCCGGTTCGCGACCTCGGTCCGCGTATCGTGCACGCGCTGCTGCCGTTGCCGAACAAGGGCGGTTCCGACTGGGGCTACGCGTGGATCCCGGTCGCCGGACCGCTCATCGGCGGCGCGATCGCGGGCGGGCTCTACAACGTCGCCTTCGCCTGAGCCGCGGCGCCCAGAGCCGTAACCCTCACGACCACACAGACTTCCGGGAGCACACCGTGACCGACGCACACACCACCGGCCCGTTCATCGCGGCCATCGACCAGGGCACCACCTCCAGCCGCTGCATCGTCTTCGACAAGGACGGCCGGATCGTCTCCGTCGACCAGAAGGAACACGAGCAGATCTTCCCGAAGCCGGGCTGGGTCGAGCACAACGCGACCGAGATCTGGGAGAACGTCCAGGAGGTCGTGGCCGGAGCCATCGTCAAGGCGGGCATCACCGCCGCCGACGTGAAGGCGATCGGCATCACCAACCAGCGCGAGACCACGCTGCTCTGGGACAAGAACACCGGTGAGCCGGTCCACAACGCCCTCGTCTGGCAGGACACCCGGACGGACACGCTCTGCAAGGAGCTCGGCCGCAACGTCGGGCAGGACCGTTTCCGCCGCGAGACCGGTCTGCCGCTCGCCTCGTACTTCGCCGGTCCCAAGGTCCGCTGGCTGCTCGACAACGTCGAGGGGCTGCGCGAGCGCGCCGAGCGCGGCGACATCCTCTTCGGCACCATGGACTCCTGGGTCATCTGGAACCTGACCGGCGGCACCGACGGCGGCGTCCACGTCACCGACGTCACCAACGCCTCGCGCACCCTCCTGATGAACCTGCACGAGATGCAGTGGGACGAGCGGATCCTCCAGTCGATGGAGATCCCGGCCACGGTGCTCCCCGAGATCCGTTCCTCCGCCGAGGTGTACGGCAACGCCAAGGGCGGCGTGCTCGACGGCGTTCCCGTGGCATCCGCGCTCGGCGACCAGCAGGCGGCGCTCTTCGGCCAGACCTGCTTCTCCGAGGGCGAGGCCAAGTCCACGTACGGCACCGGCACCTTCATGCTGATGAACACCGGTGAGAAGCCCGTCAACTCGTACAACGGGCTGCTGACGACCGTCGGGTACCGGATCGGCGACCAGAAGCCGGTCTACGCCCTGGAGGGCTCCATCGCCGTCACCGGTTCGCTGGTGCAGTGGATGCGCGACCAGATGGGCCTGATCAAGTCCGCGGCCGAGATCGAGACCCTGGCCTCCTCGGTCGAGGACAACGGCGGCGCGTACTTCGTGCCCGCGTTCTCCGGTCTGTTCGCCCCCTACTGGCGCTCCGACGCCCGCGGTGTCATCGCCGGTCTGACCAGGTACGTCACCAAGGCGCACATCGCCCGTGCCGTCCTGGAGGCCACCGCCTGGCAGACCCGCGAGATCACCGACGCCATGACCAAGGACTCGGGGGTCGAGCTGACCGCCCTCAAGGTCGACGGCGGCATGACCTCCAACAACCTGCTGATGCAGACGCTCGCCGACTTCCTGGACGCACCCGTGGTGCGGCCGATGGTCGCCGAGACGACCTGCCTCGGCGCCGCCTACGCCGCCGGTCTCGCCGTCGGCTTCTGGCCGGACACCGACGCGCTGCGCG
The DNA here is from genome assembly GCF_043204345.1 of Streptomyces sp. NPDC047917. Lineage (NCBI taxonomy): Bacteria > Bacillati > Actinomycetota > Actinomycetes > Kitasatosporales > Streptomycetaceae > Streptomyces > Streptomyces sp. NPDC047917. The sequence goes on from NZ_JBIDCA010000006.1 coordinate 331,548, forward strand.
CCAACTGGCGCCGGGCCGCCGAGTGGACCCCCCGCATGGACGCGGACACCCGCGACCGCGAGTACAAGAGCTGGCTCAAGGCCGTAGAGCGCGCCATGGGCTGGCTCGACGAAGACACTGCCGAGGAGTAATCGACATGACCACCCTGCAGAGCGTCCCGGCCCTCGGGACGCACCCGGCCTCCGGCTCCCTCCCGAGCCGCGCCGAGACTCGGGAGCAGCTGTCCAAGGCTGCGTACGACCTCCTGGTGATCGGTGGCGGCATCCTGGGCATCTCCACCGCCTGGCACGCCGCGCAGTCCGGGCTGCGGGTGGCCCTGGTGGACGCCGGCGACTTCGCCGGCGCCACCTCCTCCGCCTCCTCCAAGCTGCTCCACGGCGGTCTGCGCTACCTGCAGACCGGCGCGGTGAAGCTGGTGGCGGAGAACCACTTCGAGCGCCGTGCGGTGTCCCGCCAGGTGGCCCCCCACCTGGCCAATCCGCTCACCTTCTACCTGCCGGTCTACAAGGGCGGCCCGCACGGCGCCGCCAAGCTCGGCGCGGGGGTGTTCGCCTACTCGGCGCTCTCCGCGTTCGGTGACGGCGTCGGGCACGTCATCAGCCCGGCGAAGGCGCAGCGCGATGTGCCGGAGCTGCGTACGGACAACCTGAAGGCCGTCGCGGTCTACGGCGACGACCAGATGAACGACGCCCGGATGGCGCTGATGACGGTGCGCGCGGCCGTCGACGCGGGTGCGGTCGTCCTCAACCACGCGGCGGTGACCGGGCTGCGGTTCACCAGGGGCCGGGTGACCGGCGCCGACCTCGAAGACCGCCTGGACGGCACGGAGTTCGGCGTCAACGCCCGTCTGGTGCTGAACGCCACCGGGCCGTGGGTGGACCACCTGCGCAGGATGGAGAACCCGGACGCGGCGCCTTCCATACGCCTGTCCAAGGGCGCGCACCTCGTCCTGAGGCGCACCCGTCCGTGGAAGGCCGCGCTGGCCACCCCGATCGACAAGTACCGCATCACGTTCGCCCTGCCGTGGGAGGACATGCTGCTGCTCGGCACGACGGACGAGGTGTACGAGGGCGATCCCGCGGACGTCGCGGTCAACGAGAAGGACACCGCGCAGATCCTCGACGAGGCCGCGTTCTCCATCCGGGACCAGCAGCTCTCGCGCGATCTGATCACGTACTCCTTCGCCGGTCTGCGGGTGCTGCCGGGCGGCCCCGGCGACACCTCCAAGGCCAAGCGCGAAACGGTCGTGACGGAGGGCCGGGGCGGGATGCTCTCGGTCGCGGGCGGCAAGTGGACGACGTTCCGCCACATCGGCCGTACGGTGATGAACAAGCTGGCCGCACTCCCCGGGCACCCGCTCGCACAGGACATGGAGCCGATCTCGCACCTGCCGAAGAAGCTCCCGCTGCCCGGCATCGCCAACCCGAACGCGGTGGCGCACCGGCTGCTGATCGACGGCACCGCGCCGGGCCCCCGGATGTCGGCCGACACCGCCCGGCACCTCGCCACGCACTACGGTTCGCTCTCCTTCGACATCGCCCGGATGGCGAACGAGAACCCGGCGCTGGCCGAGCGCATCCACCCGGACGCGCCGGAGATCTGGGCGCAGGTTGCCTACGCCCGTGACCACGAGTGGGCCGAGACGGCCGACGACGTGCTGCGCCGCCGGACGACGCTGACGATCCGGGGCCTGGCGACGGACGAGATCCGGGCCGGCGTCGAGTCCGTGCTCGGCGACCGGGGCTGACCGGACGGGCGTACGGGAAGGGGCGTACGGGAAGGGGCGGCTCCCGCGGGAGCCGCCCCTTCCCGCGTCTGCGGAGCGGCTTGGCCGGCCGACGCGCCACACGGCCGCCATACGGGTGCAATACGGCGCGGGGACAGTTGAGCCATGAAGTTCTCCGTGCTCTCCCTCATCGGCCACGCCCCGCACCCGCTGAACCACCGACTCCCCTCCCCCGCCGAACGGTTCGAGGAAGTGATCGGGACCGGGGTCGTCGCGGAACGGCTGGGATTCGACGCGTACGCGATCGGCGAACGGCACGCGGGCCCCTTCCTCTCGTCCAGCCCGGGCGTGGTGCTCGGCGCGCTGGCGGCCCGTACCTCCACGATCCGGCTGCTGACCGGCGTCACGGTGCTCGCGATCCTCGACCCGGTGCGGGTGGCCGAGGAGTTCGCGACGCTCGACCAGATCTCCGGCGGCCGGGTGGAACTGGTCGTCGGAAAGGGCGCGGAGGCCGGTCACTTCGACCTCTTCGGGCTCGACGAGGAGCGGCAGTGGGACCTCCAGCGGGAGAAGTACGAACTGCTGCGGCGGCTCTGGAGCGAGGAGGGCGTCGACTGGGCGGGCGAGTTCCGGCCGGCGCTGAAGAACACGACGACGCTGCCGCGCCCGTACGCGGGGCCGCCGCGCGTCTGGCACGGCTCGGCGACCAGCCTCGAATCCCCCGAACTGGCGGCGCGCCACGGCGATCCGCTGTTCACCGCCAACGCGATCCAGCCCCGTGCGGCGTACGCCCGGCTGATCGGCCACTACCGGGAGCGCTTCGAGGCGTACGGCCACGATCCGGCCCGCGCGCATGTGGCCGCGGGCTCGGGCGGGCTGCTGATCGCCGACAGCTCGCAGCAGGCGGTGGAGCGGTACAAGGAGGTGTACGAGGCGAGGGTGGCGCAGTCCTTCCGGCCCCATCTGGAGGGGAAGGCCGGGTACAACACGCCGTTCCGGACCATCGAGGAGGCCGTCGCGGACGGGCCCCAGCTGATCGGCAGCCCGCAGCAGATCATCGACAAGATCCTCGGCTGGCACGAGGTGTACGGGCACGACCTCCAGTCCGTCACCGTGGACGGTTTCGGGCTGGGCGCGGACGAGCAGGCCGAGACGCTCCAGCGGTTCGCGGAGGAGATCGCTCCGGTGGTGCGGCGCGAGGCGCCGTCCGCGCTCTGGGACTGAGCCCGGCGGGGCGTCCGGCCGCCCGCACCCGGGACGACCTGCGGCAGACCTGGTTCATCCGCTCTTCCGACCCGCATAATGAAGAGATACATCGGATGTCTGAACCCAGTTCTGATTCCAGTCCGGATCCAGGAGGACCGTCATGGCTGTCACCGACGAGGCGATCGAGAAGATCAAGGGAATGATCGTCTCGGGTGCGCTGCGCCCCGGCGACCGGCTCCCCAAGGAGAGCGAACTCGCGGCGGAGCTCGGCCTGTCCCGCAACTCGCTCCGGGAGGCGGTCCGGGCCCTCTCGCTGATCCGCATCCTCGATGTGCGCCAGGGCGACGGCACCTATGTGACCAGCCTCGATCCGCAGCTGCTCCTGGAGGCACTGAGCTTCGTGGTGGACTTCCACCGGGACGACACGGTGCTGGAGTTCCTCGCGGTCCGCAGGATCCTGGAGCCGGCCGCGACAGCGATGGCCGCCACCCGGATCAGCGAGGCCCAACTGGACGTGCTCAGCTCGCAGTTGGACGCGCTGGGGGCACAGCCCTCGGTGGAGGAGCTGGTCGCCTGCGATCTGGAGTTCCACCGCGGCATCGTGCAGTCGTCCGGGAATTCGGTGCTCTGCTCGCTGCTCGACGGGCTGTCGGGGCCGACGACCCGGGCGCGGGTCTGGCGCGGTCTGACCCAGGAGGACGCGGTCAGCCGCACGCTCCACGAGCACCGGGCGATCGTGTCGGCGCTGCGGGACCGGGACGCGGAGGCCGCGCGGGCGTGGGCGACGGTGCATGTGGCGAGCGTGGAGCAGTGGTTGCGCTCGACGCTGTAGCGCGGAACGGGGCGGGTGGGGCCTGCCCCCACCCGCCCCGTTCGCCGGCGGTCCTCAGTCCTGCTTCTCGCCGCTCGCGAAGCGGGAGATGACCAGGGCGACGATGATGATCGCGCCGTTGAGGAACTGGTTCCACAGCGCCGGGACACCGCCGAGGGTCATCACATTGACCACCAGCTGGAGCGTCAGCACACCGGTCAGCGCGCCGAACAGCGTGCCGCGACCGCCCTTGAGGCTGATGCCGCCGATGACCGCGGCGGCGAACACCTGGAAGATCCAGCCGTTGCCCTGGGTCGCCGCGACCGATCCGTAGTGGCCGGTGTAGAGGATGCCCGCGAAGGCCGCCAGCAGTCCGCCGACGGCGAGCACGATCCAGGTGACCCGGTCCACCCTGATGCCCGCGGCGCGCGCCGCCTCCGGGTTGCCGCCGATGGCGTACAGCGAGCGCCCGTGGCGCAGCCAGGCCAGCGCGGCGCCGCCGACGGCGAACAGCGCGAGGCAGATCCAGACGGCGGCCGGTGCGCCGAGCCACTCGCTCTTGCCGAGGTAGCGGAAGGACTCCGGGACGTCGGTGATGGACTTGCCCTCGGTGATCCCGATGTGCAGCCCGCGCAGCATGGTGAGCATGCCGAGCGTGGCGATGAAGCCGTTGACCCTGAGCTTCAGCATCAGGAAACCGTTGACCGCGCCGATGACGAGACCCACCAGCAGGCAGAGCGGGATCGCCGACCAGGTGGGCAGCAGCCCCAGGCCCGCGAAACGGCCGCCCTCGGCGGGCAGCACCAGCCACATCGCGACGACCGGAGCGATGCCGATCGTCGACTCCAGCGACAGGTCCATCCGGCCGCAGATCAGGATCAGCGCCTGGCCCAGCACCAGCAGGCTCAGCTCGGAGGACTGCTGGACCACGCTGATCAGGTTCTCGGAGGTCAGGAACACCGGCGAGACGATGAACCCGATCACCATCAGCACCAGGATCACCGGCACCAGGGAGAAGTCGCTCCACCTGATCAGCCTGAGCCGGTCCAGGGGCCGTTCGGGCCGTTCGCCGGTCGGGGAGCCCTTGGGCCCGCTGTCGATGCCGTCGGCCGCCAGGGGCCGTACCGTGCCGGTCATTCCCTTTCCCCCACACCTTCCATGGCGGCGACGAGCTCCCCGTCGTTCCACCCGCTTGCGAACGACGCGACCACGCGTCCGTGGAACAGGGCGAGCACCCGGTCGCAGACCCGCAGATCGTCCAGCTCGTCCGAGATGATCACTGCGGCGTTCCCCTCGTCGGCGACCCGTCGCACGACTCCGAGCAGCGAGTCCTTGGACTTGATGTCCACGCCCGCGGTGGGCCGTACCGCCACCAGCACGCTGGGGTCACGGGCCAGCGCCCTGGCGACCACCACCTTCTGCTGGTTGCCGCCGGAGAGTCCGGAGACGGGCTGCTCGGGCCCCTGGGTCTTGATGTCCAGCGAGGCGATCATCGAGCGCGCGAACTCCCTGGTGCGGGAGGGCAGTACGGTTCCCCAGGGGCCGAGCTGGTCGGTGACCGTGAGCGTGGCGTTCTCGGCGACGCTGCGTTCCAGGACCAGGCCCTGGTCGTGCCGGTCCTCGGGGATGTAGCCGATCCCGGCGTCCAGCGCGTGCGGCACGCTGCCCGAACGCACGGCCCTGCCGTGCACCCGGACCGTGCCGCCGCCCGCCTTCCGCATCCCGGCCAGGGTCTCGCCCAGCGCCGTGTTGCCGCTGGCCGCGGAGCCGGCCAGGCCGAGCACCTCGCCGGGCCGGACCTCCAGATCCAGCGGCTCGAACCGGCCCGGGACGGTGAGTCCCTCGGTGCGCAGCACGGGGGCGGCCGACTCGTCCCTCGCCGCCGCGCCGGCACCGTCAGCGTGCCAGGCGGTGGCTCCGGCGGACTGCTCGCCGGTCATCGCCGCCACCAGCTCCGCCTTGGCGATGCCGGCTACGGGGGCGGTCAGCACATGGCGGGCGTCGCGGTAGACGGTGACCGCCGTGCACAGTTCGTACACCTCCTGGAGATGGTGGGAGATGAAGAGGAACGCCACTCCCTGGCTCTGCAGTTCCCGCAGTTTGCCGAAGAGCCGGCCGATGCCCCGGGCGTCGAGCTGGGCGGTCGGCTCGTCCAGGACGATCAGCCGGGCGCCGAAGGACAGCGCCCTGGCGATCTCGACGAACTGCCGCTGCTCGACGGCGAGATCGCGCGCCCGGGTGCCGGGGTCGACCTGGACGCCGTATTCGGCCAGCAGCCGCTCGGCGCGTCTGCGCAGCTTGCCCCAGTTGATCCAGCGGGCGTTGTCGTCGAAGCGGTTGAGGAAGAGGTTCTCCGCGACGGTCAGGTCCGGGACGACCATGGACTTCTGGTAGACGCAGGCGATCTTCGACTGCCAGGCCGTGGTGTCCCCGAAGGCGGGCGCCGGTTCCCCGCCGAACGCGACGGTGCCCGCGTCCGCCTTGTGGAGTCCGGTCAGCACGCTGACCAGGGTCGATTTACCGGCGCCGTTTCGACCGACCAGGGCGTGCGACTCACCCGGCTGCACGGTGAGCCCCACTCCGTCGAGCGCCACGGTGGGCCCGAAGCGTTTGACAACGCCTTCCGCCTGTACGGCAGGTGGTGCCTGGTCCATGGCTAGCTCTTCTTCTCCAGCTGGTTGGCCCACAGCTTCGGGTCGTCGACGTTGTCCTTGGTCACCAGCGGCGCCGGGAGCTGGTCCTCGAAGCCGTTGGGGATCTTGATGATGGTGGAGTCGTGGTCGGTGGGGCCTTCCTTGAAGGTCTTGCCGTCCAGGGCCGCCTTGGCGTAGTACAGCGCGTACTTCGCGTACAGGTCGGCGGGCTGGGAGATCGTCGCGTCGATCTTCCCCGCCTTGATCGCGTCGAACTCCTCGGGAATGCCGTCGTTGGAGATGATCGTGATGTGCCCCGGCGTACCGGCCGGCTTCAGCAGCTTCTTCTGCTCCAGGAGGGCGAGGGTGGGCTGCAGGAAGACACCGCCCGCCTGCATGTAGATGCCGTTGATGTCGGGGTTGGCGGCCAGGGTGGCCTGGAGCTTGGCGGAGGCGACGTCGCCCTTCCAGTCGGTGGCCAGCTCGAAGACCTTGATGCCGGGGAAGTCCTTGTCCATGCAGGCCTTGAACGCCTCGGACCGGTCACGGCCGTTGATCGAGGAGAGGTCGCCCTGGAACTCGACGACCTTGCCCTTGCCCTTGAGCTGCTCGCCGAGGTACTTGCAGGCGTTGGTCCCGTACGCCTTGTTGTCGGCGCGCACCACCATGTAGATGTCGCCCTTGTCGGGGCGGGTGTCGACGCTGACGACCGGGATCTTCTTCTCGTTCAGCGTGTTGAGCGATTCGGCGATGGCGCCGGTGTCCTGCGGCGCCATCACCACGGCCTTGGCGCCCTGGTCGGTGAAGGTCTGCACGTTGGCGACCAGCTTGCCGATGTCGTTCTGCGAGTTGGTCAGCGGCAGCGCCTTCACCTCCCCCGCCTCGACGCCCTTCTCCACGTAGTTCTGGTACGAGTTCCAGAAGTCGCTGTCGCTGCGCGGCAGGTCGATCCCGACCTTCCCGCCGCCCGCGCCGTCGGCGGTGGACTCGCGGTTGCAGCCCGCGAGGGCCGTGACTGCCAGCAGTACGGCGCAGGCCGCCGCACTCGTCGTACGCACTCTCATGGGTGTCCCGTCCTTTGTGAGTACCGGCTCGGAGCTCTGTCGGCAAAACGGAGGTGCATGGTGCGGGGGGGAGGTGCGGCCCATGGCGCGGCTCGGGCCGCTCCCCGGTCAGCTCCCGGCGGGGCGCAGCCGCAGCCCCTGCATGCCGCCGTCGACGGCCAGCGCCGTGCCGGTGACCGAGGCGGCGGCGGGGCTCGCCAGGTAGACGATCGCGGCGGCCACCTCGTCGGCCGACACCAGCCGCCCCAGCGGCTGGCGGGCGTTGAGCGCGGCCCGCTCGGCGGCCGGGTCGCCGGCCTGGCCGAGGAGCCGGCCGATCCACGGGGTGTCCGCGGTGCCGGGGTTGACGCAGTTGACCCGGATGCCCTCGCGGACGTGGTCGGCGGCCATCGCCAGGGTCAGCGAGAGCACCGCGCCCTTGCTCGCGCTGTACAGGGCGCGCTGCGGCAGCCCGGCGGTCGCCGCGATGGAGCAGGTCTGGGTGATCGACACGGCTCCGGGGCGGGCGGCCGCCGCGCGCCGCAGATGGGGCAGGGCGTGCCGGGCGGTGCGGACCATGCCGAGAACGTTGATGTCCAGGACCCGGGTCCACTCGTCGTCGGCGTTGTCCTCGACGGTGCCGATGGATCCGATGCCGGCGTTGGAGACGACGGTGTGCAGTGCGCCCAGTTCGGCGGCGGCCCGGTCGACCGCCGCGCGCACCGCGTCGTCGTCGGTGACGTCGGCCTCGACGGCGAGGACGCCCTCGGGGGCGCCGGCGGTCTCCCGGTCCAGTACGGCCACCCGGGCGCCGCGCGCCAGCAGCATGGTCGCGACGGCGGCCCCGATGCCGGAGGCACCGCCCGTGACCAGGGCTCCCATTCCTTCGAAGTCGCTCGTCGCGGTCATCGGCCGGCCTCCTCGGTGGTGCGGCGGGACTGCCATACGGCGCCCTCCGGGTAGCGGTGTGCGTCGATCGACTCGGGGAGCATCCGGGCGGAGAAGCCCGGGGCGCTCGGCGCGGTGTAGCGGCCCGACTCGATCACGGTGGGATCGGCGAAGTGCTCGTGGAGATGGTCGACGTACTCGATCACGCGGTTGTCCCGGCTCCCGGAGACCGCCACGTAGTCGAACATCGAGAGGTGCTGCACCAGCTCGCAGAGTCCTACCCCGCCCGCGTGCGGGCAGACCGGCACGCCGTACTTGGCGGCGAGCAGCAGGATCGCCAGGTTCTCGTTGACGCCCGCGACACGGGCCGCGTCGATCTGGACGAAGTCGACGGCCCCGGCCTGGAGCAGCTGTTTGAAGACGACCCGGTTCGCGACGTGTTCGCCGGTGGCGACCTTGACCGGCTGGCCGGCCCGGACGGCGGCGTGGCCGAGGATGTCGTCGGGGCTGGTCGGCTCCTCGATCCAGTGCGGGTCGTACGGCGCGAGCGCGGTCATCCACTCGACCGCGCCCGGGACGTCCCAGCGCTGGTTGGCGTCGACGGCGATCCGGATGTCCGGCCCGACGGCCTCGCGGGCCAGGGCGAGCCTGCGGACGTCGTCGCTCAGGCTGCCGCCGACCTTGAGCTTGATCTGGGTGAAGCCGTCGGCGACGGCCTCCTTCGCGAGCCCGACCAGCTTGTCGTCGCTGTAGCCCAGCCAGCCGGGCGAGGTGGTGTACGCGGGGTATCCCTCGGCGCGCAGCCGCTCGGCGCGCTCGGCCCGGCCCGGTTCGGCGGCCCGCAGGATCTCCAGGGCCTCCTCGGGGGTGAGGGCGTCGGTGAGGTAGCGGAAGTCGACGAGGGAGACGAGCTCCTCGGGCGTCATCCCGGCGAGGAACTCCCAGACCGGTCTGCCCGCGAGCTTGGCGGCCAGGTCCCAGGCGGCGTTGACGACCGCTCCGGCCGCCATGTGCATCACGCCCTTCTCCGGGCCGAGCCAGCGCAGTTGCGAGTCGTGGGTGAGCTCGCGGTGCAGTGCGGCGAGATCGGCCGCGGTGCGGGGCACCGGGCGCCCCACCAGATAGGGGCGCAGCGTGTCGATGGCGGCGGCCATCACCTCGTTGCCGCGCCCGATGGTGAAACAGAAGCCATGTCCCTCGATGCCGGCACTGCCGCTGTCCGGTCCGCCCGTGCGGTCCTGGACATCGGTGCGCAGTACGACGTAGGCAGCCGAGTAGTCGGGATCGGGGTTCATGGCGTCCGAGCCGTCCAGTTGTTCCGAGGTCGGAAAACGGATGTCGTGGACCTCGAAATCCGTGACGGTCTGACTCATGTGCGCCCCCAGGGGAATAACATCGGACCTCTGTTCTGGTCATCCGATGTATAGCGCCATGAAGACCCCAACGTCCAGCGCCTGAACGAAATCTACCCACCACAGCTCGGATGTATCCAGGGTCTGATGCCCTGATTCGACCGGTGATACGCCCCCGGGCGCCGGGTTCGCCCGGCTGTGCACGGAGGCTGCGGCGCAGGTGGCCGGAAGCCGTAAGGTTGATGGGTACACAAGGGAACTTCGGAAGGAGGCCTGGGTGATCGAGCTCGAGGGAGTACCCGAGCTGATCGACCCGGTCATGGTGGCCGCGTTCGAGGGATGGAACGACGCGGGGGACGCCGCCTCCACGGCGGTGGCGCACCTGGACCGGGAGTGGAAGGGCGAGGTGTTCGCGGCGCTGGACGCCGAGGACTACTACGACTTCCAGGTCAACCGGCCGACGCTGTGGCTGGACGGCGGGGTGCGCAAGATCACCTGGCCGACCACCCGGCTCTCCGTGGTCCGCGTCGGCGGGGACAAGCCCCGCGATCTCGTCCTGGTCCGCGGTATCGAACCATCCATGCGCTGGCGCTCGTTCTGCAACGAGATCCTGGGTTTCGCCCATGAGCTGGGAGTGGAGATGGTGGTGATCCTGGGCGCCCTGCTCGGCGACACCCCGCACACCCGGCCGGTGCCGGTCAGCGGGGTCACCTCCGACCCGGACCTGGCACGGACCATGGACCTGGAGGAGACCAAGTACGAGGGGCCGACGGGCATCGTCGGCATCCTCCAGGAGGCCTGCACGCACGCGGGCGTGCCCGCGGTGAGCCTGTGGGCGGCGGTGCCGCACTACGTGTCGCAGCCGCCCAACCCGAAGGCCACACTCGCGCTGCTGAACCGTCTGGAGGACCTCATCGGTCTGCGCATCCCGCTGGGCGAACTGCCCGAGGACGCGCGCGCCTGGCAGCTCGGCGTCGATCAACTGGCCGCCGAGGACAGCGAAGTGGCCGAATACGTACAGACGCTGGAGGAGGCCCGGGACACCGCCGAGCTGCCCGAGGCGAGCGGCGAGGCCATCGCCCGGGAGTTCGAGCGCTATCTGCGCCGCCGGGACATCGGTCCGGGCCAGGCACCGGGCGGGCACGCGACGGAGAGCGGCGACACCTCGTACCTGCGCGACACCTCCAGCGGCCGCACCCGGCCGCCGAAGCCGGTCCGCCCCGACAGCGGCGGCGATCCGGGGTCCGGCGCGCCGCCCGCGGGCGGACCCGGCCGGCAGCCACCGGCCGACCGGGAGGGCGACGGGGACGGCGAGGGACCGCAGGGTCCGCCGGAGGACTCCCCGGAGGAGTGACGGGACCGGTGGAGCGCCGGGCGGGTACGTGCCCGCCCGGCGCTCCCGTGCTGTCCGGGTCATTCAGGAACAGGTGAACCGGGCCGCGGCCCAGTCCCCGTGGTCACCGGTCTTGGAGCCGTTGGTGTCCGTGACCTTCAGGTGCACATGGCGCGCGCCGTCGAGCTTCACGTCGACCGGTACGGTCGCCGAGGCCCCGGTCACCTTCGGGGAGGTCCACAGCACCTTGCCGTCCGCCTCGACGGAGAAGGCCACTTCGCCGTAGCCGTTGATCTCGTCGTCGATCCCCGCGTCGGCGGTGAACGCGGTGCAGCGCCCGCCGAGGTAGACCTCGATGTCGGAGTCGGCGTGGGTGCCGATCCCCTTCTCGTACGTCTTCCCGGCGAGGGTCAGCGGCTTGCCGTCGGCCGCGCCCGACTCGCCGTTGCTGCGGTCGCGTTCGGCCGGTCCGTAGCCGTTGGTGGACTTCAGCCAGACCAGATCGCTCGCCCAGGCCTCGCCGGTGGGCGGCGGCGGCATCACCGCGGCGGCGAACCGCTGGGTGGCGGTACGGGCTTCACCGGCCGACCGGTAGCGGACGAGGGCGGTGATCCGTGCCTCCCCCGCCGTGGCGTCCTTCGCGGGGGTGACGGAGACCTCCACCCGCCGGGTGGTGCCCGCCGGGATCCGGTCCACCTTCGCGGGCCGGGCGGCCCAGCCCTCGGGGACGTCCAGGCCGACCTCGGCGCCGGTCACGTCGGCCCTGCCCGCGGTGACGTCGACGGTGACGGTGCTCGCGGCCCCGGCGCCGAGCTCCTGCCCGGCCGGTGCGGAGACCGCGGCGTTCGCCGCGGCGGTCCGCCCGCCGACCGCGCTGGTGTGCTTCAGCTTCACGGAGAACGCCTTGTCGGTGGAGAGCGGCGCGGTCTTGATCTTCACGACACCGCCGCGGTCGTCCCGGTCGTACCACCAGCCCTGCTTCGCGGCCTTGTACGCGGCGGCGGAGTCCAGCCGGGGCAGCTTCCCGCCGAGTTCGACCGCGCTCGGCGCGGAGCCGGTGTGCACGCTGAACTCGTACGGGCGGCTGCTCTGCCTGCCGGTGAACTTCCCCTTGCTCGCGCCGATCCGCACGGTCACGTCGCCCGCGCCCCGGACCGGTGCGTCCACATCGGCCCGCTGGGTGGCGTACTTGCCGTCGCGGTGCTGCCGGGTGACGCCGTCGTCCTCGTACAGCGTGAAGGACGACTTGCCCTGCGGGTAGACGTCCCAGGCGAGCGGGGAGTCGGCGGTGCGGTCCTGGTACGAGCGGATGCCCGGCCACATCGGCACACTGGCACCGCCCTTGACGAACAGCGGCAGGGTGTCGAGCGGGGCGCTGTAGTCGTCGACGGTGACCGGCCCCTGGTAGGTGCGGCCGCTCCAGTAGTCGGTCCAGGTGCCCTTCGGCAGGTAGATGCCGTCGCGCTCGGTGCTGTCCTGGTAGACCGGGGCGACGAGGAAGTCCTCGCCGGACATGAACTCGTACTTCGCCGCGTCCGTCGCGGCCTTCGGGTCGTCCGGGTATTCGAGGACGAGCGGACGGACCATGCCGACGCCGGTCTTCGTCGCCTCGTGCGCGTAGGAGTACTGGTAGGGCAGCAGCGACTCCTTGAGCTTGAGGTAGTCGCGGTTGATGGTGGTGTACGGCTCCCCGTACCGGAAGGGCTGCTTGTCGCTGGCCGCCCAGCCGTCCATCGTCATCGTGGTCCCCAGGAACATCTTCCACTGGAGGTCACGGGTGTAGGTCTTGGCGCTGCCGCCGAAGATGCCGTCCACGTCACCGGTGGTGTAGGCGAGTCCGGACATCGTGGCGCCCGCGTAGGTCGGGATCTGCCAGCGGATGTAGTCCCAGGTGCCGTACTGGTCGCCGGACCACTGCACCCCGCAGCGCTGGGCGCCCGACCAGCTCTCGGGGGCGTAGGTGAAGCCGCGGGCGTCGCTGTTGTCCTCGATGCCCTTGTACGCGTCCTTGCAGCCGTCCAGGGCGAACTTGTAGCCGGCGCCGACCCAGGCCACGTCCAGCTTGGCGACCCGCTGGCCCGCCTTGACCTGCTCGCCGATCCTGTCGATGCCGTCCTCGGTCCACAGGCCCATCTGCATGCCGCGGTCCTGGAGGCCCTCGGCGGTCGCGGCGAGGTCCTCGTATCCGCAGCCGTAGCCGTCGTTGACGAGCATCCAGCCGTTCGGCATGTCGTTCTCGACATAGCCGTCGGCGACCTTCAGGGCGTCCAGGGTGTGGCGCTCACCCCGGTTGGCGTTGTGGAGGTAGCAGTCGGCGTCGCCGATCTCCATCCCGTACACCGGCGGCAGGAACGGCTTGCCGGTGAGCTTCGTGTACTGCCCGATGACGTCCTTGGCGTTGTCGCCCGCGAAGTAGTAGGCGTCGAAGCGCTGCTCCTTCGCGCTGGTGGTCACCGGGTCGGTGAAGGCGTAGGTGTTGGGCGCGTAGGTGTTGCGGAAGACGCCGTAGCCGGCCGAGGAGAGGTAGAACGGCACCGAGTTGGGGTGGCCGCCGTCGTCCCAGTTGTAGTCGACGCCGACCTCGACGGTCTTGTCGCGGTGCGAGGTGTTGCCCCGGCCGTTCTGCATGCCGGCGCCGTAGAACTGCTCGTCCGTGCCGCGGGCCAGCGTCTGGGTGGTCCTCTCGCCGTTCCAGCTCAGCCCCTTGGCCTCGGACCAGACCTGGCTGCCGTCCGCCCGGTACAGGGCGAACCGCAGCGGCGACTTGTAGGCGCGCAGGGTGACGCGGCCGGTGGAGAGTTCGTAGCGGTCGCCACGCTCCTTCCACCGGGTGTGCGGCGGGGTGCCCTGCGGCAGCACGATGTCGTCGCCCGTCGGGTCCGAGAACGTGCCGTCCGGTGCGAGTTCGATGCGGAAGGTCTCGTCGGAGACGAAGCTGACCCGGGCCTCGGCGGCCCCGGCCTTCAGGTGGTAGACGGATCCGTCGGCGGAGAACCCGGTGAGATCGCCGACCGTGGTGTCCGGCTCGGCGGCGCCGGCCTGGGCCGCGCCGGGGCCCGAGAGGACGGCGAGCAGCCCCAGCAAGGCTGCAACTGCCGCCGTTCTGATGCGCGTTGATGATTGCATAGAGCGCTTTTAGCGCAACACCGAGCACTTGACCATGGGCAAAACGGAACCGGCCCTGAACTTCGTCGAGAAGTCCAAGGCCGGTTCGTCCGGAACGTCCGGTGGATGTCAGCGGGTTGTCCCCCGGTGCGGCGCTACAGGGCGACGCCCAGCAGCGCGTCGACGGTGCGCGAGACGAGGCCGGGCGCGCCCTCGTCCGTACCGCCGTCGGCGATCTGCCGCTCGGCCCAGCGGTCCACGGCGGCCAGCGCGGCCGGCGCGTCCAGGTCGTCGGCGAGGGCCTCGCGGACCTCCTCGACCAGCGCGTCGGCGGGCAGTCCGTCGGGCCGGGAGACGGCGGCCCGCCAGCGGGCGAGCCGCTCCACCGCGTCGGCGAGCACCTGGTCCGTCCACTCCCAGTCGGACCGGTAGTGGTGCGAGAGCAGTGCCAGCCGGATCGCCGCCGGGTCCACACCGTCGCGGCGCAGCTGCGAGACGAAGACCAGGTTGCCCCTGGACTTGGACATCTTCTCGCCGTCCAGGCCGACCATTCCGGCGTGCACATAGGCCTGGGCGAAGGGGTGTTCCCCGGTCAGCACCTGGGCGTGCGAGGCACCCATCTCGTGGTGCGGGAAGGCGAGGTCGGACCCGCCGCCCTGGACGTCGAAGCCCATGCCGAGGTGGTCGAGGGCGATGGCGACGCACTCGATGTGCCAGCCGGGCCGGCCGGGGCCGAGCGAGGCGCCGTCCCAGCTCGGCTCGCCCTCGCGGGCGGCCATCCACAGCATCGGGTCGAGCGGGTTCTTCTTGCCGGGGCGCTCCGGGTCGCCGCCGCGCTCGGCGGAGAGCAGCCGCATCGCCTCGGCGTCGAGGTTGGAGACCTCGCCGAAGTGCGGGTCGGTCTCGACGGAGAAGTACACGTCGCCGTCGAGCTCGTAGGCGGCGCCGGCGTCGCGGAGCCGTTCCACCAGCGGGACGATGCCGGGTATCGCCTCCACGGCGCCGATGTAGTGCTTCGGCGGAAGCATGCGCAGGGCAGTCATGTCCTCGCGGAACAGGGCCGTCTCGCGCTCGGCGAGCTCGGTCCAGTCCTGGCCGTCGCGCACGGCCCGCTCCAGGAGCGGGTCGTCCACGTCGGTCACGTTCTGGACATAGTGAACCTGCCGCTTGGTGTCGAGCCACACGCGCTGAACGAGGTCGAACGCGTTGTAGGTCGCCGCATGACCCATGTGGGTCGCGTCGTACGGCGTGATGCCGCAGACGTAGATGCGGGCGACGGGACCGGGGTCAAGGGTGATCCGTCCGCCGGTCGCGGTGTCGTGGATCCGAAGGTCGCGGCCCTTGCCAGGCAGGGCGGGGACCTCAGAAGCGGGCCAGGCATGCATGCCACGAGCGTAACCGGATGCATGTTCCGGATACGAACCGGATGCCGGATCTTGACCGAAGAGGCGCTCTTGCGCCGGGGCGCTCCATCCGCTTCGGGACGCGGCCCCGGTACCCCGGTCCGCGCCCCGCGCCCCGTTCCTCCCCCGCTCCGCTCAGACCGGCGGCCAGGGGATCGAGGGCCACTCGCCGCTCGGCTCCGGGTGCCGTCCACTCGCCCTCAGCCCCGCCACACGGCCCCGCAGCGCCTCGATCTCGGCCTCGGTGATCAGCTCGCCCAGCCGGGTGACGAGCGGGGTGCCCGGCGCGAGTTGCGCCCCCAGCCGTTCGACGACCTCGACGGCCTCGGCCGTCAGCGGCTCTCCCGCCCAGCCCCAGAGCAGCGTGCGCAGCTTGTCGTCGGCGTTGAATGTCACACCGTGGTCGATGCCGTAGAGCCGCCCGTCCGGGGCGGGCAGCAGATGGCCGCCCTTGCGGTCGCCGTTGTTGATCACGGCGTCGAGGACGGCCAGCCGCCGCAGCCGGGCGTCGTCCGCGTGGACGAGCAGGGCCGTCCGGCCCGCACCGACCTCGGCCCGGGCCACCGCCTTCCAGCCCTCGCCGGGCTCCTCGTCCTCGACGAGCGCGAGCAGCCGAGGCCCGCCCGCCCCGTCGTCCTCGCCGTCCGCGTCCTCGCCGTCCGCGTCGTCACGGGAGGCCGCGTCGATCCACAGCTGGCACATGCCCTCGCCGTACGGGCCGTCCCGCAGCACGGTGGGCGGCACCAGGCCCCAGCCGGTCGCCTCGGAGATCTCGTACGCGGCCACCTCGCGCCCGGCGAGCGTGCCGTCCGGGAAGTCCCACAGCGGCTGTTCGCCAGCCACCGGCTTGTAGACGCAGGGAGCCTCCTCGCCGTCGCGCGCGACGGTGCAGTAGAGCACCGCGTTGGACGCGCCGCGGATCTGTCCGAGGACGGTGAGTTCGCCCTCGGTGAGCAGACCGACCAGGTCGGCGCCGGTCAGGCTCCGCGACGGTATCCGTTCTGGCGCGGGCATACGTGTCCTTCCGGGTCGAGCGGCAGGCTGCACAGCGGGCACGGCGGACGGCCGGCGTTCACCACGTCCAGGGCGCGCTTGGCGAAGGCCCTGGCCTGCGCGCCGCTGAGGCGGACCCGGAGCATCGGCGGACCGTTCTCCTCGTCCTGGAGCAGCCGCTCCTCGGCCTCGGCGAGATCCTCGTCGGATTCCACGTCCAGCTCGACCAGCGCCTGTGCCTCGACGATCATGCGCTGTTCCTCGCCGTCCCAGGCGAGCGCCATCGTGCCGACCCGGAACTCCTCCTCGACGGGGTTGTCCAGCGGCGCGGTGTCGGTGACGTCCATCGGCGCGACGGCGGGCACCGGGGAGTTTCCGCCGGTCCGCCGCACCACCTCGTCGAGCAGTTCGTCGATCCGCTCGGCGAGCGCGGCGACCTGGGTCTTCTCCAGGGCCACGCTGGTGACACGTCCGCCTGAGGATGCCTGCAGGAAGAACGTACGGCGTCCAGGCAGCCCGACCGTACCGGCCACGAAACGGTCCGGGGGGTCGTAGAGGAACACCTGACGGGACACGTCCTGTCTCCCTTGAATTCGACGGTGGATGAGGGGTGGCGCGGGCCCGGGACGTCCGTTCCCCGGGCCGGGGCCGTCCGGCCTCCGATCCGCCGGACGGGCCCCGGGGCCTACGGAGCGTCCACCCTACTGCGCGAAGCGATCACGGCGCCCCAGCGCCGCCCCCGACCGCCGCGTCCGCGTCCGAGTCCGCCGCCGGGCGGGGGTGCTCGCGGGGCGCCAGCGGGGCGAGGTCACCGGTGTCACCGAGCCGCAGCAGGAAGGGCCGCAGTCTGGTGTAGCGGATCGCGGTGACCGAACAGGGGTCGGCCTGGATCCGCTGGAAGAGGTCGAGATGCATGCCGAGCGCGTCGGCGACCAGGGCCTTGATGATGTCGCCGTGCGAGCACATCACGTACACGGCGTCGTCGCCGTGCGCGGCCTCGATCCGGGCGTTCCAGTCCCGCACCGCGTCGACCGCGCGCGCCTGCATGCCGCGCATCGACTCGCCGCCGGGGAACGCCGCGGCCGACGGATGCTGCTGCACGACGCCCATCAGCGGTTCGTCGGCGAGCTCCGCGAGCTTGCGCCCCGACCAGTCGCCGTAGTCGCACTCGCTGATCCGGTCCTCGGTGTGCAGCTCCAGCTCCGGCCGGGCGGCCAGCAGTGGCCGCAGGGTCTCCCGGCAGCGCTGGAGGGGGCTGCTGACGGCGGCGGCCAGCGGCAGCCCGGCGAGCCGGCCGGGCAGGGCGGCGGCCTGCTCCGCGCCGCGCTCGTCGAGCGCGACCCCGGGGGTGCGGCCCGCGAGCACCCCGGCGGTGTTGGCGGTGGAGCGTCCGTGGCGTACGAGGATCAGGGTGGGCATGCGGGCCAGCGTAGGGCCTTTCGTCCGGATCGGGACGCCGCCGGCGAGGTGCGCCGGGGAGCGCGGCAGGGAAGAATGCGCGCCGTGATCGTGGACTGTGCCATTTACCGGGACGGGCGCCGCACCGACGGCCCCGCCGACTTCTCCGATGCGCTCGCCAAGGCACGGGCCACCGGGGACGCCTTTCTCTGGATCGGGCTGCACGAACCGACGGAGAAGGAGTTCGACCTCGTCAGCAGCGAGTTCGGGCTGCACCCGCTGGCCGTGGAGGACGCCCTGAGCGCCCATCAGCGTCCCAAGCTGGAGGTGTACGACGACTCGCTCTTCGCGGTCATCAAGCCGGTGGTGTACGAGCAGAGCAGCGACACGGTCACCACCGACGAGCTCATGGCCTTCATCGGCGATTCCTTCGTCGTGACGGTCCGGCACGGGGAGGGCGCGCCGCTCGCCGCGGTACGCCGGCGGCTGGAGGCCGAGCCGGAGGTGCTCAAGCACGGGCCCACCGCGGTGCTGTACGCGATCAGCGACGCCGTCGTCGACCACTACATAGAGGTGGCGGGCGAGCTCCAGGTCGACCTGGAGGAGCTGGAGACCGAGGTGTTCGCGCCGGTCGGCGGTGCCGACACCAAGAGCACCGCGGCCCGCATCTACACCTTCAAGCGGCAGATCCTGGAGTTCCGCCGGGCCACCGGGCCGCTGAGCGCTCCCATGTCCCGGCTGGCGAGCGCGGACGTGCCGTTCGTCCACGAGCACTCGCAGCCGTTCTTCCGCGACGTCGGCGACCACCTGACGCGCGCCAACGAGTACGTGGAGGGGCTGGACCGGCTGCTCTCCGACATCCTCTCGGCCCATCTGGCCCAGGTGGGCGTGCGGCAGAACGACGACATGCGCAAGATCTCGGCCTGGGCGGCGATGGCCGCGGTGCCGACCATGGTGGCGGGGATCTACGGCATGAACTTCGAGCACATGCCGGAACTCCGCTGGGTGTGGGCCTATCCGGTGGTGATCGGACTGATGGGTGCCACGGTGTTCGCGCTGTACCGGCAGTTCAAGCGCCGCGGCTGGCTCTGACGGACGGGCGGTCACCGCACCCGGCTCGCGAGCGGCTCGCCCCGGTTCGTTCCCGGTTCAGGCGAATCCCGGCTCCGGCGTGGCCGGGCCGCCCAGCGCGTCGCGCCGCTCGGGCTGTTCCAGACTCACCATCCGCCGCCAGCCCACGAGCCGTTCGTACACGTAGACGGCGTGGATCCCGGCGGCCAGCAGCACCGATCTGGCCCGGGGCCAGCCCAGGATGCGGCCCATGTGATCCATCACGGCGAGGCTGACGTCGCGGTACACCCGGATCTCGGCGAGCGCGCACTCGCGCAGGGTGCGCTGGATGGTGCGGCCGTGTCCGTCCCGGGCGAGACGGAGCAGTTCCTCGTGGCAGTACGCCAGGTGGTTGTCCTCGTCGTTCGAGATCATCTTCACCGCGCGGCCGAGGTCGGGGTGGTCGGCGAAGTGCCTGCTGAGCAGTGCCATCTGCTCGGAGGCGCGCTGCTCGGTGACCCTGCTGTGCGCGAGGTAGGTGACGATGTCGCGCTCGGAGAGCCGTTCCTCGCCCCGCAGCTGTTCATGGGCGAGGCCGATGCCGTGCTTCTCCAGCAGCATCGTGTAGTCGGTCTCGTGCGGGACCTCCGCCGGCCGGAGCCCGCGCTTCTTCAGCAGCGCGTTGAAGATCCGGCCGTGCTTGTCCTCGTCGGCGCCGTGCCGGGCGATCTTGGGCGCCAGGGCGCGCTGGCTCTCGGGCGCCAGGGCCGCGATCCGGCCGTTCTCCCAGCCGCCCTGGGACTCCCCGCCGGCCGCGATGGAGCAGAACAGCCGGAAGGACTCGTCGTCGTCGAGAATCTCCTGGAACAGGTTCCTTGCCGAGAGCATGACCGCCACCTCCGTGCCGCATCCACCGAGCGCCAGTCAAGTGCGGCGCACCCGGGCGGGCAACAGGAAGGGGTCCCGGCTACGCCGGATGGGGCGCGGGCCGGCGTAACCGCCCGACCGTGCCCGCGTTGATACGCGTGACGGCCGTGGCGGGGAGGCCCCGAGCCCCCACCACGGCCGCGGTGCCGCTCCCGGCGGCGTCCGGGACCTGTTACGCGAGCCCGGAGCGCTCCAGCGCGTCCGTACCGGCCCGCAGGGCCGTGAGCCGCTCCTCCAGCGTGAACCCGGCCGGGGCGAGGGTCAGTGTCGTGACACCGGCCGCTGCGTAGGCCTGCATCCGCTCGGCGATCCGCTCGACCGGTCCGAGCAGCGTGGTCTGGTCGATCAGCCGGTGCGGTACGGCCGCGGCGGCGCCGCTCTTGTCGCCGGACAGGTACTTGTCCTGGATCTCGGCGGCTTCCTTCTCATAGCCCATGCGCTGCGCGAGCTGGTTGTAGAAGTTCTGCTTGCGGCTGCCCATGCCGCCCACGTACAGGGCGGTGTACGGACGGAACATGTCCGCGAGGCCGTTGACGTCGTCGCCGACGGCGAGCGGCAGGGTCGGGCAGACGTCGAAGCCCTCCATGGTCAGGCCCGCCTTCTCCCGGCCCGCCCGCAGGTACTTCACCGCCGTGTCCTCAAGGTGCTCGGCGGAGGGGAAGATCAGCAGCGCGCCGTCGGCGATCTCGCCGGTCTGCTCCAGGTTCTTCGGGCCGATCGCCGCGATGTAGAGCGGGATGTGCTCGCGCTGCGGGTGCACGGTCAGCTTGATGGGCTTGCCCGGACCGTCCGGCAGCGGCAGCGTCCAGTGCTCGCCCTCGTACGAGAGCCGCTCGCGGGACATCGCCCGGCGGACGATCTCGACGTACTCCCGGGTGCGGGCCAGCGGCTTGTCGAACTTGACGCCGTACCAGCCCTCGGAGACCTGCGGCCCCGACACGCCGAGGCCGAGCCGGAACCGGCCGCCGGAGAGCGAGTCGAGGGTGGCGGCGGTCATCGCCGTCATGGCCGGCTGGCGGGCCGGGATCTGCATGATCGCGGAGCCGACGTCGATGGACTCGGTCCGGGCGGCGACCCAGGAGAGCACGGTCGGCGCGTCGGAGCCGTACGCCTCTGCCGCCCAGCAGACGTCGTATCCGAGCCGGTCGGCCTCCTGGGCGACGGCGAGGTTGTCGCCGTCCATTCCCGCACCCCAGTAACCGAGATTGATGCCGAGCCGCATAGCCGCTCCCCTTACCGATCAGTAACGTCCCTGAGCTCCGGACTCTAGCGCGCGGCGGCGCGATCCGGCAGGGGCGACTTGACGCCGGGTTGTCCACAGGCTTCCGCCGGGTGGGGTTCTGGCCAGTAATCTCAGCGCCCATGGAGCAGAGGCATCTCGGCCGCACCGGCCTTCGAGTGTCCCGGATCGGGCTCGGCACCCTCACCTGGGGCCGGGACACCGATGACCACGACGCTGCGGAACAGCTGAAGGCCTTCTGGGAGGCGGGCGGCACGCTGGTCGACACGGCCGATGTGTACGGCGGTGGGGAGGCCGAGTACCTCCTCGGCCAGCTCCTCGACGGCCTGGTGCCCCGGCGTGATCTCGTCATCGCGACGAAGGCCGGCAGCGTGGCCGATCCGTACCGCCGGTTCGACGGATCGCGCGGGCATCTGCTGGCGGCGCTGGACGACTCCCTGGAACGGCTCGGCACGGACCATGTGGATCTGTGGCAGATCCACGCCTTCGACCCGGTGACCCCGCTGGAGGAGACGCTCCAGGCACTGGACCTGGCGGTGTCCAGCGGGCGCGCCCGGTACGCGGGGGTGTCGAACTTCTGCGGCTGGCAGCTGGCCAAGGCGGCGACCTGGCAGCTCGCCTCGCCCGGGGTGCGCACCCGCGTGGCGAGCACCCAGATGGAGTACTCCCTGTTGCAGCGGGGGGTGGAACGCGAGGTGGTGCCCGCCGCCCTCGATCTCGGTGTCGGGCTGCTGCCCTCGTCCCCGCTGGGCCGCGGCGTCCTCACCGGGAAGTACCGGTCGGGCACTCCGGCGGACTCGCGCGGTGCCTCGGAGCTGCTCGCTCCGTTCGTCGAGCCGTATCTCGACGAGGCCGCGAGCCGTGTGGTGGAAGCGGTGGCGACGGCGGCGGACGGGCTGGCCACGACGCCGCTCCAGGTGGCTCTCGCGTGGGTCCGGGACCGGCCGGGGGTGGTGGCCCCGATCGTCGGCGCGCGCAACGCGCGGCAGCTCGCGGAGGCGTTGTCAGTGGAGGCGCTTAGTCTTCCTGACGAGATCTGCCAGGCGCTCGACGATGTGTCGGCGCCCGTGCACCGCTATCCCGACCAGGACTGGAGCACGCTGTGACTGCGCTTCCCCGGGGGGAATCCCCCGGCTCCCCGGCCGCCGACGACGACGTCGCGCCCTCCGCCGCCGTGCCCGCCCCGTCCACCGGGGACGGGCCGGAGACGGACGGCGGCGCCCCCGGGACCGGCGAACGGGCTGAAGCGACGGACGGCACGGCCGACGGCACGGCGGACGGCGAAACGGACGCCGTGGGCGAAGCGACGGCGGACGGCGAAGCAGGTGCCCCCACGGCCGAAGCTCCCGACACCGACGACACTGCCAACCCTGCCGGAGGCTCCGGCGCCGGGCCGGACGCCGACGCCGCAGCCGGGACGGACGCCGGTGCCGCCCCCGCGCCGCTCTCCGAGGCCGAGGCCGAGCTCGCCGCGCAGCGTGAGCTGCGGGAGCGGATCGAGAGACGAAAGGCCGAGAAGGAGGGCCCCATCGCCGCCGGGGGGAAGCTGAGCGGCAAGGCGGCCGACCTGCTGGCGGCGGTGCGCGCGGTGGAGAGCGGCGAGCAGTCCGCCACCTCGTTCTTCGACTCCCCCGCACCCGCCGCCCCGCGCCGGACCGCCCCCGCCCCCGCCCCGGCCCGCCCCCACGTTCCGGAACCGGCGCAGGCACCGCGGAGCGCTTCTCCGGAGGCCGTCGCCGCGGCCGCCGCCGTGCTGGCCGAGGGCGGGGCTCCGGCGGCGCTGGCGGGTCCCGCGGCCGAGACCCTCGGGGCGCAGGCGGCCGACGCCCTGCGCACCGACCCCTGGCAGTTGCTGGGCGTGCCGGGGGTCAAGCCCGAACAGGCCGACGGATTCGCGCGGGCCCTGCTCGGCGCCGAGTGCGGCCCGGACGACGAGCGGCGGACCGCCGCCCTGGTCGGCTGGCTGCTGGAGCGGGCCGCGCTCCGGGGCCACACGGCGCTGGACGCGTCGGAGGTACGGGCCGCGCTGGCCGAGCGTTCGGTGGCCGATCCCGAGGCGGCCGTGCAGCATGCCGTCGCCGAGGGAGTCGTCCTGGTCTTCCAGGACGGCCAGGAGGACGAGCAGGTCCACGACGGCCAGGAATTCGAGGCACCCGCGGAGTCCGACGGGACCGAGGGCGGGGACGAAGGCGCGGGCGCCGGGCAGGCCGGGCAGGAGCCGGTGCAGGTGCTGCTCGGTCTCGACCGCTACGCACTCGCCGAGGAGAGCCTCGCCGACGGGCTGGCCCGGTTGGTCAACGCCTGCGAGAAGGACGCCGACTGGTCGCAGGCCGTCTCGGCCGCGGGCTCCCCCTCCGCGGCCGAGCTGATCCGCGCGGTCGCGGCCCACGGTCTCGTGGCACACACCGGGGGCGAGGCCGCCAGGGCCGAGCCCGCCGCCCTGATCACCGCGGCCCGCGCCCTCGGGCTGCGGGCCCTGGGCGCCGCGCACAGCGCCGACGGCAGGCGCCGGCTGGCCGAAGCGACCGGCGATCCGGAGACGGCCGTCACCCTCGCCGGGCTGCTGTCGGCCGAGCAGGGCCCGGGGCGCGACGGGGAAGGGGCGATCGCCGTCGACCTGCTCGTCGTGCTGGACGCCCCGCAGCTGGACGTGGAGACCGCCGCGATCCTGGTCGAGTCGCTGGCCGACGGCACCCGGCTGGTGCTCAGCGGCGATCCGGGCGTGCTGGGATCGGCCGGTGCGGGGCGGGTGTTCGCGGATGTGCTGGCGGCCCGGGCGTGCCCGCAGATCGTCTCCCGTACGCCGGATCCGGGGCCGATCGGCGAGCTGGTCTCCGGCATCGGCATCGGCGAGCTGAACCAGGTCGAGGCGCCCGGCAAGGAGGTGGTGATCGTCCCCGTGCGCGATGCGGGCGAGGCGGTGCACCGCACCGTGCAGCTGGTGGCCGACTCGGTGCCGCGCGCCATCGGCGTACCGTCGTCGGACACCCAGGTGATCACCGTCGGCCACGGCGGCCAGGCGGGCACCCGGGCGCTGAACGCGGCGTTGAAGCAGCGGCTCAACCCCGGTCCAGGCCGGTTCGGCGGATTCGACCCGGGCGACCGCGTCGTCCATGTCCCGGCACCCGGCAGGGCCGAGCCCGCCGTGGTCGTCTCGGCGGACGCCGAGGGTCTGCATCTGGACTGCGCGGGCACAGAGGTCGTCGTGGCCCAGGACCGGGTGGAGTCCTCCGTACGCCATGGCTGGGCCCTCAGCGCACATCAGGCGGCCGGGATGCGCTGGCCCGCGGTGGTCGTCGTGCTGCCGGGCGACGCGGCGCAGGGGCTGAGCCGTTCCTGGGTGTACACCGCCTTCGGCCGGGGCGAGCGGCATCTGTCCGTGGTGCACGGGGTGGATCAGGCGCTGCCCCGCGCGGTCGCCCAGCCCCCGGCCCAGGACCGCACGACGAGGCTGCGCACCCTGCTGGAGACCCCGGCCGGCTGACCGGCCCCCGGCGGGGACGCCGGCACCGGACGGGCCCGGCTCGGGCCCGTCCGGCAGGGGGTCAGGAGCTGTCCGCCGCCAGGCGGGCCGGTTCCTCGTCCGGTTCGTCCTCGTCGAAGACGGCGCTGACGTCGAAGCGGCAGACCACCAGCTGTGGATCCGCGTCGTCGAAGGGTGCGCCGAGCCATTCCCCAGCCTCGGGCAGGTCCTCGGCGGCCGTGACCCAGAGCGTGGAGTCCCCCTCCTCCAGGCCGAACTCCGTGTGCCGGGACGCGATCTCGTCGGGTTCGTACTCCCCGAAGAGCACGCCGAGCGCCGCGTGGACGCTGGAGCCGACCACCGCGGCGCTCCCGCCGCGCTCGTCCTGGTCGAGGTCGGCGATCCGCTGGGCCTGTGCGAGCAGCCTCGGCGGCTCCACCACCGCGTAGTCGCGCCGGATCAGCACACTGAGTGCGTTCGGTTCCTCGGGTCCGGTGTAGGGCGGCAGCGAATCCTCCGCACCCGGGATCTCGAAAGGGGTGACCTCGTCGTACCGGTCGTAGAGCAGCTCGTCGTAGAACTCGGCGGCAGCGGCCAGTGCGTTGAACGCGTCATAGACGGCCACATCGTCGTCCCCGGTCCGGCGTTCGACGGCCGCGAGGTGGTGGTCGAGCGCGGCTTTGACCGCCTCGGCGGCGGCGCGTACCTCGGCAGCGGTGGGCTGCGCAGCATCAGACATAGTGCAGACGCTATCCGTACACGGGCTCTGCCCGCACAATAGATGCGATGCCGGAATACGAATTTGTCGATGTGTACGTGCCGCGCGGGGTGTCCCGGAAGGAGACGGCCCGCCTGCTGACCGACCACGCCGAGTACGGTCACTGGGAGTTGGACCGGCTGACGCTGCGTCGCGACGGCAGTCGAAGGGTGCGCCTGCGGCGGCGGATCATCCGCCAGCTCCGGGCCACCTGGTGAGTCGGAGCGGGCCCGGCATCCGCGGGCCCGCTCCCTTCGTGGCGCTTGTGGCGCCGGTCCCGGTCCGCTACGCGGACGCCCGGGCGCGGCGGTAGAGCACCGTGCCCGCACCCGCCAGCAGCAGGCCGGCGCTCGCCGGGATCAGCAGGTCGAGCCCGCCCGCTCCGGTGTGTGCGAGCTGCGGGACATTCTGCGTCTCGGGCACGTTCGGCACGGGCGGCTTCTCCGGCGCCGGGGGCTTGTGCTCGGTGACCGGGGTGACCGGGGTGACCGGGGGCGGTGTGACGGCCTCCGGGGTGTTCTCGCAGTCGTTGCCGAAGGTGGGGTTGAGCAGACCACCGATGGTGATGCTGTTCCCACAGGCGTTCACTGGGATGTCGATGGGTACCTGGATGTTGTTGCCGGACAGCACCCCCGGCGAGCCCGTCGCGCCGCCCTGGGCCGTCGCCCCGCCGCCGATGGGGGCCCGGTGCTTGCCCTTGCCGGGCCGGCTCGCCTGGGTGAGGTCGCCGGAGACGTGGCTGCCGGAGACGTGCTTGCCCGGGGAGTCGCCCTGCGAACCGTTTCCGCAGGTGTTCCCGAACGCCGGGTTGAGCAGTGCCACGACGTCCACGGAATTGCCGCACACGTTGACCGGTACATGGACCGGGATCTGTACCGAATTCCCTGACAGCACCCCCGGGGAATTCGTCGCCTCGCCGGACGCTCCCGCGTCCGCGTGCGCATAGCCGCCACTCAGCGCGAGCGCGCCGCCCGCGGCCGCCATGGTGATCAGGCCTTTACGCGTGACCTGTCGCATAGGTTGATTCCTGCCTTCTTACCTTCCGGAAAACCCCCGGACTTGACCGTGCGGGGGCGGAGTACCCAGCAGCCCCGGAGCGCATGGCGTGCACTCCGGGGCCGACCGGGTTCAAACCCTTACGGGTTGACGCACAACGTCAGGCGTTGATGCAGGTGTTGCCGAAGGCGGGGTTCAGCAGCCCGATCACGGAGATCGTGTTACCGCACACGTTCACCGGCACGTGGATGGGCACCTGGATGTTGTTGCCCGAGATCACACCGGGGCTGCCGACAGCGGCGCCCTGGGCACCGGAGTCCGCGACGGCCATGCCCGCACCCGCGAGCACCAGACCACCGGTGACAGCCGCAGCAGCGACGACCTTCTTGATCATTGTTCCTCCTAGTTGGCAATGCGGTCCCAGCCGCGGACCGCATCACTTGTAACGAGGAAGAGCTAATCGGGCTACGAGCGTATGGACCCTTTCACTCGTTCCGGTCAAATCCGCACACGCTGGCGATTGTTGGTGCGGAAAGTCGGCGGAAATCCGGCAAGGCGTCAGCAGTTGTCGATGAAACGGTCGAGCACGCGCACGCCGAACTTCAGACCGTCCACCGGAACGCGCTCGTCCACACCGTGGAACATGCCCGCGAAGTCGAGCTCCGGCGGCAGCTTCAGCGGGGCGAACCCGAAGCAGCGGATGCCCAGATCGTCGAAGGACTTGGCGTCGGTACCGCCGGAGAGCATGTAGGGCACCGCACGGGCGATCGGGTCCTCCGCCTTCAGGGCGACCTGCATCGCGTCGACGAGCGAGCCGTCGAAGCTGGTCTCCAGCGCCTTGTCGCCGTGCACGTCCTCGCGCTTCACGCGCGGGCCGAGGATCCGGTCCAGGTCGGCCAGGAACTCGTCCTCGTAGCCGGGCAGGAACCGGCCGTCGACATGGGCGATGGCCTGGCCCGGGATGACGTTCACCTTGTAGCCGGCGCCCAGCATGGTGGGGGCGGCGGAGTTGCGGAGCGTGGCGCCGACCATCTTGGCGATGCCGCCCAGCTTGGCGAGCGTCGCCTCCATGTCCTCCGGGTCGAGCGGGGTGCCGAGCGCGTCGGACAGCTCGTCGAGGAAGGACCGCACGGTCTTGGTCACCCGGACCGGCCACTTGTGCCGCCCGAGCCGCCCGACCGCCTCGCAGAGCTCGGTGATCGCGTTGTCGTCGTTGGTCATCGAGCCGTGACCGGCGGTGCCGTCCACGGTGAGCCGCATCCAGTGCATGCCCTTCTGGGCCGTCTCGACGAGATAGAGCCGCAGCTTCTCGTTCACCGTGAAGGAGAAACCGCCCACCTCGCCGATCGCCTCGGTGACCCCGTCGAAGAGACCGGGGTGCTTGTCCACGAGGTACCGCGCGCCGTACGTGCCGCCCGCCTCCTCGTCGGCGACGAAGGCCAGCACGATGTCGCGCGGGGGCTTGCGGCCGCTGCGCATCCGGTCACGGACGACCGCCAGGGTCATCGCGTCCATGTCCTTCATGTCGACCGCGCCGCGGCCCCACACGCAGCCGTCCGCGACCTCGCCCGAGAACGGGTGGTGCGTCCAGTCGTGCGCGTTGGCCGGAACCACGTCGGTGTGACCGTGGATGAGCAGCGCGGGCCTGGACGGGTCCTCGCCCTCGATCCGGGCCACGGTCGAGGCGCGGCCCTTGTGCGACTCGAAGATCTGCGGCTCCAGCCCGACCTCGGCGAGCTTCTCCGCGACGTACTCGGCCGCGCCCCGCTCCCCCGGTCCCGAATGGTCCCCGTAATTGCTGGTGTCGATCCGGATCAGCTCACGACAGAGGTCCACGACCTCGTCCTCGCCGGAGACGGTCCGGGCCGTGTTGGTCTCGCTCACGCTGCTTCCTTCCACTGTCGCTGCGGTGCTCCCCCTCATCCTCCCGCGCCCGGCCCGCACACCCAAGGGCACCCGCCCCTCGTCATGCGTCCTTCACACGGTCCCGGGCGTGATCGAGCACCCCCGAATGTTTGCTATTGTTTTCCACGTCGGAACGGGCCGGGGCCCGCGAGACAGACACCTTGTCCGGGTGGCGGAATGGCAGACGCGCTAGCTTGAGGTGCTAGTGCCCTTTATCGGGCGTGGGGGTTCAAGTCCCCCCTCGGACACAAGGCAGAGCGCCGATCAGGAGCAATCCTGATCGGCGCTTCTGCGTTGTGCCCCGAGTGAGGAGTCCCGCTGTGATCCGCACGCACGCGCCCGCCCTTCCCTGGTACGAGGACATGGCCCCCGGATCCGGCGGGACGGCGCCGCGGGCCTGGTACGCGGACTCGGACGCCGGGCGGATGTCGCTGAACGGCCAGTGGCTGTTCCGGCTCTCGCCGGGTGCCGCCGACCGGGACGAGTCGTTCGCGCGCCCCGGGTTCGACGCCTCGGGGTGGGCGACGGTCGCGGTTCCGGGGCACTGGGTGCTCCAGGGGGCCGGCGGGGCGCCCGCCTACACGAACGTGGTGTATCCCTTCCCGGTGGATCCGCCGAGGGTACCGGCCGAGAACCCGACCGGCGACCATCTGCGGAGCTTCGACCTGCCCGCCGGGTGGCCGGGGGACGGGGAGGTGCTGCTCCGTTTCGACGGGGTGGAGTCCTGCGCCCGGGTCTGGCTCAACGGCGTGGAGCTGGGCGACTTCAAGGGGTCACGGCTGCCGCACGAGTTCGCCGTCGGCGGGCTGCTGCGGCCCGCGGGCAATGTGCTGGCGGTGCGGGTGCACCAGTGGTCGTCGGGGAGCTATCTGGAGGACCAGGACCAGTGGTGGCTGCCCGGGATCTTCCGCGACGTGACCCTGCTGGAGCGGCCGCCGGGTGCGCCCCTGGACTTCTTCGTGCACGCCGGGTACGACCACCGCGACGGGTCCGGGACCTTGCGGGTGGAGTGCGCGGGGGCAGAGGGGCGGGTTCTGGTGCCCGAGCTGGGGATCGATGTCGCGGCGGGTGAGGCGGTGACCGTCGCCGTCGAGCCGTGGACGGCCGAGACGCCCCGGCTGTACGACGGGGAGCTGGTGACCTCCGGCGAGCGGATCGGGCTGCGGGTGGGGTTCCGCAGCGTCGTGGTCGAGGACGGGAACGTCCGGGTCAACGGGCGGCGGGTGCTGTTCCGCGGGGTGAACCGGCACGAGTTCCATCCGGAGACCGGGCGGACGGTGGACACCGCGACCATGCGGCGCGACCTGGTGCTGATGAAGCGGCACAACATCAACGCCGTACGGACCAGCCACTATCCGCCGCATCCCGCCTTCCTCGATCTCTGCGACGAGCTGGGGCTCTGGGTGATCGACGAATGCGACCTGGAGACGCACGGCTTCTCCGGTCAGGATTGGCGCGGCAACCCGGTGGACGACGAGCGGTGGACCCCGGCGCTGCTCGACCGGGCCGCGCGGATGGTGGAGCGCGACAAGAACCACGCCTCGGTGATCATCTGGTCGCTCGGCAACGAGTGCGGGACGGGGCGCGGGCTGAGCGCCATGGCCGGGTGGATCCGGGGCCGGGATCCGGAGCGGCTGGTGCACTACGAGGGTGATCCCTCCTGCCGGGACGTCGACCTGTACTCGCGGATGTACCCGACGCACGCCGAGGTCGAGCTGATCGGCCGCCGGGCGGAGGAGCCGCTGCCCGACCCGGAGGCGGACGCGCGACGGCGTGCGATGCCGTTCCTGATGTGCGAGTACGCGCATGCGATGGGCAACGGTCCGGGCGGGCTCGGCGAATACCAGCGGCTGTTCGAGCGGTACGGGCGCTGCCAGGGCGGATTCGTCTGGGAGTGGATCGATCACGGCATCGCCCACCCCGAGCACGGCTTCGCGTACGGCGGGGACTTCGGCGAGGAGCTGCACGACGGGAACTTCGTCTGCGACGGGCTGCTCTTCCCCGACCGCACGCCTTCCCCCGGGCTGATCGAGTACAAGAAGGTCATCGAGCCGGTGCGGATCGAACCACTGACGGATGCGGGTTCGGTCCGGGTCACCAACGGGTACGACTTCGCGGGTTCGGCGCACCTGGGCTTCGAGTGGTCGCACGAGGTGGACGGGGTGCCTGTCGGATCGGGCGCGCTCGCCGTGCCGGAGCTCGCGCCCGGTGCGTCGGCCCAGGTGCGGCTGCCGATGGACGGTGCCGGGGTGTGGACCGTACGGGCGGTGCTGGCCCGGGACACCGCCTGGGGCGAGCGCGGGCATGTGGTGGCGTGGGGGCAGGCAGAGGCGGGCGCGCCCGTCGTTCCCGCCGTCGCGAGGGGCGCGCGGCCGGAGCGGGCCGAGGGGCTGGTCACCCTGGGCCCCGGGGTCTTCGACGCGGCGACCGGGGACCCGGTGCGGCTGGGCGCGGTGCCGTTGGAGGGGTTCCGGCTGGATGTCTGGCGGGCGCCCACCGACAACGACAACGGGGCCGCGTGGCAGCCGGACGAGCAGTACGGGCCGCGGTGGCGGGAGTCGGGGCTGCACCGGATGCGGCACCGGCTCGACGCGGTCGAGGCCGGCGAGGACGCGCTGGTCGTACGGACCAGGGTGGCGCCGGCCGGGGGCGAGCTGGGGTTGCGTACCGCGTTCCGGTGGACGGCCGACGGGGAGCGGCTGGGGCTGACGGTGTCCGTGGTGCCGGAGGGCGAGTGGCGGGTGCCGCTGCCCCGGCTGGGCGTCCGGTTCGGGCTGCCCGCCCGGTACGGCGCGGCGCGTTGGTTCGGCGGCGGGCCCGGGGAGGCCTACCCGGACACCCGGGCCGCCTCGGTGCTCGGCCGGTGGCGGATGTCCGTGGACGAGATGCAGACGCCGTACGTACGGCCCCAGGAGAACGGTGCGCGGGCCGACGTCCGGTGGGCGGAGCTGACGGACGGCAGCGGGGCGGGCGTACGGATCGAGGGAGGCGGACCGTTCTGGTTCACCGCGCGGCGGTGGACGAGCGAACAGCTCGATGCGGCCGGTCACGTACCGGAGTTGCGGGCCGGCGGGAGCGTCTGGGTGAATCTGGATCACGCGATGCAGGGGGTGGGTTCGGGGTCGTGCGGGCCGGGGGTGACGGCCGGTCACCGGCTCGACGCACGGCCCGCGGAGTTCTCCTTCGTGTTCTCGCCGTCGGGCTGAGCGGCGGGGCGGGGCCCGGCCCGTGCCCCTGAGCCGACGACGTACCATCGGGGCTTTGCGCGATCTTGGTACTTCACGGGGGAATGCGATGGGCGGCAGGCGCGGACGGCGCGGAGCGATACTGGCCGGGACGGTCGCCGCGGCGGTGCTCGCCTCCGGCATCGGGCTGTGGGCGACGGACAGCCCGCCGTTCCGGGACAGCTACTGCTGGGGGGCGTGGGAGCAGAACAGCGGTGTGCCGTTCCTGGGTGACGACGGGCTCGCCAAGTCCGGCTCGGAGCGGCGTGCCACCGAGTCCGCGCCGCCCTCGGCCGGCCACCTCCGGGCCAGTTGCACGGTCACGGTGACCTCGACGGTGCCGGACGACGACGCGGACGAGCCGCTCCGGTTCAAGGAGCAGGTCACCGTCGAGTACGGTCCGGTCCCCTCCGGTGCCGAGGAACACCGCGCCTGGATAGGCCGGTACTTCCACGGGTCCGCCTCCCGCCTGCCGGACGGGCTGGACGGGCTGGTCGCCGGGGACCGGGCCATGCTGGTCCTGCCCGCTGCCTGCGATGTGGACGGCCGGCCGTCCACGGTGACCATCCGGAGCGAGAGCACCGGCGACGGCCATCTGGGCAAGCTGGCCATGCCGTTCACGATCGGCAGCCGGTCCGAGGTCGCCCGGATGCTGCTGGACGCCGCGAACACCGGTATGCGCGAGGCCGGTTGCGCTCCGGGCGAGCCGCTGCGCGTGACGTCGCCGTTCGTCACGGTCGCCGAGGACGACGGGTCCGCCGGGAAGCCGCTGTGCCGGATACCCGGTGTGACCTTCGGGTTCGGCCCGGGCGCCAGGTACCGGGAGCAGGCGGGTGTGGTCGACGGGCGGCTCCAGACCTGTTCGGTGGTGTGGAAGACGCCGGGGACGCCCGACGAACCGGCGGCGCAGTACGTGATGGCCGGCGATCCGCGTATGGCCGCGCTGTTCGCGGGGCTGCCCGAAGGGGCCGGGCACGGACTCGTGCGCACCGAGTGCGACGGGCGGCCGACCGTGTTCTACGGGAACGTCCAGTCGGGACTGAAGGGTTCGGGGCGGCCGGACGACCGGCGGGTGTTCGAGAACTTCACCGAGTCCGTGAGCAAGCGCATCGGGTGCGGGGCCGGTGAGGGCGCGTGAGCGGCGGAGAGACCGGAGCGACCGAAGGAACCAGGGAGAACGGGGCAGCGGCTGTGGACGGGAACGACGAGAGGACCGCGGTTCCTGAGCCTCGGGACCAGGAGCAGGAGTGCAGATCTCCGGGGCCGGAGCCCGCTCCCGATCGCGTTCCGGTGCTGCGGCGTCTGTTGCGCAGCCGTACCGCCCGTGCCGTCACCGCCGCCGGGCTGGTCGGCGCGCTCCTCGGCGCCGGTGCGGTGGCCTGGCGCACGGACACGCTTCCGCTGGTCGGTCCCGCGCCCTGCTGGGACTCGCTCACCGACACGACCGTGTCGGACCTCTTCGGCGACCGCAGGACCGAGGCCGAGGAGCAGTCGCTGCAGGCCAACCCTCGTGACCAGGAGTCCTCGTACGGCCAGTGCCGCATCACCAGCTACAAGGACGACATGGCCCGCCGCCAGGTGACCGTGCGGGTGCACCGGCTGGACGGGTTGCGGGGCACCGACGCGCACGAGTGGCCGCGGGAGTACCTCGCGGCCGGTCTGGTGGCGCTCGGCGACGGGCTGCCCGGGATGACCTCGTCCACGCGTGCCTGGCTGGCCCTCCCGCAGAGCTGTACCGGACGGGACGAGTTCACCGGCCCCACCGTGGTGGACGTCGCCATGGGGCAGGCCGGGCTGGAGGTCTCGGCGGAGTACGACCGGGAGGACCGGGCGGCGCTGACCCGTGCGGTGGTGGAGGCCGCCAACGGGGCCATTCGCGAGTTCGGCTGCTCGGGCACCTACCGGGCGCCTCGTGACCTGCCCTCCCTCGTGACGCAGCAGGACACGGAGGCCGATGCCTTCTGCGGCATCAAGGGCCTCACACTTCCCGCGGCGTACCGCAAGGACCTGGTCCGGACCCGTCTCGGCGGCGACGGCGGGCCCGCCCGGATCTGCGAGGCCGGTGGCGGCTACCGCCCCGCGCTGCGGATGACGACGGTGACGGACGCGGCGCTGACCGAGATCTTCTCCCGGGACGCGCTCAAGGCCGGTCTGTCCGTGAAGGGCACCAACGGGTACGGCAGGTTCGACGGCGCCAGGGCGCTCTACCGCGCGTCCTGCCAGACCGGTCCCGTGGTCTTCATGGTGGAGCAGCTGGAACCGGTGGCCGACGGGGACTTCGGCCTCACCCGCGCGCTGCTGCCGGGTTATGTCTCCGCCGAGGCGGAGCGCATCGGCTGCGGTCCGCTGGAGGTGACGCTGCCGGGGGCGTGACGGCTCCGGCCCGGTGACCGGCGATAATGGGCGCACACCCCGGGGCGACGGAACGAGGAGCCTGCACCATGAGCACCGCCGTAGTGGTCGGCGTTCCCCGGTGAGGGGGCGCGCGAAGCCCCCGGCGGCGCCGCTGCCGCAGCGGGACGGGATCGATCCGGTCCGGCTGCGGCTCCCGGAGGATCCGGACGGGGCGTGGCCGACGGTGCGTGATCATCTGCTGGCGCGGTTCGCGGACGCGATCGGGGCGCGGCGGGTGGACGCCATGTTCGCCGAGGGCCGGTTCGTCTCGGTGCGGGGCCCGGTCGCCGCCGAGGAGCCGTACGCGGCGGGCCGGTACATCTGGTTCCACCGGGATTTCGCGCCGGAGGTGCCGGTGCCGTTCCCGGTCGGGGTCGTCCACCGCGACGAGCATCTCGTCGTCGCCGACAAGCCGCACTTCCTGGCGACGACGCCGCGCGGCCGGCACATCACCGAGACCGCGGTGGCCCGGCTGCGCCGCGAGCTGGGGCTGCCCGCGCTCCAGCCGGCCCATCGGCTGGACCGGCTGACCGCGGGCCTCGTGCTGTTCGTCGTACGGCCCGGGGAGCGGGGCGGGTACCAGACGATGTTCCGGGACCGGCTGGTACGCAAGGAGTACGAGGCGGTGGCGCCGTACGATCCCGCGCGGGCCTTCCCGCGGACCGTGCGCAGCCGGATCGTGAAGGAGCGCGGGATCGTGGCCGCGCGCGAGGAGCCGGGCGAGCCGAACAGCGAGAGCCGGATCGAGCTGCTGGAGCACCGTGAGGGGCTCGGCCGCTACCGGCTGCTGCCGGCCACCGGGCGGACCCATCAGCTGCGGGTCCACATGAACGGCCTGGGGCTGCCGATCGTCCACGACCCGGTCTATCCGGTGGTCGAGGCCGAGGGGGCACCGGACGACTTCTCGCGTCCGCTCCAACTCCTGGCCCGGGTACTGGAGTTCACCGATCCGGTCACGGGCGAACCGCGCCGCTTCGAGAGCGGCCTGCGGCTCTCCGCGTGGCCGGACCGGTGAGGGTCCGCGGTTCTCAGTGACCGCGGGCGATCCACTCGTCCAGCTGCGGGGCCTCCGCGCCGATGGTGGTGGAGTCGCCGTGTCCGGTACGGACGGTGGTCTCCGGCGGGAGGGTGAGCAGCCGGTCCCGGATCGACGCGACGATGGTCGGGAAGTGGGAGAAGGACCGTCCGGTGGCGCCGGGTCCGCCCTGGAAGAGCGTGTCCCCGGTGAAGACGGTGGACAGGCCGGGGGCGTACAGGCAGACGGCGCCCGGGGCGTGACCGGGGGTGTGCAGGACCCGGAGGGTCGTTCCGGCGATCTCCAGCTCCTGGCCGTCGGCCAGTTCGCCGTCCGGGAGGCGGTCCGGGTGGGTCTGCTTCCACAGCGGCAGGTCGTCGGGGTGCAGCAGAACCGGGGCGCCGGTCGCCCCGGCGAGGGCCGGGGCGGCGTCGATGTGGTCGTTGTGCGCGTGCGTGCAGACGATGGCGCGCAGCGTACGGCCGTTCAGCGCGGCCTCGATGGCGGCGGCGTCGTGGGCGGCGTCGATGACGATCGCCTCGGTGTCGTCGCCGACGATCCAGACGTTGTTGTCGACGTCCCATTCCCCGCCGTCGAGGGCGAAGGTGCCGGAGGTGACCAGGTGGTCGACGCGGGCGGTCATCAGAAGACCACCACCGAGCGCAGCACGTCGCCGTCGTGCATCCGGGCGAAGGCCTGCTCGACGTCGCCGAGCCCGATGGTCTCGGTGACGAACGCGCCGAGGTCGATCCGGCCCTGCTGGTGCAGGTCGATCAGCATCGGGAAGTCGCGCGAGGGCAGGCAGTCGCCGTACCAGGAGGACTTGAGCGAGCCGCCGCGCCCGAAGACGTCGATCAGCGGCAGCTCCAGCTGCATCTCCGGGGTGGGGACGCCGACCAGGACGACGGTGCCGGCGAGGTCGCGGGCGTAGAAGGCCTGCTTGTACGTCTCGGGGCGGCCGACCGCGTCGATGACGACGTCCGCGCCGTTGCCGTCGGTCAGCGCGCGGATCGCCTCGACCGGGTCGGTGGAGCGGGAGTTGACGGTGTGCGTGGCGCCCATCGTCTTCGCCGTCTCCAGCTTGCGGTCGTCGATGTCCACGGCGATGATCTTCGCCGCGCCGGCCAGCCGGGCGCCGGCGATCGCCGCGTCGCCGACACCGCCGCAGCCGATCACCGCGACCGAGTCGCCGCGGCCGACCTGTCCGGTGTTGATGGCGGCGCCGATGCCCGCCATCACACCGCAGCCGAGCAGTCCGGCGACGGCCGGGGAGACCTCCGGGTCGACCTTGGTGCACTGGCCGGCGGCGACCAGGGTCTTCTCCGCGAACGCGCCGATTCCGAGGGCCGGCGACAGTTCCGTGCCGTCGAGCAGTGTCATCCTCTGCTTCGCGTTGTGGGTGTCGAAGCAGTACCAGGGGCGGCCGCGCAGACACGCGCGGCACTGGCCGCACACGGCACGCCAGTTGAGGACGACGAAGTCGCCGGGGGCGACGTCCGTGACGCCCTCGCCGACGGACTCCACCACGCCCGCGGCCTCGTGGCCGAGCAGGAAGGGGAAGTCGTCGTTGATCCCGCCCTGCTTGTAGTGCAGATCGGTGTGGCAGACACCGCACGCCTGGATCTTCACCACGGCCTCGCCGGGGCCCGGGTCCGGGATCACGATCGTCTCGATCCGTACCGGCTCGTTCTTCCCCGGTGCGATGACTCCTTGCACCTGCTGCGACATACCGTGGTCTCCTGTTTCCGTCTTTTTGCGAAGATCGATCGCGGACAACCGTACGCCCAGTGAGGGTGTCACGGCGGCGCGCCGCGTTGGCGGGAAACGATTGCCGTCCGCCCGGTGGACCGTACCGGTTTTGGTCAGATTGCCCCCATCGATGAACTGCTGCGGCTTCCAGGCGGTCCTTCGATACACAGGGGCCACCGAATCATTACCTGCGGGGGCAGGGGTCGCGTGGTCCACCAGCAGTGAAATCGCGGATCATGGGGGAAGTACCTTGACCGAAATCGCCGAGATCATGGAGAAGACGGGGCGGACCGGCCGGCGGAGCGAGGGGCGGGGGCCCGATTCCGAGGCGGCCGCGCTCGGGGCGCCGGTCGGCGGACTCGTGCCGTACACCGACGCGTTGCCCGTTCCGCCGGTGCTCCGCCCGCAGACCGGTGAGGTGCTGCGCGAGACGGAGATCACCCTCTCGCCCGCCTGGGTGCGGCTGCACGCGCAGCTGCCGCCGACCCTGATGTGGGGGTACAACGGCACGGTGCCGGGGCCGACCATCGAGGTGCGGCGCGGGGAGCGGATCAGGATCGCCTGGACCAACCGCATCCCCGGGGGAAGCGAGTACCCGGTCACGGCGGTGGAGGTCGGTCCGGTCAAGCAGGGCGAACCGGCGCCGCACAACCGTCCCGGACGCGACGGGGTGAAGCCGAACGAGGACGTCGCGGCGCTGCCCGCCTGGACGGTGACGCATCTGCACGGCGCGCAGACCGGCGGCGGCAACGACGGCTGGGCGGACAACGCGGTCGGCTTCGGCGACGCGCAGCTGTCGGAGTACCCGAACGACCACCAGGCCACGCAGTACTGGTACCACGACCACGCCATGAACATCACCCGGTGGAACGTGTACGCCGGGCTCGTCGGCACCTATCTGATCAGGGACGACGAGGAGGACGCGCTCGGTCTGCCGTCCGGCGACCGGGAGTTGCCGCTGATCCTGGCCGACCGCAATCTGGACACCGACGAGGACGGCCGGCTCAACGGGCGGCTGCTGCACAAGACGACGGTGATCTCCGAGGCCGACCCGGAGACCGGGAAGCCGGTGTCGCTGCCGTTCCTCGGCCCGTACACGACGGTCAACGGCCGTATCTGGCCCCATCTGGACGTGGACGACGCGTGGTACCGCTTCCGGCTGGTCAACGCGTCCAACGCGCGGATCTACGACCTGGTGCTGGTGGACGAGGAGAACAACCCGGTGCCGGGCGTGATCCGGCAGATCGGCAGTGACGGCGGGCTGCTGCCGCGCCCGGTGCCGGTCGACTTCGACGAGGTGCTGCCGCAGCTGACGATCGCTCCGGCCGAGCGGATGGACCTGCTGATCGACTTCTCGGCGCTGGCCGGCCGCCGGGTCCGGCTGGTCAACCGGGGCAGGCTCGCGCCCGGGGTTCCGGACCCCGCCGCGAACGTGCCGTTCCCGCAGGTGATGGAGTTCCGGGTGCGGGAGACGGGGCGCCGGGACGGCTTCGAGCTGCCCGAGGTGCTGTCGGGTTCCTTCCGGCGGTACGAGCACGGCGAGGTGGAGCACGGGCACCGGCTCGTGGTACTGACGGTGCCCGGCACGGTCGGCGGTGGCGGTCACCCGGAGATCTGGGAGATGGCCGAGGTCGAGGACGCCGCCGAGGTGCCGGTGCCCTCGGACGGTGTGATCCAGGTGCGGGGCGAGGACGGCACGGTGCGCACGTACCGCAGGACCGCGCGGACCTTCAACGACGGTCTCGGCTTCACGGTGGGCGAGAGCAGCTACGAGCAGTGGTCGTTCCTCAACCTGGGCGGTCCGACGCATCCGATGCACATCCATCTGGCGGACTTCCAGGTGATGGGCCGGGAGGCGTACAAGCTCGACGGCTTCGATCCGGCGGTCGGCGGAACCCGTTCCCCGGTGGCGTTCGACCACGGCACCACGATCGCGACGGCACCGAACGAGCAGGGCTGGAAGGACGTCTTCCGGGTGCCTGCCGGGCAGTTGGTGAAGGTGCTCGGGAAGTTCGACGGCGCGTACGGGCGGTTCATGTACCACTGCCATCTGCTGGAGCACGAGGACATGGGCATGATGCGGCCGTTCGTCGTGATGCCGCCCGAGGCGATGAAGTTCGACCACGGGGCCGGGCACGGCGGCCACCACGGGCACAGCGGCTGACCGTACGGGACCGTACGCACGCGGGCGGCCCCCGCGGACTCGCTCCGTGGGGGCCGCCCCCGTGTCCGGGGAGCCGGGGATCGGGGCCCGGGGCACGGAACGGGTGGCTCCGGAGCCTCGGCCGGCCGCCGGGATCCTGCACGGCGACGGAACCGCAGCGCCGGTCACCCGGTCACCGGTCGCGTCCGGTTCACCGGGGCCGAGGGCCGAAAGCGGAGTCGGGCAGGGTTCTCGGCAGGTCGGCCGCGACCAGTTCGGCGGCGTGCGCGGGGTTGCCGTCCGCGCGGGCGAGCAGTGCCTCGATGTCGTAGTCCGACGGCCCGGAGCCGGCGGCGACGCCCAGGGAGCGGCCCCAGCCGAAGCGTTCCATCGAGACGGCGGCGTCCAGGTCGGGGCGGAGCCGGTGGAGCGTGGTGACCACCTCCCAGGCCCAGGCGTCCAGGCGGGCCCGCCGCACCGGGTTGCAGGCGTTCACGGCGTCGGTGACCCAGTCGTCGCCGGGCTCGTACTCCTGGATGGCCGGCGGCGCTTCGGAAACGTCCGTGGTCTGCGCCGCGTCGAACGTGAGGACGTGTGCGCCCTCGGGGTTGCCGAGCAGTCCGGCCAGGAGCGGGACGGCGCGGGGGTCGTGCCGGCAGGCCAGTGCGCGGATCGCCTCCCTGCGGGTCTCGGCGTGCTCGTCGGCCGTCCGCTCCCGGAGCGCGGCCCGGATCGCGGGGCTGTCCACCTCGGCCTGGACGCCGAGGGTGAACGTCGCCCAGTCCCGGACGTGCCGGTCCGGGTCCCGGGTCAGCCGGATGAGGGTGCGGATGTCCGGTCCGTCCGGCAGCCCGGTGACGACCTCCGCGAACGAGCGGGCCACTTCCTCGCGGATCTCGGCCTCGGGACGCCCGGCGAGGGCGACGAGGACGGGGACGGCGCGCGGGTCGTACGTCATCCCGATCGCGCGCGCCAGCGACCGCAGCACGCGCCCCTCGGTCTCCCGCTGCGCGAGGGCGACCAGCGCGGTGGCCGTCCCGGCGCGGACTGCCTCGTGCCGATCGCCGGTGTCGCGCAGCAGGTCGCAGCCCGCCTCGCGCTCGACGGGATCGGCCGAACCGATCAGCTCCAGGCCGAGCGGCAGCGCCGCCGCCCCGTCGGCGGCCGCCCGCCACAGCAGTGGTGCGTACTCGTGCAGGCTGTCCTGGTCGCCCGGGTCGTCCGGGCCGGTGGCGGCGCGCAGTGCCGCCAGTGCCCGCGTGACCAGTTCCGCCACGCTGTCCGTGTCCATGCGGGCATTCTGGTGTGCGAGCCGCGAGTGCGCGCGGGAATTGCCGGACAGCCCTTAGGGGGCGAGCACGTCCAGCTCGTGCAGGGCGCCGACCGCGATCTCCTTCGTCAGCCGCTCCGCCGCCACCGCGTCGCCCTCGCGCACCGCCTCGGCGAGCCGGACGTGGAGGGTGACCGCGGCCGGGTCCGGGTCCTCGAACATCACCTGGTGGTGGGTGCGGCCCGCCAGGACCTCGGCGACGACATCGCCGAGCCGCGCGAACATCTCGTTGCCGGAGGCGTTGAGCACGATCCGGTGGAACGCGATGTCGTGCTCCAGATAGCCCTCCAGCTGCTGGCCGCGCGAGGTGGCGACCATGCCGAGCGCGCACTCGGTGAGGGCCGCGCACTGCTCGGGGGTGGCGTTGCGGGCGGCGAGGCCGGCAGCGACCGGTTCGACGGCCGACCGCAGCACGGTCAGGGAGCGCAGCTGGCGCGGGCGGTCGGCGCCGGCCAGCCGCCAGCGGATGACCTGCGGATCGTAGACGTTCCATGCCTCGGTGGGCCGCACCGTCACGCCGACCCGGCGCCGGGACTCGACCAGGTGCATGGACTCCAGGACGCGGATCACCTCGCGGACCACGGTGCGCGAGACGTCGAAGCGACGGGCCAGTTCATCGGTGCGCAGCACCTGTCCCGGCGGGTGTGCCCCGGCGGCGATCTCCAGACCCAGGGTGTCCAGCACATGTGTATGCAGCCCAGGGCCCTGTGTGGTCATGAGCACAGCCTACGGGGCGGCCTTCAGGAACAAAAAGTACGACGTTTATGTCACAGCATCTTGAATAAGTCGTACGTATGGGTTTCAGTAGCGCGACGGACCGATGTCGAGGAAGACGTCGAACAAGACTGCGAGGCACCACCAATGAGCACCCCCCACGTCGTCGTGGTGATGGGCGTAGCAGGGACCGGCAAGACCACGATCGGCCCCCTGCTCGCCGCCGGACTCGGCGTTCCGTACGCAGAGGGCGACGACTTCCATCCCGCGGCGAACATCGCCAAGATGTCGGCCGGCGTTCCGCTGGACGACTCCGACCGGTGGCCCTGGCTCGACGCGATCGGCCGGTGGGCGCACGGCCGGGCCGGGCTCGGCGGAGTGGTCAGCAGTTCGGCGCTCAAGCGCGTCTACCGGGACCGGCTGCGCGCCGAGGCACCCGGCGCGGTCTTCCTCCACCTGACCGGAGACCGGGCTCTGATCGAGAAGCGCATGGCGGAGCGCAAGGGGCACTTCATGCCCACCGCGCTGCTCGACTCGCAGTTCGCCACCCTGCAGCCGCTGCAGGAGGACGAGGCCGGGGTCTCGGTCGACGTGTCCGGCACCCCCGAAGAAATCACCGAGCGAGCCGTCGCCGCGTTGCGCCGGCTCGATAACTAAGGATCACCGTGACCAGTCTCAGCGTCGAGATGTTGGCAGCGGACGCCGTCGAACCGATCACTTCGGCAGGCAACGCGCAGTTGGGTATCGCCGTTCTGGCGGGCATCGCCGTCATCGTTCTGCTCATCACCAAGTTCAAGATGCACGCGTTCCTCGCGCTGACCATCGGCTCGCTGGCGCTCGGCTCGTTCGCCGGTGCCGCTCCGGCCAGGACGATCGCCAGCTTCACCGCGGGCCTCGGCTCGACCGTCGCGGGTGTCGGTGTGCTGATCGCGCTCGGCGCGATCCTGGGCAAGCTGCTGGCCGACTCCGGCGGCGCCGACCAGATCGTCGACACCATCCTCGCGAAGGCGAGCCGGCGCTCCATGCCGTGGGCGATGGTGCTGATCGCCTCGATCATCGGGCTGCCGCTCTTCTTCGAGGTCGGCATCGTGCTGCTGATCCCGGTGGTGCTGCTCGTCGCCAAGCGCGGCAACTTCTCCCTGATGCGGATCGGCATCCCGGCGCTGGCCGGTCTCTCCGTGATGCACGGTCTGATCCCGCCGCACCCCGGCCCGCTGGTGGCGATCGACGCCCTCGGCGCCAACCTCGGGGTCACGCTGGCGCTCGGTGTGCTGGTCGCGGTCCCGACCGTGATCATCGCCGGGCCGGTCTTCTCCCGTTACGCGGCGCGCTGGGTGGACATCGAGGCGCCGGAGAAGATGATTCCGCAGCGCCCCTCGGAGGACCTGGACCGCCGCCCCGGCTTCGGCGCCACCCTGGCGACGATCCTGCTGCCGGTCGTACTGATGCTGATCAAGGCACTGGTCGACATCGTGGTGGACGACCCGGAGCAGAGCCTGCAGAAGGTCACCGACGTGATCGGCTCGCCGCTGATCGCGCTGCTCGCGGCCGTCATAGTCGGGATGTTCACGCTGGGCCGGGCCGCCGGGTTCTCCAAGGGCCGGCTCTCCACCACCGTCGAGAAGTCCCTGGCCCCGATCGCCGGTGTGCTGCTGATCGTGGGCGCGGGCGGCGGTTTCAAGCAGACCCTGATCGACGCCGGTGTGGGCCAGATGATCCTGGACTTCTCCAAGGACTGGTCGATCCCCGCGCTGCTGCTGGGCTGGCTGATCGCCGTCGCGATCCGGCTGGCGACCGGTTCGGCGACCGTGGCCACCATCTCGGCGGCCGGTCTGGTCGCCCCGCTGGCCGCCGACATGTCGACGTCCCACGCCGCCCTGCTGGTCCTCGCCGTCGGCGCGGGCTCGCTCTTCTTCAGCCACGTCAATGACGCCGGATTCTGGCTGGTGAAGGAATACTTCGGCATGAACGTCGGCCAGACGGTGAAGACCTGGTCGGTGATGGAGACCATCATCTCCGTGGTCTCGCTGGCCTTCATCCTGCTGCTGTCGCTGGTTGTCTAGCGCGGCTGCCCCGCACGGTCCTCCCCCCACAGCGAATGCTGTGACCGTGCCCGATGGCGCTCGACCGACCCGGTACGCATGCCACGGCGTGCCTCCGGGCCGGTGGGCGCCATTGCCGTGTGCCCGGCGCCGGACTTCCCGGCCGGGCACCGGGCTTCGCCAACTCCGGGTTCCCTGACGTGAGTTGACGGCCCCGGCCCGGTGCTCGCCCCGGTGTCGCGTCCCGGGGCCGTGTCAGACTTGGCACCATGCCGAACCATGAACCCCTCAAGCCCTTCCTGCTCGCCTTCCCCGGACCGCTGCGCGACCAGCTGGTGGGGGCGGTGCTCGCCGGTACGAAGGTGTCGACGACCGGGCTGCTCGCGGAGTACGAGACCGAGAAGGAGGAGTTGCCTCCGGTGGGTGAGCGCTCCGCGCTGATCGACTCGGACGGCCGGGAGATCGCGGTGCTGGAGGTGAC
Source organism: Streptomyces sp. NPDC047917 (assembly GCF_043204345.1). Classification (NCBI taxonomy): domain Bacteria; kingdom Bacillati; phylum Actinomycetota; class Actinomycetes; order Kitasatosporales; family Streptomycetaceae; genus Streptomyces; species Streptomyces sp. NPDC047917. The sequence continues at coordinate 374,869 of NZ_JBIDCA010000006.1, forward strand.
CGAGGTACGGGTGCTGCGCCTGGGCGATGTCGGCCTCCAGCATGCGATCGACGAGGGCGAGGGCGACTCATCGGTCGCCGAGTGGCGTGCGGGACACGAGAAGTTCTGGCAGGGCGAGGAGATGCGGGAGGCGCTCGGCGACCCGGAGTTCACCGTCGACGACGACACCATGGTGGTCGCCGAGCGGTTCCGGGTCGTCGAGCTGCTGGACCCCGCCACGGGCACCGGCAGCCGGTAGACCGGGCGGGCTGCGGGGCGCTACGACCGTCGGGCGAGGACCTCGCGGCAGGTCAGCGGGGGCGCGACGGCACCAGGACGGCCGGTGCGGACAAAGGCGGTCCAGGTGGCGCGCACGGCCCTGCCCAGCTCGTCCACCTCCTCCCAGGCGGTGTCGCCCAGCATCGGGGAGTCCCGCCAGGCGGACCGGGAGCCGAGGAGCAGCGGCAGTTCCACACAGTGGGTGGCGCCGTACTCCGATCCGGCCGGGCGCCAGTCGAGCCGGTAGGCGTGCACCCGGGCTCCGGCCCGTACGAGCTGTTGCCCGAGGGCGGTCAGCGGTTCGGCGTACATCCGCCGGGTCGGCTCCGCCGGGTGACCGGTCCCGCTCTTCTCACCGGGGAAGGCCGACATGTCGTCCGCGTTCCAGCCGTACATGATGTCCAGGCCGCTGACGTGCGGTCCGGGGCCGGCGACGGCCGTGCCGACGGGGCCGAACGGCGGCTCCAGGGTGGAGCCGGAGCGTTCCCGGTGGGCGAGCCCGGTGTCCCGTTGTGCCGCGAGTACGGCCGCCCGGTCGGCGGTGCGCGGGTCGGCGCCGGGGGCGTGTACCGCGAGCCGCTCGACGAAGATCCGGCCGAGGGCTTCGGCATCGGCCCGCGGCCGGGTGGCGATCGCCAGTGGCGCGCTCTGCAGGATCGCCCGGCGGAACAGCCCCCGGGCCTCGGGCAACTCCATCAGCAGCCGGATGGAGAGCGCCCCGGCGGACTGCCCGAAGACCGTGACGTCGGCGGGGTCGCCACCGTACGCGGCGATGTGCGTCCGCACCCAGCGGAGCGCTTCGAGCTGGTCGTACAGGCCGAGATTGCCCTCGGACACCCCGTCGAGGCAGAGGTATCCGAGTGCGCCGACACGGTAGTTGACGGCCACCACGACGACATCGCCCTCGGTGGCGAGTGCCCCGCCGTCGTACCAGTCCATGAGGCCCGCGCCGCTGCTGAACCCGCCGCCGTGGAACCAGACCATCACCGGCCGTGCCGCACCGTCGCGGGCGGGTGTGGTGACGGTCAGGTTCAGACAGTCCTCGCCCTGCGGGTGCCGGTCGAGCGGCGGTCCCATCACCGCGTCGAGCCTGGACGGCAGTTGCGGGCAGATCTCGCCGGAGGGCGGGCGGTCGTCGTCACGCGCCGGTCGGGGCCGCGCGAAGCGCTCGGCCACGGCGTAGCGGACCGGGCCGGACCGGACCACGGCGGCGCCGGTCATGCGCCGTGCCCGGAGAGCGAGCGGGCCGGGACGGCCGGTACCGGCTCCGGCGCCCCCTCGGGTACCAGCCGGAACAGCGCGACCGCGCCGGCCAGGCTGACCGCGCAGATCCCGACGAGGTACCACGTCACCCCGGTCGACGAGCCGCCCGAGTTGAGCAGTGCCGTGGAGATCATGGGGGCGAGGCCGCCGCCCAGGATGGCGCCGCCCTGGAGGATCACCGAGGAGCCGGAGTACCGGACGTTGACGGGGAAGGTGTCGACGATGATGCTGCCCTGCACGCAGTGGGTGACCGGGATGATGAGGCCCATGCCGAGCAGCGCCACCACGGCGAGGGCGGAGTTGCCGGTGTTGATGAGCGGGAAGAAGGCGACGCACCAGACGAGGATGGCGGCGGATCCGGCGATGAACATGGTCCGGCGGCCGTGCCGGTCGGCGATCTTCGTCCACACCGGAATGGTCACGAACCACAGGGCCGCCGCGACCGTGACGCTCACGATGAGGAACTGCTTGTCGTAGCCGAGGTGCTGGGAGCCGTAGGAGAGCGTGAAGACCATGAACACGTAGGCGACGGCCGAGTTGGCCACGACGGCGAGCAGGGTCAGCGCGAGCCGGGGGAAGCCGACCTTCATCGATTCGGCCAGCGGGAACCTGACCACTTGGTCCTGGGCCCGGACACGGTCGAACGACGGCGACTCGGTCACCCGCAGCCGGATCACCAGTCCCACGGCCACCAGGACGAAACTGAGCAGGAAGGGGATGCGCCAGCCCCATGAGGTGAACGCGTGGTCGCCCATGACCGCGTTGGTGACCAGGAAGATCACATTGGCCAGGACCAGGCCGCCCGGTGTGCCCATCTGCGGGAAGCCCGCGTAGAGGTTCTTCTTGCCCGGTGGCGCGTGCTCCATCGACATGAGGGTCGCTCCGGCACCTTCGCCGCCGAGCCCGATGCCCTGGACGATGCGCAGCGCGACCAGGAGGACCGGGGCCCAGAAGCCGATGGATCCGTAGCTCGGGATGGCGCCTATGAGGGTGGAGCCGATTCCCATCAGGACGAGCGAGACCACCAGCGTCGCCTTGCGGCCGATGCGGTCTCCGTAGTGGCCGAAGACCAGACCGCCCAGGGGGCGCGCGATGAAGCCGACGGCGAAGGTGCTGAAGGCGGCCAGCGTGCCGGCGGCGGGACTGAGCGAGGGGAAGAACTGCTCGTTGAAGATGAGGGCCGCGGCTGTTCCGTAGAGGAAGAAGTCGTACCACTCCAGCGTGGTGCCCGCGAGCGTGGCGAGGGCGGTTCTGCCGGCAGTGGCTCGGGCGCCGCCCGAGTGTTCTTCGTGAGGCGAAGTGTTCACGGGGTGACCTATCACTTGGATGGCGGGCTGTGGGCGGTTCGCCCCGGACAGCCGCTACGACGGCCGGGCTTCACCCGTCGTTAACCGTGGATCCTGATGGTCCGAGAAATGACACACAAATACCGAATCCGGGATCTGCCATACCTGTTCGGGTATAGGAGAACATCCTCGCGAGCATACGGATGACCGTTCAGTGATCCCGCGCGCACATCCGTCACGGACAACCCGGTATTTCATTTCGGGTATGGCTCGGCACGAGAATCGCATTTGTCCGGCATGGCTGTGCGAATCACAGTGGGACGCATGACGGCAGAGACTGGGCGGTGGATCCGCAACTTCGTGGCCGGGCAGTTCGTGGAGCCCGACGAGAACCGCAGCTTCGACAAGACCGATCCGGCGACCGGCCGGGTGTTCGCCCGGGTGCACGAGGCGGACAGGGACCTGGTGGACCGCGCGGTGAACGCGGCCAGGCGCGCCCTGCACGACGGGTGGGCGACGACGCCGGTACGGGAGCGGGCCGCGCTGCTGCGCCGGGCCGCGGACCGGATCGAGGAGCGCTTCGAGGAATTCGTCGCGGCGGAGGTCGCCGACACCGGCAAGCCGGTCACCCAGGCCCGGGAGCTCGATGTCGCCCGCGCGCTGACGAACTTCCGCACCTTCGCCGACGTGGTGGCCGCCGCCGGCCAGGAGTCCTTCCTCACCGACCTCGCGGGCGGCCGGCAGGCGCTCAACTACGCGGTACGCAAGCCGCTCGGCGTCGTCGCGGTCGTCGTCCCGTGGAATCTGCCCCTCCTGCTGCTGACCTGGAAGGTCGCCCCCGCCCTGGCCTGTGGCAACGCCCTGGTCGTCAAGCCCAGTGAGGAGACCCCGGCCACCGCCACGCTGCTGGCCGAGGTACTCGCCGAGGTCGGGCTGCCCGCCGGGGTGTACAACGTCGTCCACGGCTTCGGCGGCGACTCCGCCGGTGAGTACGTGACCTCGCACCCGGGGATCGACGGGGTGACCTTCACCGGCTCGTCGGCCACCGGCTCGCACGTCATGAAGACCGTCGCGCCCCGCGTCCGTCCGGTCTCCTTCGAGCTCGGCGGCAAGAACGCCGCCGTCGTCTTCGACGATGTCGACATCGACGAGGCGCTGGCCGGGCTGACCAGGTCGGTCTTCACCAACACCGGCCAGGTCTGCCTGTGCACCGAGCGGGTCTACGTACAGCGCTCGGTCTTCGCCGATATCGCCGAGGGGCTCGCCGAGCGGGCCCGGGGCCTGCGGCTGGGCGACCCACTGGACGAGCGGACCACCACCGGGCCGCTGATCTCCCGGACCCACCGGAACAAGGTGCTGAGCTACTTCGAACTGGCCGAACAGGCCGGGGCGAAGGTGCTCACCGGCGGCGGCGTGCCGCAGCTCGGTCCCGGACTCGCGGGCGGCTCGTGGATCGAGCCGACGCTGTGGACGGGCCTGACCAACGCCGACCGGCCCGTGCGCGAGGAGATCTTCGGCCCGGTGGCCGCCCTGATCCCCTTCGACACCGAGGCGGAGGCCGTCGCCCTGGCCAATGACACCGAGTACGGTCTCGCGGCTTCCGTGTGGACCAACGACCTGCGCCGCGGCCACCGGGTGGCGCAGTCCATGAACGTCGGCATGGCCTGGGTCAACACCTGGTTCCTGCGCGATCTGCGCTCCCCCTTCGGCGGTGTCGGGCTCTCCGGCATCGGCCGCGAGGGCGGCGAATCCTCCCTGCACTTCTACACCGAGCCGACGAATGTGTGCGTACAGCTGTGACCGATCACGACACCCCTGGCCTGCCCGCTCGGATCGAGGCGGCGGCGGCACGCCTCACCGCCGCCGCCGGATCACGGACCCCGTGCGCTCCCGTCCGGGAGTTCCTGGGCCGCGAGGACATCGACGCCGCCTATGAGGTGCAACGCCGGATCGCGGCCGGCCGGAGCGCCGCCGGGGCCCGGGTGGTGGGTGCCAAGATCGGCCTCACCGCGCCCGCCGTGCAGCAGCAGTTCGGCGTGTTCCGCCCCGACTTCGGGGTGCTCTTCGACGACATGATGTACGCCCACACCGAACCGCTGCCGCTGAACCGCTTCCTCCAGCCGCGTGCGGAGGGCGAGATCGCTTTCGTGCTCGGCCAGGACATCGACCGGCCCGGGGCCGGCGTCGCCGACGTACTGCGGGCCACCGAGTTCGTCCTGCCCGCCATCGAGATCGTCGATTCCCGGATCACCGGCTGGGATCTGGCCATCACCGACACGGTCGCCGACAACGCCTCCAGCGGCGCGTTCGTGCTCGGCACCACTCCGTATCCGCTGAGCGGGCTCGACCTGTCCCGGGTCGGCATGGTGCTCCAGCGGGACGGCGAACCGGTCTCCTTCGGCGCGGGACACGCCTGCCTCGGCTCCCCGGCCGTCGCCGTGGCCTGGCTGGCACGCGAACTGGCCGCCCGGGAGCAGCCGTTGCGCGCCGGGGACGTCGTCATGTCCGGGGCACTGGGCCCGATGGTGCCGATCGGCGGCCCCGGCCGGTACCGGCTGGCGCTGGACGGGCTCGGCGAGGTCGAGGCAGTCATCGAGGAGGAGACCAAGTGAGTTCCACCGCATCCGGCACCGTCCCGGTGGCCGTCATCGGGTCCGGCAACATCGGAACCGACCTCATGATCAAGGTGCTGCGGCTCTCGAAGACGCTGCGCATGGGCGCGATGGTGGGCATCGACCCGGACTCGGACGGCCTGGCCCGCGCCGCCCGGCTCAAGGTGGCCACCACGCACCGCGGTGTCGACGGGCTGGTGGAGCTGCCCGGATTCGCCGACATCAAGGTCGTCTTCGACGCCACCTCGGCCAAGGCCCACGTACGCAACGCGCGGATCGCCGCGGAGCACGGGAAGCTGATGATCGACCTCACTCCGGCGGCTCTCGGACCGTTCGTGGTGCCGTCGGTCAATCTGGACGAGCATCTCGCCGCCGGGGACGTCAACATGGTCACCTGCGGCGGCCAGGCGACCATTCCGGTCGTCGCCGCGGTCTCCCGGATCGCGCCGGTCGCCTACGCGGAGATCGTCGCCTCCATCGCTTCGAAGTCGGCCGGTCCCGGAACCCGGGCCAATATCGACGAGTTCACCGAGACGACTGGTGAGGCGATCCGCCTGGTCGGCGGCGCCGAGGTCGGCAAGGCCATCATCGTGCTCAACCCGGCCGAGCCCCCGCTCGCCATGCGCGACACCGTCTTCTGCCTCGTCGAGGGCGGGCTCCGCGACGCCGACCGGGACCGGATCGTGGCCTCCGTCGAGCAGATGGCGCAGTCGGTACGGGAGTACGTGCCCGGCTACCGGCTCAAGCAGGACGTCCAGTTCGACCCGGTCGAGGACACCGTCGTCCCGGCCCTGGGCCGGCGGGTCACCGGGGTCAGGGTCTCGGTGTTCCTGGAGGTGCTCGGCGCCGGCCACTACCTGCCCGACTACGCGGGCAATCTCGACATCATGACCTCCGCCGCGGTCCGCACCGCGGAGAAGATCGCCGCGCTCCGAGGATGGGTGACCTCATGAAGCTGTACGTCCAGGACGTGACCCTGCGCGACGGCATGCACGCGATGGGGCACATGTACACCGTCGACCAGGTGCGCCGGATCGTCGCCGCGCTCGACCGGGCCGGGGTCGCGGCCATCGAGGTCGCGCACGGCGACGGGCTCGGCGGTTCGAGCGCGAACTACGGGTTCGGCGCGCACAGCGACGAGGAGTGGATCGAAGCCGCGGCGGACGTCCTCGAACACGCGAAGCTGACCACCCTGCTGCTGCCCGGCATCGGCACCATCGACCATCTGCGCCGGGCCCATGCGCTCGGGGTACGCAGTGTGCGCGTCGCGACACACTGCACCGAGGCCGACGTGAGCGCGCAGCACATCTCCTGGGCCCGGGAGAACGGGATGGATGTGTCCGGGTTCCTGATGATGAGCCATCTCAACTCCCCCGAGGGCCTGGCCCGTCAGGCCGCGCTGATGGAGTCGTACGGGGCGCACTGTGTCTATGTCACCGACTCCGGCGGGCGTCTGACGATGCGCGAGGTCGCCGCCCGGGTCGACGCGTACCGCGAGGTGCTCGACGGGGCGACCGAGATCGGCATCCACGCCCACGAGAACCTCTCGCTGTCGGTCGCCAACAGCGTGACCGCCGTGGAGCACGGCGCCTACCGGGTCGACGTGGCACTGGCCGGTCAGGGGGCCGGGGCCGGGAACTGTCCGGCGGAGCCGTTCGTCGCCGTCGCGGACCTGCTGGGCTGGGAGCACGGCTGCGACCTGTTCGCGCTCCAGGACGCCGCCGACGACATCGTCCGCCCCCTGCGCGACCGGCCGGTCCAGGTGGACCGGGAGACCCTGACGCTCGGCTACGCCGGTGTCTACTCCAGCTTCCTGCTGCACGCCGAACGCGCGGGGCGGCGTTACGGGGTCGACACCCGGGAGATCCTCCTGGAGGTCGGCCGGCGGCAGATGGTGGGCGGTCAGGAGGACCTGATCGTGGACATCGCACTGGACCTGGCCGCGCGGCGCGCGGCCGGCACGGAAGGGAACGGAAAATGATCCCGGCAGAGCTGACCGGCACACTGGCGCGGCGGCTGGACACGGCACAGACGTCCCGCAGGGACACCCCGAGCCTGGCCGACAGCCACGAGTTCGACATCGATGACGCGTACGCGGTGCAGGCGGCGCTGCTGGAGCTGCGGGTGGGCCGCGGCGAGCGGGTCGTGGGGGTGAAGCTGGGGTTCACCAGCAGGGCCAAGATGGCTCAGATGGGTGTCTCCGACGTGATCGTGGGCCGGCTCACGGACGCCATGCGGATCGCAGACGGCGACGAGGTCGACCTGTCGCGCTTCATCCACCCGAAGGTCGAGCCCGAGGTCGCCTTCCGGCTCTGCCGGGACGTGGATCCGGAGGATCCGGCGACGGACATCGAGTCGTGCGTGGATGCCGTGGCCCCGGCCGTCGAGATCATCGACTCGCGTTACCGGGACTTCCGGTTCACCTACAGCGATGTCGTCGCGGACAACACCTCCGCGGCCGGCTACGCGATCGGGCCGTGGCGGCCCATGACGGACGTCGCCAACCGCGCGGTGCGGCTGCGTACCGCGGCGACGGAGACGGTGGGATCGACCGCCGCTGTTCTCGGTGACCCGGTGCGCGCGCTGCACGCCCTGCTGGACATGTGCCGTCGCCGCGGGATTTCGCTGAAGGCGGGTCAGGTGGTGCTCGCGGGCGCCGCCACGGCGGCCGTGCCGCTGGTGGCGGGGGTCACCGAGTGTGATGTGGCGGGCATCGGGTCCGTCACGGTGAAGGGGTTGTGATGAGCGGTTCACGGGTGATCGAGGGCAAGGCCGCTCCGCGCGGGCGGTTCCCCCATGTGAAGGTCGTCGGGGACCTGGTGTTCGTCTCCGGCACCAGTTCCCGCCGGCCGGACAATACGTTCGTGGGTGTCGAGGCCGACGGGTTCGGCACCACGGAACTGGACATCCGGGCGCAGACCCGGGCGGTGATCGAGAACATCCGGGACATCCTGGCCGAGGTGGGCGCGGAGCTCTCCGACGTCGCCCAGATCACCACCTATCTGGTGTCGATGAACGACTTCGGCGGATACAACGAGGTCTACGGCGAGTTCTTCGACGAGCGTGGACCGACCCGGACGACCGTCGCGGTGCACCAGTTGCCGCATCCCCATCTGCTGATCGAGATCCAGGCGGTCGCCCATCTGCCGCGGCCGCGCCAGTCACACAGCACGGAGGTGTCCTCATGACCGCCATTCCCCCGGTCATCGATTTCCAGGGCTGGATCACCGAGCACGAGCACCTGCTCAAGCCGCCGGTGAACAACCGCACCATGTCCCTGGGCCAGGACTTCATCGTCCAGGTCGTCGGCGGGCCCAACCAGCGGACCGACTTCCACCTCGACCCGTACGAGGAGTGGTTCTACCAGGTCAAGGGCGATATGCATGTCGACCTCATGACCGAGGACGGACCGCGGACCGTACGCATCCGGCAGGGCGAGGTCTGGCTGCTGCCCGGCAATGTGCCGCACTCCCCGCAGCGGCCGGACGCCGGGTCGATCGGGCTGGTCATCGAGCGGGTCCGGGAGGAGGGCACTCTGGAGCGGTTCCAGTGGTACTGCCCCGAGTGCGCCACGAAGATCCATGAGGTCGAGCTCCAGGTGCGGGACATCGTCGCGGATCTGCCGCCGGTCTTCGCCGAGTTCTACGGCGACGAGAAGGCGCGTACGTGCCCCGAGTGCGGTGCTCTGCATCCCGGGAAGGGCTGAGCGTGGACCGCACGATCGACGTACACACGCATTACGTTCCGCGCGGCTGGCCGGATCTGACGGCCGAGGCCGGTCCGGACGCCCCCTGGCTGCGGATCGAGTCCGAGTCGGACGCCATGGTCATGATGGGTTCCAGGGAGTTCCGGCGGATCCGGGCCGATGCCTGGGACGCCGGGACCCGGCTGCGGGACATGGACGCGGACGGGGTGCACCGACAAGTGGTCTCCCCCACTCCGGCGTTCTTCACCTACGGGCGCAGCGGGGCCGAGGCCGCCAAGGTCTCACGGATCTTCAACGATCTCGCGCTGGAGATCACCGCGCCGGCGCCGGACCGGCTGATCCCGTTCTGCCAGGTGCCGTTGCAGGATCCCGACGCGGCCTGCCGCGAGCTGGAACGGAGCATCGCCAACGGCCACCGGGGCGTGGAGATCGGCAATCATGTCGGGGATCGCGACCTGGACAGCGAAGGGGTCGTCACCTTCCTTCAGCACTGCGCCTCGCTCGATGTGCCGGTGTTCGTGCACCCCTGGGACATGGCGAGTTCGCCGCGGCTGGACCGGTGGATGGCGCAGTGGCTCACGGCCATGCCCGCCGAGACGCATCTGTCGATCCTCGCCCTGATCCTGGGCGGGGCCTTCGACCGGATCGACGACCGGCTGAAGATCTGTTTCGCGCACGGCGGCGGCTCGTTCGCGTTCTGGCTCGGCCGGATGGAGAACGCCTGGCACGGCCGGCACGACGTCATCGGCACCTCCGAGTACCCGCCCTCGCATTATCTGGGCCGTTTCTACGTCGACTCGGTGGTGTTCGACGATCGTGCCCTGCGGCTGCTGGTCGACACGGTCGGTGCGGACCGGGTGATGGTGGGCAGCGACTATCCGTACCCGCTGGGGGAACGGCCGGTCGGTGAGGTGGTCCGCAAGAGCTCCTTCCTGGACGACCGCAGCCGGGAGCTGATCACGCACGGCAACGCCGAGCACTTCCTGGGGCTCACCCGTCCCTAAGGGCTGTCCCGCAATTCCTGGCGGGACAGCCCTTGGGGCCTTTCGCCGAAATCGCCGCACGGCCGCCTTCGGGCGGCGGCGGCGGTTCGACGGCACGGCCTACAGCGGACCGTCGCCGCCGGCCGCGCTCTGCGACGCCATGCCGGCGGCGATGTCCTCCAGGCTCCGGATCAGCGCCTGCGCGGACGGGCCCAGCGCCCGGGCGGCCGACAGGGTCAGCCCGACGCTGTGCCCGATCGGGTCCAGCGGCACCGCCAGCCGGACGATACGGGGGTCGTCCCGGATGATCAGACCGGGCAGCGCCGCGACGACATCGGTCTCCAGCAGAAGCTGGCGCACGGTCAGGAACGAGGTCGTCTCGACCCGGTTCATCGGCAGCGGCATGCCGTGCCGGGCGAAGAACTCCTCGATCTCCCGTCGCAGCGCGGTCTCCGCGCCCGGCAGGATCCAGGGATAGTCCGGCAGGTCCGCAAGCTCCACCGCACTCTGCCCGGCGAGCGGGTGCGAGGCCCTGACCACGAGTTCGACCGACTCGTCGTAGAGCTTGCGGCGCACCGTCCGCTCGTCGGAGGGGACCGTGAGCCGACCGACGACGAAGTCGATCCGGCCGGCCTCCAGTTCCAGGAGCAGAGCCTCCGGCGACGCCTCCCTGACGATCACCGTCAGATAGGGGCGTTCCTTCTTGATGTCGGCGATGGCTCGCGGCAGAAGCACGTTCGAGCCGGCCAGATGGGTGCCGACGATGACCGTGCCGCGGTCGGCGTCGGCCAGCTCCACCACATGGCGGCCCGCCTGCGCGAGCTGGGCGAGCACGGACCGGGCGTGCTCGGTGAATGCCTCTCCGAACACGGTGGCGGTGACGCCCCGGGGCCCGCGTTCGTAGAGCGGGACGCCGAGGATGTCCTCCAGCTCGTGCAGACTGCGGGTGGCGGCGGGCTGGGTCACGTGCAGCTCCGCGGCGGCGCCGACGACGCTTCCCTGCCGGGAGAGCGCGTCGACGAGAACCAGGTGGCGGAGCTTCAGCCGACCGTCGAGGAGACGCGGGATCTTCACGCCACGACTCTATCCACGCCCGCCGGGGGCGGGTCCGGCCGCCCTGGACCGTACGCAGCGGTACGGAACTGGCTGCGGGCCGGTACCGGCACCGCGGGGCCGCCCCGGCCGATGGCCCTAGCCGACCGCCTTCGCCGCCGCCCGCCCGGCCGCGCGGCCGGAGAAGATGCAGCCGCCGAGGAAGGTGCCTTCCAGCGACCGGTAGCCGTGTACGCCGCCGCCGCCGAAGCCGGCCGCCTCCCCCGCCGCGTACACACCCTCCAGCGGGGTGCCGTCCGCGGTGAGCACCCGGGAGGACAGGTCCGTCTCCAGGCCGCCGAGCGACTTGCGGGTCAGGATGTTCAGCCGGACGGCGATCAGCGGGCCGGCCTTGGGGTCGAGGATGCGGTGCGGCGCGGCGGTGCGGATCAGCTTGTCGCCGAGGTAGGTGCGGGCCCCTCGGATCGCGGTGATCTGGAGGTCCTTGGTGAAGGGGTTGGCGACCTCGCGGTCGCGGGCGGTGATCTCGCGGCGCAGTTCGGCCTCGTCGATCAACGGCTTCTCGGTGAGGGCGTTCATGCCCCGGACGAGCGCGGCGAGGTCCTTCTCGACGACGAAGTCCGCGCCGTTGTCCATGAACGCCTTCACCGGGGCCGGTACGTCGGCGCGGGCCCGGCCTATGACGTCGCGGATCGACTTTCCGGTGAGGTCCGGATTCTGCTCGGAGCCGGAGAGCGCGAACTCCTTGCCGATGATCTTCTGGTCGAGGACGAACCAGGTGTGGCCGTGGCCGGACCTCATGATGTGTTCGAGGGTGCCCAGGGTGTCGAAGCCCGGGAAGAGCGGGACCGGGAGGCGCTTGCCGGTGGCGTCCAGCCAGAGCGAGGACGGTCCGGGCAGGATTCGGATGCCGTGCCTGGCCCAGATCGGGTTCCAGTTCTCGATGCCCTCGGTGTAGTGCCACATCCGGTCGCGGTTGATGTGGTGGGCGCCGGACTCCTCGGCGATGCCGAGCATGAGCCCGTCGACATGGGCGGGGACGCCGGAGAGCATCTTCGCGGGCGGGGTGCCCAGCCGCGCGGGCCACTGCTTGCGCACGAGGTCGTGGTTGCCGCCGATGCCGCCGGAGGTGACGATCACCGCCTGGGCCCGCAGCTCGAACGTGCCGGCCGTCTCCCGGCTGCTCGCGGTGCCCCGGGCCGCCCCGCTCGGCTCCAGCACCTCGCCGGTCACGGTGTCGACGGCGCCGGCGGTACGGCCGAGGCCGGTGACCCGGTGACGGAACCGGAACCGTACGAGGCCCTTGGCGACGCCCTCGCGGACCCGGCGCTCGAAGGGGGCGACGACGCCGGGGCCGGTGCCCCAGGTGATGTGGAAGCGGGGCACGGAGTTGCCGTGGCCGTTCGCGTCGTAGCCGCCGCGCTCGGCCCAGCCGACGACGGGGAAGATCCGCAGCCCCTGGGCGTGCAGCCAGGAACGCTTCTCACCGGCCGCGAAGTCAACGTACGCCTCGGCCCACTTCCGCGGCCAGTGGTCCTCCTCGCGGTCGAAGCCCGCCGTGCCGAGCCAGTCCTGCAGGGCCAGCTCATGGCTGTCCTTGACCCGCATCCGGCGCTGCTCGGGCGAGTCGACGAGGAAGAGGCCGCCGAAGGACCAGTGGGCCTGGCCGCCGATCGACTGCTCGGGCTCCTGGTCGAGCAGGATCACCGAGCGGCCCGCGTCGACCAGCTCGGCGGTGGCCACCAGGCCCGCGAGCCCTGCCCCGATCACGATCACATCAGCGTCGTACGCCATGGGTTCCATCCTTGTCGGGGCGATCCGGTCACGGCCACGGTCGGGCTCCGGCACCATCTCCCGGCGCCGGAAGTTACTCGTGCGTCAGATCTTCGGCACCGCTCGCTCCGGCGTCAACCGCCCGGTCGGCGGCGCTCCGGCCGCACCCCCGGGGCGCAGGCGCTATCGTCGAAACAAATCACCCACTTCTGGCCTGACTTGAGGTAGAAGCGTGTCGGTGCTGGTCGTCGTGCTCGCCGTGAGTGCCGCCTGCTGCCTGGGATTCGGATTCGTCCTGCAGCAGGCCGCCGCCTCGCACGCCCCGCGGAGCGACTACCTCTCGCCGCGGCTGCTGCTCGATCTGATGCGGGTGCCGAGCTGGCTGGCCGGAATCGGGCTGATGGTCTGCGGCATGGTGCTGGGCGCCCTGGCCCTGGGCAAGGGCGAGGTGTCCGTGGTCGAACCGCTCCTCGCGACCAATCTGCTCTTCGCCATGGCCCTGTCGCGCCATCGGACCGGTCAGCGGCTCGGCCGTCAGGGCTGGGCCGGCCTCTGGCTGCTGGCCGGCGGGGTCACCGCCTTTCTGCTGGCGGGTCAGCCGCAGGGCGGCGAGGCGGTGACCAGCGCGCTGCGGCACTGGCTGGTGATCGGTGTCGTCGTGGGCGCCGCCCTGCTGCTCACCGCCTTCGCCAAGGGCTCCGACTCGGGGGCCGCCCCCGCGCTGCTCGCCGTGGCGGCCGGGCTGCTGTACGGACTCCAGGACGCGCTCACCCGGGTCACCGGCCAGCGGCTGTCCGACGAGGGGTGGACGGCACTGGTGACGGCGTGGCAACCGTACGCGGTGCTGGTGCTGGGGGTGACCGGGCTGCTGCTGGTGCAGAGCGCCTTCGAGACGGGCCCGCTCCGGGTCTCGCTGCCACCGCTGACCGCCGCCCAGCCGCTGGCCGGGATCGCCTGCGGGGTCGGTTTCCTCGGCGACCAGCTGCGCACCGACGCCGGCGCGCTGGCCTGGCAGGCGGCCGGTCTGGCGGCGATCGTCGCCGGGATCGTGCTGCTCGGGCTGCATCCGGCCATGCCGGAGGGGCCGGTGGGCGGGCGCCGTGAGAAGAGCCTCCAGCCGAACTGAGCGGGCCCGCCCGGCCGCCGGGGGCGTCCGCCCGCTGGTTTTTAATAATGGCCAGCATTAGAGTGTTCGCATGGCACGAACCTCCGGACAGGAGACCAGGGAGAAGCTGATCCGCGCGGCCGAGGAGGTCTTCGCGGCGCAGGGCACCGACGGCGCCCAGCTGCGGGACATCGTCCGGCTGGCCGGGCAGAGCAACCCTTCCGCGGTCCAGTACCACTTCGGCTCCCGGGCCGGGCTGCTCGACGCGGTGATGGCCGGCCGCCTGGCCCGTACCGAACGGGTGCTGACGCCCCTGCTCGCCCGGCTGGGCGAGGACTGCGGCGTACGGGAGCTGCTCACCGCGCTGATGACGGCCGAGGCGAGCCTGCTCGCCGACGACCGCGGCCGCCGCTGTCTGCGGATCTCGGCCCAGCTCACCCATGAGACCGGGCTGCGGACCGGCCGGCTGCACCCCGCCCTGGACGGCACCAACTACGGGCGGCTGATCGGCCGCATCGGGGACCGCCTGGGCGCGCTGCCCGGCCCCGTCCGCCTGGAGCGGCTCGATCTGGCGCTCACCCTGATCGGGGCGGCGATGGCCGACCGCGCCCACCAGCGTCTCGACGGCGTCGAGTCGCTGACCGGCGACGAGCTCTTCCTCGCCGATCTCGTCGAGACCACCCACGCGTTCCTGCACGCCCCCGTGCCGGGCCACGCGTGACCACCCGCGCCACCCGCACCACTCATCACCGGCACCACATGCCACCTGCACCACATGAAGGAAGCGACATGACCGACAAGAGCAAGCTCAGCGACAAGACCGTCATCATCACCGGCGGCGCCCGGGGCCTGGGTGCCGAGGCCGCTCGCCTCGCGGTGGCGAACGGGGCCGATGTGGTGATCACCGACGTGCTCGACGAGGAGGGCGCCGCCACCGCCGCGGAGCTGGGCGCCAAGGCCCGCTTCGTGCACCACGACGTGACCTCCGAGGAGGACTGGCAGCGCGTCGCGGAGTTCGCCGTCACCGAGTTCGGACGGATCGACGGCCTGGTCAACAACGCCGGGGTGTCGACCGGCATGCCGCTGGAGACCGAGTCCGTCGAGCACTTCCGCAAGGTCATCGACATCAACCTGACGGCCGTCTTCATAGGCATGAAGACCGTGATCCCGGTGATGAAGGAGAACGGCGGCGGTTCGATCGTCAACATCTCCTCGGCCGCCGGTCTGATGGGCCTCGCCCTGACCTCCAGCTACGGCGCCTCGAAGTGGGGCGTGCGCGGCCTGACGAAGGTCGGCGCGGTGGAGCTGGGCACGGCGAGGATCCGGGTGAACTCCGTGCACCCGGGCATGGTCTACACGCCGATGACCGCGTCCGTCGGCATCCAGCAGGGCGAGGGCAACTACCCGAACACCCCGATGGGCCGGGTCGGCGAGGCCCCCGAGATCGCGGAGGCGGTCGCCTTCCTGCTCTCGGACGCCGCCTCGTACGTCACCGGTGCCGAGCTGGCCGTGGACGGCGGCTGGACCACGGGTCCGACCGTCAGGTACGTCATGGGCCAGTAGCCCGTCCCGCGATGGCCTGATGTTGGATGAGGAGCATGACTCCTTCTGACGAGATCCTGGACATCGTCGACGAGAACGACGTGGTCGTGGGGCGGGCCCCGCGCGGTGAGGCGACCGCGCGGGGCCTTCGCCATCGCTGTGCCTTCATCGAGGTCCGGGACGCGGAGGGCCGGCTGTTCGTCCATCGCAGGACGCCGGGCAAGCTGGTCTTCCCGTCGCACTACGACATGTTCGTCGGCGGGGTGGTCGGTGCCGGAGAGTCGTACGACGAGGCGGCGCTGCGGGAGGCCGAGGAGGAGCTGGGAGTGTCCGGGCTCCCCCGGCCGGAGCCGCTCTTCAAGTTCCTCTACGAGAGTGCCGGGCAGTCCTGGTGGTCGTACGTCTACCGGGTACGGTGCGAGCTGCCGGTGAATCCGCAGGTGGAGGAGGTCGCCTGGCACACCTTCCTCACCGATGACGAGCTGGCCCGGCGGATCGGCGACTGGGAGTGGGTGCCGGACGGCCTGGAGGCGTACCACCGGCTGCGCGCCTTCCGGGCGGGCGGAGCGGCCTCCTGAGCGCGGCGCCCGGCATCCACGAAGCGGCAGATAAGGTTCACGCGTGAACGAGTTCGTACAGAGTCTGCGGCTGTGGTTCGCGCCGCAGCGCATCCGCGACGAGGGCGACACCCCGGACTACCGGTTCTCGCTCGCCAACGAGCGGACCTTCCTCGCCTGGATCCGGACGGCTCTGGCGCTGATCGGCGGCGGCTTCGCGGTCGACCAGTTCCTGCCGGAGCTGGCGTGGGGCGTCCGGGCCGGTCTGGCGCTCGCGCTGCTGGCGGCCGGGGTGCTGTGCGCGCTGCGGGCGGTCAACCACTGGGTGCGGTGCGAGCGGGCGATGCGGCGCGGCGAGGACCTCCCGGTCTCGCGGTTCCCGACGCTGCTCGGACTGGCCGTCGGGGTCGTCGCGGTGGCGATGGTGGTGGTGGTCTTCTTCGGCTGGGAGGGCCGGTGACCACGCCGGGGCGCGACCCCGGCCTCCAGCCCGAACGGACCCGGCTGGCCTGGCGGCGTACGACGCTGTCGTGCACGGTGGTGGCGCTGCTGGCGGTCAGGCAGGCGTTGCACGGCGGGGCGGGCCCGGCCGCGATCGTGGCGGTGTCGCTGAGCGCGCTGGCCTGGCTGGGATTTCTGCGGGTGGCGCATCTGCGGGTGCTCGGGATGGGGACCGCGCGGCCGCGTCCGCTGTCGGCACGCGGCGCACTGACGGCGGCGGCGTGCACGGTCGCGCTCGCGGTGTTCGCCGCGGCCATGCTGTTCTGACCCGGTCCCCGGAGGCTCCCGGGCTCCGGGTGCGGGGCCGTCAGGCGTCCGGGCCGAGGTCCGGGACCTCCCAGTCCACGGTGACGACGATCTTTCCGCGGGTGCGCCCCTGTTCGTTGAGCCGGTAGGCGTCCGCCGCCCGCTCCAGCGGGAAGACCCGCTCCACATGGACCGAGACGATGCCCTGTTCGGCCAGTTCGGCCAGATGGGTGAGGTCGGTCGCGTCAGGGCGTACGTAGGCGTAGTGGCCGCCGTACGCGAGGACCTCGCCGTCCGCGATGGAGGCCAGGCGTCCGCCGGGCCGCAGCACCTCGGCGGAGACCCGGAGCGCCTCCCCGCCGACGGTGTCGAACGCGGCGTCGACACCGTCCGGGGCCAGGGCCCGCAACCGGTCGGCGAGGCCGTCCCCGTAGGCCACCGGTTCCCCGCCGAGCTGCCGGACGTACGCGTGGTTGTGCTCGCTCGCGGTGCCGATGACGCGGGCGCCCGCGTGCCGGGCGAGCTGGACCGCGAAGGAGCCCACCCCGCCGGCCGCCGCGTGGACGAGGACCGTCTCGCCCTCCCGGATCCGCAGGGTGCGGTGCAGGACCTGGTAGGCGGTGAGACCGGCCAGCGGCAGTCCGGCCGCCTCCTCGAAGCTCAGGCTCAGCGGTTTGCGGGCCAGGGTGCGCACGGGGGCGGCGACGTACTCGGCGAGGGTGCCCCGGCTCAGGAAGTCCTCCCGCACGTAGCCGATGACCTCGTCGCCGACCGAGAACTCGTCGACGGCCATCCCGGGCTGCACGACGACGCCGGACACGTCCCAGCCGGGGATCACCGGGAACACGGCCTCCAGCGCGGCGTCGAGGTAGCCCTCGCGGGCCTTCCAGTCGACCGGATTGACGGCCGCGGCCCGCACCTTCACCAGGACGGTGTCCGGGCCGACCCTGGGGTCGGGCCGCTCGCCGTACTCCAGCACCTCGGCCCCGCCGTACCCGCTGTAGCTGATCGCCTTCATGCCCCGACCATCGGTGCGGGTCCGGGCACCCGCAACTCAGGCCCGCCGCCCGGGCGGCGGGGGTCACCAGCGCGGGATCGCCGGTGTCCGCCATGTCGGCTCGGCCTTGCGCATGGCGGCCGCGTCGTCGCGCTCGCGCATCGTGCCGTCGTCGTCGAGCCAGCGCCGGTGGAGTGCGGCCAGGCGTTCGCGGTCGAGTTCGACGCCGAGGCCGGGCGCGTCGGACACGGTGAGCCGGCCGTCCTCGAAGACGTGGCGGGCGGTGATGACGTCCTCGGTCTGCCAGGGGTAGTGGCTGTCGCAGGCGTAGTCCAGGTTGGGCACGGTGGCCGCGACATGGGTCATCGCGGCGAGGCTGATGCCGAGGTGGGTGTTGGAGTGCATGGAGAGTCCGACGCCGAAGGTGCGGCAGATCCCGGCCAGCTCACGGGTGCGGTGCAGCCCGCCCCAGTAGTGGTGGTCGGAGAGGACCACCTGCACGGCGCCCCGGGCGAAGGCCTCCGGCACCTCGGCGAGGGTGGTCACGCACATGTTGGTGGCCAGCGGCACGCCGGTGCCGGCGGCGACCTCGGCCATCAGGTCCGTGCCGCTCGCCGGGTCCTCCAGGTATTCGAGTACGTCCTTCAGCTGCTCGGCGACGTACAGCGAGGTCTCGACGGACCAGGCGCCGTTGGGGTCCAGGCGCAGCGGCCGTCCGGGGAACTCCTGGGCCAGGGCGCGGATCGCGGCGATCTCCCGGTCGGGTTCGAAGACCCCGCCCTTGAGCTTGAAGGAGGAGAAGCCGTACTCGCGGGCGAAGCGCCGGGCCTGGGCGACGACTCCGGCCGGGTCGAGGGCGGCGCCCCAGTCGTCCTTCTCGCCGCCGTCGGGGTGGGCGGCCCAGCGGTGGAAGAGATAGGCGCTGTACTCGACGCGGTCGCGGACCTTCCCGCCGAGCAGGGCGTGCACGGGCAGGCCGAGAGACTTGCCCAGTGCGTCCAGGCAGGCGACCTCGAAGCCGGAGACGACGGAGAGCCGGAGCTTGTCGGCGGTCTGGACGCCGCGCAGTCCGCCGGCGTCGACCCGGTCGTCGGCGGCGCGCGAATCGCCGCACACCTCGTCGGCCAGAGCGAACAGGCCGTTCAGATCGCTGACCGGGCGTCCGGCGAGGGCGGTGGCGAGCGGCCGGGCCAGTTCGAGGTACTTGCCGTCCCCGTACGTCTCGCCGATGCCGGTGACTCCGCCGCGGGTGACGACCTCGACGATGAGCCGCGGGGTGTAGGGCTGGTGGACGCCCTGGGTGTTGAGCAGCGGCGGGTCGGCTATCAGGATCGGAGTCAGCCGGACTTCGTCGATCAGCAGCTCTGTATTCATACGTGAACCTTATTCAGAGATACGACTGAACGCCAGACTCCGGGCCAAGTCGCGACCGAGTCCGGTCGCTGGATCCCGGGCACCCACTGGACGACATACCGACTGGTCGGCATGATGGTCTCCGACCGTCTTTCACCCCCGGAGGTGTGCACGATGAGCCCAGTCCACCCGCCAGGTCTCGACCTCGACCGGCTGCGCGGGCATCTCGACCGCGACCGGCCGGGCCTGGTGAGCGGACCGCTCGAAGCCCGGATCATCGAGGGCGGCCGGTCGAACCTGACGTACGTCGTCACGGACGGCACCGGCCGCTGGGTCGTCCGCAGGCCCCCGCTGGGCCATGTGCTGGCCACCGCGCACGACATGAAGCGCGAGCACCGGGTGATCAGCGCCCTGCACCCGACGGCCGTTCCGGTACCCGAACCGGTGCTGCTCTGCGAGGACGACTCGGTGATCGGGGCGCCCTTCTACGTCATGGAGTACGTCGAGGGCACCCCGTACCGCACCGCCGGGCAGCTCGCCCCGCTGGGCGCCGAGCGCACCCGGGAGGCGGTCCTCGGACTCGTCGACACCCTGGTCACACTGCACTCCGTGGACCCCGGATCCGTCGGACTCGGGGACTTCGGGCGGCCCGAGGGCTTCCTCGACCGGCAGCTGCGCCGCTGGGGCAAGCAGCTGGACGCCTCGCGGGGCCGCGAGCTGCCCGGCATCGACGAGCTGCATGCCGCGCTCGGCCGCGAGCTGCCCGCCTCCCCCGCGCCCACCGTCGTGCACGGCGACTACCGCCTGGACAACGTCCTGATCGGCCCGGACGACGAGATCAGGGCCGTACTCGACTGGGAGATGTCGACGCTCGGCGACCCGCTGACCGACCTCGGGCTGCTGGTGATGTACAGCTCCGATCTCGGCCTGGCCGATTCCCCGGTCTCCACCACCAGCGGCGCGGCGGGCCACCCCTCCCCCGCCGAGCTGATCGAGCGCTATGCCGCCCGCTCCGGCCGGGACACCTCCGCCATCTCCTGGTACACCGCGTTCGCCTGGTTCAAGCTCGCCGTGATCCTGGAGGGCATCCACTACCGCTACACCCTGGGCCGGACCGTCGGCGCCGGCTTCGACCGCATCGGCGATCTCGTCCCCGTCTTCATCGAGCACGGCCTCACCACCCTCCAGGAAGGCTGATCACCCCATGGACTTCGCATTCGACGCCCGCACCGAAGAGCTGCGCGGCAGACTGCTCGCCTTCATGGACGAGTACGTGTACCCGGCCGAGAAGACCGCGGACGAGCAGCGCGCACTGCTGGCCTCCCCGTGGGACACCCCGCAGGTCGTCGAGGACCTGAAGGCCGAGGCGCGCAGGCAGGGGCTGTGGAACCTCTTCCTGCCGGACGCCGAGTACGGGGCCGGGCTGACCAACCTCCAGTACGCGCCGCTCGCCGAGATCACCGGCCGTTCCCCGCAGTTGGCGCCGACCGCGCTGAACTGCGCGGCCCCGGACACCGGGAACATGGAGGTGCTCTTCCAGTTCGCCACGGACGAGCAGAAGAAGCGGTGGCTGGAGCCGCTGCTGGCCGGTGAGATCCGCTCGGCGTTCGCGATGACGGAGCCCGAGGTCGCCTCGTCGGACGCGACGAACATCGAGACCCGGATCGTGCGGGACGGCGGTGACTACGTCATCAACGGCCGCAAGTGGTACATCTCCGGGGCGATGAACCCGGACTGCGAGATCTTCATCGTGATGGGCAAGACCGACCCCGACGGCCCGGACATCCGCCGCCAGCAGTCGATGATCCTGGTCCCCCGCGACACCCCCGGCCTCGAAGTGCGCCGCGCCATGCGGGTGTACGGCTACGAGGACCACTACCACGGCGGTCACGCGGAGGTCGTGTTCACCGATGTGCGGGTGCCGGCCGCGCATCTGATCGGCGAGGAGGGCGGCGGCTTCGCCATCGCCCAGGCACGGCTCGGACCGGGCCGGATCCACCACTGCATGCGGCTGATCGGCATGGCCGAGCGGGCCATCGAGCTGATGTGCAGGCGGGCGGTGTCCCGTACCGCCTTCGGCAAGCCGCTCGCCCAGCAGGGCGTCGTGCAGAACTGGATCGCGGACGCCCGGGTCACGGTGGAGCAGCTGCGGCTGCTGGTGCTGAAGACGGCCTGGCTGATGGACACGGTCGGCAACCGGGGCGCGCACACGGAGATCCAGGCCATCAAGATCGCCACTCCGCGCGCGGTGGTCGACATCCTCGACCGGGCGGTGCAGCTGCACGGCGCGGGCGGGGTGGGCCAGGACTTCCCGCTGGCCGAACTGTGGGCGGCGGCACGGACGTTGAGGCTGGCGGACGGCCCGGACGAGGTGCACCAGCGCTCGCTGGCCCGGCGGGAGATCAAGCGGTACGTGTAGGGCCGGGTGCCGCGGGCACTCTCAGCGCTCACCGGCCCTGATCCGGTCCAGTACGTCCGTGTAGCGGGAGCGCCGGTCGGGCCGGGCATGGGCGGCGGCCCTGCGCAGGGCGGGTACCGCCGCCCCGCCCAGCTCGACGAGCGCCTCGGCCGCCGCCCGGCGCACCACGGCAAGGGGGTGTCCGAGGAGGTCCGTCACGGTGGGGAGCGCCGGCTCCCAGCCGGCCCGGCAGAGCGTACGGATCGCCATCCGCACCACATCGGGCCGGGGGTCGTCGAGCAGAAGCCCGGTGTGGCGCAGATGGGTCGGCCGGTCGAGCATCGTCCGCGAGGTCCGGTGGGCGCGCAGCCGGACCTTGGACCGGGGGTGACTGAGCAACTCACCCAGCAGGTCGGTGAGTTGACGGTCCTGGTCGGGCTCCGGGCCGGTGTGCTCCCCGGCGAGTTCGGTGAGCGCCCGGCAGATCTGCTCCGGTGTGCCGGTCGCGGCCAGGTCCAGCAGCTCCTGCCGGGTCGGGCGCCGCCCGGCTCCGGCGGGTACCGCCGTGCCGCGGTCACGGAGCGCCGCCAGTGCCGCCGCGTCCTCCCGCTCCGCGTCCGGCGCGCGCAGCGGGCCCTCGACGAGCAGGAGCCGGTCGGCGAGATCGTCGCGCCCCTCGGTGCGCAGGCGTCGGCGGGTCCGCGTAGTTGCGGGGGTGCGCAGGAGCGGACGGCCGACGAGCAGGTCCAGGAAGCCCCGGGCCCCGGTGTCGAGGCGGTCCTCCAGGGCTGCGGCCAGCACGTCGGCGGGGCAGGCGCGCAGCGCTTCGGCGACGGTCCTGGCCACCGCGGGCGGGGCGTGCTCCCACCACTCCAGCAGCAGCGGGAGCAGCCGTTCCAGTTCCCACGGATCGAGCCGGGCGGCGAGCGCCACCCGGTCGGGCAGGACGCCCTCCTCCCGCAGCTCCGCCTCGCCGATCGCTCCCAGCAGACCGGCCGGGCCGGGGCCGGGCAGGTCGATCCGGCCGCGGAGGTACGCGCGCAGCACCGGCAGTCCGGCCTCCGGTTCGGGCCACCGCGCCAGCGCGAGGGCGGCGGTCCGTCTGCGGTCCGCGTCGGCCGATCCCAGCATGGCCAGCAGCCTTTCCCGCAGGGCGGCCGAACGGGGCTGGTCGAGATCGTCGACGCGTGCCCGCCGTGGCGCCGGGGCCGGCGCGTGGACGGTCTCGGTGATGGTCCAGGGCGGTGCGTCGATGGGCTGGAGCAGCGTCATCCAGTCGAGCAGCGCGGCGCGGACCCCGGGGCCGGCACCCCGGTGGGCCTCGATCAGGGCGGTCAGCCGGTCCCGCGAGGGGACCGAGCCGTCGTCCCTCCGGCGGAACTCCTCCAGCGTGCCCGGGGTGCGGACCGCCTCGTCCAGCGCGGCCCGCCATGCCCGGGCACCGGCGGGCGGCGCGTCGCCGGCGGCCGTCTCCGGGACGGCGAAGGCCGCACGCAGCACGGCGGCCCCGGCCTGCCGGGGGTCGGTGCCGAGCCGGGCGTCCGCGAGGGCCCGGTCGAGGTCGGCACGGTCCGGGACCGCGCCGAGGCGGCGCAGCAGCGTCAGCGTGTACCGGTCCGGTGTCGCGGGTGCGGGGCGCAGTGCCCGTACGGCGGCGACGGCGGCCGGCTTCTCGGTGGCCGGCAGCTTCGGCGCGACCGCTTCGAGCAGGGCGATCAGGTCGTGCCGGTCGCCGTCCCGGGCGTCGGCGAGCGCGTCCAGCAGGACCTGGGCGGACCGGGCGAACACCATGAGCTCCGCGTCCCGGGGCTCGTCGCGGAGCCGCACCACGCCCCCGGCCCCGGTGCAGAGCCGTATCGCGAACCGCACCAGTTTGTTCCGTGTTGCCGCCCGGCTTTGTGTTTCCACCTTGTTCCGTGTTTCCGCGCCCCCGGATCCCGGCCGGGGGCGGGCGAGCCGGAGCCAGTCGGCCAGCATCGGGCGGAGCTGTTCCGCCTGGTCGTGGCGGAGCTGCCCGTCCCGTTCGGCGAGGCGCAGCGCGACCTCCGGGTCCCAGCCCCGAACCACCAGTGCCCTGATGTCACGGTCCGACTCCTCGGCCGCCGACGACGGCTGCTCGGCGGCCGGGACGGTGATTCCGTGCCGGGCCAGGGCAGGCGCCAGGTCCCGTACGGTGCCGGAGGCCAGTCCGACCCGGCGGGACGCCACCAGCGAGAGCAGAGTGGCCGCCACCGGTGAGGCCTGCTCCTCCAGCGCGAGGACCGCGCGTGCGGTGAGGCTGCGGCCGAGGCCCTCCAGGAGCAGTTCACGGGTGCCGTCGTCCCGGCTGTGCTCGGCGGCGGCGAGGAGGGTGGCCGCGCAAGCGTCGCCGAGGACGGCGTGCAGGGCCTCGACGAGCCTGCCGCGCAGCCCGGGGTTGCCGTCGTGTCCGAGCCGGAAGAGGAGCTTCGGGAGTGCCGCCGGGGTGCCCGCCCGGACCAGCGCCTCGGCCGCCGTCTTCCTGATGTTCATGTTCGGATGGTCGAGGCAGCCGGCGATCGCGGCGCTCGCCCAGTGGGCCCGGGCGTGGCCGAGGGCGAGCAGCGCCTGCCGGACGGTCTGGATGTCCGGCGCGGCCGTCAGCGCGATCAGCGTCGCCGACAGGGCCTGGGCGTCCTCGCCGGCGGCGTCGCGGGCGAGGAGGGCGATGACGTGCTTGCGTACGTGCCGGTCGCGGTGGCGCAGCAGCCGGTGCACCCTCGCCCGGGTGCCCGTCCAGGGGGTCCGCAGGAGCAGTTCGAGCAGGATCGCCTGCTCGCCGTCGGACAGTCCGGGCCTCTCCAGCAGGTCCAGTGCCATGGTCGCGGCGAGCGCGTCGCCCGCCTCTCGCGCGTCCGTGGCGCCGAGCAGGCAGACCGGCCGGATCGCGCCGCGTTCGTGGAGTCTGCGGCCCAGGGCGCTCACCGCGTCCAGGACCTCCTGCGGCACCACCGGCTCACCGGCCGGCTGCCCGTACTCTCCCGTCCGGCCGGGCGCGCCCTGCTCCCCTGCCGCGGCCTGCTCCGCCACGATGCGCAGCAGCAGGTCGGCGATGACCGGGAGGGTGCCGGCGTCGCCGTGGGCCGCCAGCCGGCACAGCGCGGCCTCCGGCGCGTCCGGGTCCAGGTGGGATCTCAGCAGGGCCAGTTCCCGCTCGTCCGGGCCGCCGAGGCCGGCCGCGACGCGGGGCGGCAGATCGACGGGGTCCAGCCGTGCGAGGAGCTCGCGGCGGAGCTCCGGATCGCGGTTCAGCAGCCACAGCAGTTCGAGGGCACGGTTGCGTACGGAGCGCAGATGGGGCGCCGTCCCGCCCGAGGTGAGGCCCAGCCCGTCGCGCAGGGCCTCGGCCGTGCGGTCCCCGCCGATCGCCTCCAGGGTGTCCAGGGCCGCCGCCGGGGCAGCGGGCAGCAGCGCGATCACGGCCTCTTCGGCGTCCGCGTGGCGCAGTTCGCGGATCGCGTCGAGGAACGGCCCGGGGGCGGAGGCAGCGGGCAGGACGCGTGCGATCGCGTCCCCGATCGGCAGGTCGCCGGCCCCCTGTCCGGCCAGGGCCACCAGCAGGGCGAGCCGTCGCGGCCAGCCCGGATCGTCGGCCGGTACGTCGGTCAGTACCCGGAGCGTCTCCTTGCGGGCGGTGAAGAGGATCGTCGCCACGTCGCGGGGCGGGATCGAGTGGTCGGCCAGGGCCAGGCCGACGACGGCGGTGACGTCCGGACCGTCCGGGAAGTGGCCGCGCCGGTGGAGTCCGCGCAGGCAGGTCACGGCCGGTCCGCCCAGCAGCAGGGGATCGCGCGCGGCGACGGCCGTCAGTTCGCCGATGTCGTCGCGCTCCGCCAGGTCACCGAGCAGTTCCAGGCCGCGCCGGCGAAGGCCCGGCGGCAGACCGGGGTCGTCGACGACCCTGCGCAGCAGGCCCCGGTGGCCGTGGCGCGCGGCGGCCGCGAGGGCGGCGTCGGCCACCTCGGACCGGACCGGCACCCCGTCTCCCGCCGGCTCCCGCGCCCCGCCATGCGCGGGGCCGGCCCGCTCGGGGCCGCGGCGCCCGGGACCGGCGGCGAGGAACGGGGCGAGGATTCCGGGCGGCAGCGGATCCGTGGCCGCCCACGGTTCGGCGAGCTCGCCCAGCGCACCGACGACGACCGGGGTGCTGCCCGCGCCCAGCAGGCCGATCAGGTCCTCCCGGACCAGCGCCGGGGCCAGAAGTCCGGTGTGCAGCCCCTCCCGGGCCAGCCGCAGCGCCTCGGCCCGGAGCACCGGATCGCCGCTGCCCGCCAGCTCGTCCACGAGTCGCGCCGGCCGGTGCGTCCCGGCGATGCCCGCCCCGCGTACCGCCTGGTAGAGGAGTTCGCCCGGAGCCTCGTCGCGGAGCACCCCGGGGTCGTGCAGCACATCGGCGCGCAGCCAGGCGATCCGTACCGCCGCCGGCAGCTCCCCGGCCGTGCGCCACGGCGGCCGGGGACGGTCCCCGAGACGGTGGCCGAGCCGTTCGTAGAGCCCGGCCAGGAGGAGATCCGCCTCCGGCAGCCCGGTCAGTGCTGCGGGCAGCAGCCCGGCGAGCGCGTCCGTCTCCCCGTCGTCGGCCGGAGGGCGGTCGGTGAGGCGCTCGGTCAGCAGGATGAGCCCGAGATGACGCTGCCCGGGGTCCTCGTGCCCGATCATTCTCTCCAGGGCATGGAACCGTTCCTCGGCGGACGTCTGCATCTTCGGATGCTAACCGGGCTCCCTCCGGCACCACGAACGGGTTTCGGGCCCGCGCGCCCGCCCGGCAGCCGGCTCAGTAGCCGCCGGACCCGACGTGGTCCGCCAGCGCCAGCTCGCGGACGAAGGCCCTCACCCGCAGCAGGCACCGGGCGGCGAACCGTACGGCCCGCGTGTGGTGCGGACCGTACGCCGCGGTCCAGAGCGCGGGGACGTGCGCGGACGGCTGGATGTGAGTCATACCTCCAGCTTCGGCCCGCATCCGTGATCGGTCCAACAGATGGTTCAGCTGGCTGCGATCGATACCGTAGATGGATGGAGCTACGCCAACTCCGCCACTTCATGGCGGTCGTCACGCACGGCGGTTTCACCGCCGCCGCCCGTGCCGAGCTGATCGTGCAGTCCGCGCTGAGCGCCTCGGTGCGCAATCTCGAACGGGAGCTGGGGGCCGCGCTGTTCGACCGGACCGGCCGGCGGGTGATCCTCACCGAGGCGGGCCGGGCACTGCTGCCGGCGGCCCGGTCGGTGCTCGCCGGGACCGAGGCGGCACGGGAGGCGGTCGCGGCCGTGGCGGGGCTGGTGACCGGCCGGGTCAGGGTCGGCACCATACAGACCCTGACCTGCGTGGATCTGGCGGCCGAACTGGCCGCGTACCACCGGCTGTGGCCCGGGGTGCAGATCTCGCTGCGCGAGGCGACGACGCCGGAGCTGGTCGCGGAGCTGCGGGCCGGTGAGCTGGATCTCGCCTATCTCGCGCCGGACGCCGCCGAACTCCCCGACGGCATCGCCGGGTTCGCGACCTGGCACGAGGACCTGGTGCTGATCACCGCGCCGGGCCACCGGCTGGCGACCGCCGGGCGCACCCTGATCCGCGACCTGCGCGACGAGCCGTTCGTGGACTTCCGGGCGGGCACCGGACTGGAGACCGCGGTGCGGAGACTGGCCGCGCACTGCGGGCTGGAGCGCCGGATCACCTGTGACGTCACGCAGATCCGGCTGCTCGTCGATCTCGTACGGGCCGGCATCGGCGTGGCGATCGTGCCCCGGCGGATCGGCGAGGACGCGGGACTGCCGTGCGTGAGCATCCGCCAGCCGGAGCCGGGCCGGACCGTGGTCCTGGCCGGACGTGCGCCCCGGCCCCGCAACCCGGCGGCGGAAGCGCTCCTGGAGCGGCTGGCGGGCGGCGCCTCGTAGCGCCGGTGGACGGGACGCTCGGCGCCGGACCCTCGGCAGAGGACGCTCGGAGACGGATCGGGGTACGGGCACGGGGCCACTCGGCGCCGGCCCGGCAACCCGGCGGCGGCAGCACTCCTGGAGCGGCTGGCGCAGCCGCCGGGCTTCAGGGGCGCAGCGCGCGCAGCAGCAGGTCCGCCAGGTGGTCGGCGACCTCCTGCTGGCTGAGCGGGCCGTCGGGGCGGTACCAGGTGGACAGGTGGTGGACCGAACCGAAGTGGTAGTCGACGATGAGGTCGGCCGGGGTGGCGGTGGAGAACACTCCGCTGTGCTGCCCCTCCTCCACCAGGGCCCGGAAACGCTCGTGGTAGCGGCGCCGCTCCACCCGGACCTGTTTGTTCTTCTCCGGGCTCAGGTGGTGCATGGACCGGAAGAAGATCGAGGCGTCGTCGAGGTTCTCGATGGTGGTGACGACCACGTCCGCCGCGGC
Organism: Streptomyces sp. NPDC047917; assembly: GCF_043204345.1. Classification (NCBI taxonomy): domain Bacteria; kingdom Bacillati; phylum Actinomycetota; class Actinomycetes; order Kitasatosporales; family Streptomycetaceae; genus Streptomyces; species Streptomyces sp. NPDC047917. Next base: position 402,881 of record NZ_JBIDCA010000006.1, read on the forward strand.
GTCGCGCAGCCGCTGCTCGACGGGGGCGTCGGCGTCGGCGAAGGCGTCCAGGCGCTCCTGCTGGAGGCGGAGCACCCGGGCGTAGACCTCCTGGAGGAGGTCTTCCTTGGAGCCGAAGTAGTGGTAGAGCGCTCCCTTGGTGACGCCCGCCGCCTCGACGATCTCCTGGACCGAGGTGCGGTCGTAGCCCTGCTCGGCGAAGAGCCGGGTGGCGGCGGCAAGCAGCCGCTGAGGGACGGGAGCCGTGTCCCCGTCCGTCGCCTTGGCCATTGCCGCCACCGTCCTTCCGTACCGTGCGTGATTCGGTCTAGCGGGGGGAACGCAGTTCCCGCCTGAGGATCTTCCCACTCGCCGTCTTCGGGAGTTCGGTCAGGATCTCGACCTCGCGCGGGTACTTGTACGCGGCGAGCCGTTCCTCGCAGTACGCGCTCAGCTCCTCGGGCGTGGCGCGGGCGCCGGGCCGCAGGCTGACGTAGGCGCGGACGGTCTCGCCGCGGTAGGTGTCGGGGACGCCCACGACGGCCGCCTCCCGGACCGCCGGATGGGTGTACAGGACGTCCTCCACCTCGCGCGGCCAGACCTTGAACCCGGAGGCGTTGATCATGTCCTTCTTGCGGTCGACGACGTAGAGCCAGCCCGCGCTGTCCATGAAGCCGATGTCGCCGGTGCGCAGTTCGCCGTCCGGGAAGGCGGTGGCGGTGGCCTCCGGCAGCCGCCAGTAGCCGGAGACGACCTGCGGGCCGCGGACCGCGATCTCGCCCTGTTCGCCGAAGGGGACCTCCGCGCCGTTCTCGTCGAGGATCCGGACCACCGTGTCGGGGCCGGGGACGCCGACCGACAGCGTCCCGGAGACCGGGTCGACGGGGGCTTCGCGCTCCGGCGGCACGGAGGCGCACGGGGCGGTGCACTCGGTGAGGCCGTAGCCGTTGCGGATGTACGGGCCGAAGCCCGCCCGGAACTTCTCCACCAGCGCGGGCGGCAGCGGTGCCCCGCCCGAGGAGATCACCCGGAAGGAGGCGAAGTGCTCGGGGGTGGCGTCCGGGTGGGCGGCGAGCGCCATGAAGGCGGTGGACGGGCCCACGGTGTAGGCGGGGCGGTGCTCGGTGAAGGCTTCGAGGACGACGCCCGGGTGGAAGCGGTACGCGAGGACGAGGGTGCCCGCGTTGGTGAGGCAGGCGGCCAGCTGGCACACCATGCCGGTGATGTGGAAGAGCGGGGCGAGCGCGAAGTAGGAGGAGCCCTCGGCGACGGGGTGCCCGGCCCGCTGGCGCTCGGCGTTGACCATGATGTTGCCGTGGGAGTTCATGGCGCCCTTGGGGGTGCCGCTGGTCCCGGAGGTGTAGCTGATCAGCGCCACGTCGTCGGCGGCGGGTCCGCGGCCCTCGGGAGCCTTGGTGCCCCGGCGGGCGACGGCGACCAGGTCCTCGGTGTCCCCGGGCACGGGCAGCCGCTCGAAGCCGAGCACGCGGGCGTCGTTCTGCGTCTGGAGGTCCAGCTCGCTGGTGGTGAGGACGGTCCGTACCGTCGGGGCGCCGGCCGCGGTGTCCCGCAGATACGCCTCCCAGGCCAAGTCCGCGCAGATCAGTGCGGTGACCTCGGCGTCCTTCAGTACGTGGCCGACCTCGCCGGACTTGTACATCGGGTTGAGCGGGACGACCGTGGCGCCGGCCTTCCAGGCGCCGAGCAGCGCGATCACGAACTGCGGGGTGTTCTGCAGCATGATCGCGACGCGGTCGCCGCGCTCCAGTCCCTCGGCGGCGAGGTGGCCGGCCACCGAGTCGGAGAGCGCGTCGGTCTCGCGGTAGCTCAGGCGTCCGTCGAAGTAGGCGAGCGCGGGGTGCCCGGGGCTGCGGGCGGCGGAGTCCCGGAAGGCGTGGACCAGGCTCGCGGCCGGGTGGACGGGGGCCCGCTGGGCCTCGCTGAGCAGGGCGGTCCAGGGCTTGGCCGCGTAGATGGACTCGGTCATGTGCCGGTCTCCTCCCCCCTCGACGGACTCGTTCATGAGCGGGTCTCCTCCCACTTCTGCTGAAGGTGGTTCATGCTGCCGAGCCACTGGTCGGTGTCCTTGCTGCGGGCCCGGTAGTACCCGGCGACCTCGGGGTGCGGCAGGACGAGGAAGCGGTCCTCGGCCATGGCGTCGAAGAGCGCCTCGGCGACCGCCTCGGGCTCGATGGCCCCGGGTGCGAGGACCAGTTCCCCGGCCGACCCGGCGGCGGTGAGCATGTCCGTACGTACACCCTGCGGGCAGATCGCGTGGACCTTGACGCCGCGGTGGCGGTAGGTGAGCGAGAGCCATTCGGCGAAGGCGACGGCGCCGTGCTTGGTGACGCTGTACGGGGCCGCGCCGATCATCGTCAGCAGTCCGGCGGCGGACGCGGTCGAGACGAAGCGGCCGCTGCCGCGCTCCAGCCAGTCGGGCAGCAGCGCCCTGGCCGCGCGGACGTGGGCCATCACATTGACGTCCCATGCCGCGGCCCAGACCTCCTCGTCCGCAAGGACGTCGCCGGGCGAGGCGAGACCGGCGTTGGCGCAGTAGATGTCGACGGTGCCGTCGAGCGCGTCCCTGGCGGCGTCCACGATCCGCGAGGCGTCCCCGGCGACGGCGGTGGCGCCGATCTCCTCGGCCAGCGCCTCGATCCTCGCCCCGTCGAGGTCGTTGACCACGACCCGTGCGCCCCGGGCGGCGAATCCGCGGGCCAGAGCGGCTCCGATGCCGCCTCCGGCCCCTGTGACCACCACGCCCGCGCCCTGCACCGCGCTCATCGAATCCCGCCTCTCCCAGCCGACTTCCCTGGCAGACTAACCAGTCGGTATGCCGGAACGGAAGGGGTGGCCACCGCCTCGGCGCCACTCCCGTCACAACCGTCCCGTCCGGCTCGTTCCGTATGGCCCGAACGCGCGCTAGCGTGCGTGACCATGACAGACGTCGCGATCATGGAGGTAGCCCGATGAGCCTGTCCAGACGTGGTTTGCTGGCCGCCGGCGGTGCGGTGGGGGCCCTCGCGGCGACGGCCGCCGGGACCGGGGCCGCGACCGCCGCTCCCGCCCCGGGCAAGGGGCACCGCCGGGTCCGTACCGGCTTCGACCGGCTGGCGGCGGACGGCTACGCGCTGCTGAAGGGCGAGAAGGTCGGGGTCGTCACCAACCCGACCGGGATCACCTCCGACGTGCGCCACATCGTCGATGTGATGCACCCGGACGAGCGGGTGGACCTGATCGCCGTCTTCGGGCCCGAGCACGGTTTCCGCGGCACCGCGCAGGCGGGCGGTTCGGAGGGGCGCTACGACGACCCGGCGACCGGACTCCCGGTCTACGACACGTACTTGAAGAGCGGGCAGCCGCTCGCCGACGTCTTCACCGCCTCCGGCGTGGACACCGTGGTCTTCGACATCCAGGACGCGGGCGCCCGCTTCTACACGTACATCTGGACGCTGTACGACTGCATGGAGGCGGCCGCTCTCGCGGGGAAACGGTTCGTCGTACTGGACCGGCCGAACCCGGTGACCGGGCGGGCGGCGCTCGGTCCGGTGCTCGATCCGGCGTTCGGCACCTTCGTCGGCCGCCGGGAGATCGCCCAGGCGCACGGCATGACGGTCACCGAGCTGGCCCTGCTCTTCAACGCCCGGTTCCTGGCCGAACGGCCGGTGGATCTGCGCATCGTGAAGATGTCCGGCTGGAAGCGCTCGGACTTCTTCGACGCCACCGGACTGCCGTGGGTGCCGCCGAGCCCCAACATGCCGACGCCCGACACGGCGCTGGTCTACTCGGGGACCTGCCTGTTCGAGGGCACCAACCTCTCCGAGGGGCGCGGTACCACCCGCCCGTTCGAACTGCTCGGCGCCGAGGGCATCGACCACCGCTGGGCGGCGGCCGCGAACGCGCTGGACCTGCCCGGGGTCGCGTTCCGCGAGGCGTACTTCGCGCCGACGTTCTCCAAGTTCCAGGGCAGGACCGTCGGCGGGGTGCAACTGCACGTCCTGGACCGGGAGGTCTTCGACCCGGTACGCACCGGGATCGCGCTGCTGGTGACGGCGAAGCGGACCTGGAGCGGGTTCGAGTGGCGCGCGGACAACTGGATCGACAAGCTCACCGGCAACACCCGGGTCCGCACGATGATCGACGCGGGCGCGGACACGGACGAGGTCGTCGGCGCCTGGGCACGGGATCTGGCCGCGTTCCGGGCCGTGCGCAAGCGGTACCTCCAGTACCGCTGAGCCGTCGCCGGGCGGGCCCGAAGGATCTCGGACCCGCCCGGCACCACGGTCCGGCCCCCCTACCGGTGGGCGGGGAACTCCACCACCTGCTGGTACGTCGGGCGGTTCTGCCAGTGGATCGCCTTCTGGCCGATCCCGCCGAGCGGCCGGTGGACGATCGAGTCGGAGCACCACTGCTCGCCCGCCCCGCAGTTGTCGTCCCCGGGGTAGACCTCCGTCGCCGGCCGGGCCACAGCCTGCTTCAGGGCGGCGAGCAGTGCGTCACGGCAACCGCTCGCATCGCCGTTGCCGCAGTACGTCCTGGCCAGCGGCCCCTTGACCGGCTGGCCCAGGACCTGGCGCAGGTCCTTGTCCACGAAGCCCCACCAGCCGTACTGGAACGCGGATCCGCTGTGCGCCCCGCTCGGCCCGTGGCTCGCCGCCGGTGACTCGTCGGTGGCGAGGCTGCCGGTCAGCGCTCCGTACAAGTCGTCACCGAGCCCCGGCCTGAACTCGGTCTCGACCAGTTTCGGCCACCACGCGTCCATGATCCGCACCGCGTCGGCGTGGGTGTACGTGTGCGAGCCGGGGCTGCTCTCCCGGCGCTGCGAGCCCGCCGCCCGCCAGGACTCCAACTGCTGGACCGCGCCGTTGAGTTCGGGGTCGGTCACCGGCTTCGAGCGGATCACCTTCAGCAGTTCGGGCAGCAGTTGCTCGCCGCGCAGATCCGTGACCGCGGCCTCGGCCATGGCCCGGGTGAGGGACGCGCGGGTCACCCCGCCCTCCTCGACCAGCTTCGCCACCCTGTCGTCCAGCAGATCGCCCCGGTGCACGGCGCCGAGACCGAAGCCCGCGGCGGCATAGCCCTTGGCCTGCCTGTTGTTCCAGGAGATGTAGTAGTCCTGCCCGCTGGAGTGCGGGTGCTCGGCGAACGGGGTGTACGCGGCGGTGTTGGCGGCCGGTTCGTACCCCTGCCACTCGTAGGCCCGCTCGGCCCGCACCGGCAGTGCCGGGTCGACGCCCGGCGCCCGCACCGGGTTCATGCCGCTGTTGTAGTAGGCGGCGGTGCGGGAGTCGGCGTAGAACCAGTTGAAGGCGTAGTCGATGTTGCTCGCCGCCTGCTGGAAGGTGGCGGCGTCCTTGACGTACGACGGATCGTTGAGCATCTGGAAGCCGATGATCGAGTCGGCCTCGTGGCGGTAGGTGGTACGCAGCGAGGTGTACGCGACGGGCTTGCCGCCCACGGTGGCGCGGTGGGTGACGATGCCGTAGTTCGTGCGCCTCGCCTGCATCCGGTAGGAGCCCTTCGCCGTGGAGTCGGCGACGGTCGGCTTCCAGGAGTTGGTGTGCTCCAGCGTCTCCATGGCGGTGCAGGTGCCGCGGTAGAGGTAGTGCGTGGAGTCCTTGGTGGGCGTGGAGCCGTCGGGCTCGCACAGATCGATGGCGTAGGTGTCGGTGATGTCCTGGCCGGCCGAGGTGGCGCTCCAGGCGTAGTCCTGGCCGCGGCCCATCTGGATGTACATGCCGACACCGGCGAAGGAGACGCCGCGGGCGCTGATGCCCGGCCCCTGGAGTTCCTGGAGCATCATCAGCTGCGGGGCGAAGTAGCCGGTCTGCGGCCCGAACACGGCGATGGGGTTTCCGCTCGCGGTGTTCTTCCCGGAGACCAGCAGGGCGTTGGACATGCCGCGCTTCTGGGCGCCGGATCCCGAACCGGGCAGCGAGCCCTCGGGGATGACGCCGTCGTCGTAGATGCCCTGGGCCTTCTTGAGCGGAGCCGGGGCCTTGACCGGGGTCTTCCTGTCGGTGCCCGCGGAGCCGGTGCGGTCGTAGATCACGGGTTCCGCGGTGACGGACCCGGCATCGGGCAGTGCGGTGCCGCGTGCCTTGTCGGGCTTGCCCGCGTACGGGAACGAGGTGCCGTCATGGATCGTCAGCACGGCCTCGGGGTCCTCGCGCTGGCGGAAGGATTCCCAGACCTCGGTGCCCTCGGCGACGCCGTACTTCTGCTGGGCGGCCAGCAGCGAGAGCGCCGCCTGCACCTCCCCGCCACCGCCGCCGCCGAACTGACCGCCGACCACCGAGGCGATGGAGATCAGGTCGGTCAGCTTGAACGGCTGTATCTCGCCGACGTTGGTGATGGCGTCGATCTTGCCGGTGAGGACGTACTCGCCCGGGAAGTAGCGGCCGTTCTTGGACTTCTCCCGGTAGGCGTTGATGCCGTCGACATACGCCTGGGCGTCCGCCATGGCCTGCTCGCCACGGGCGCCCTCACGGGTCCTGATCTGCTCGACCTGGGCTTCGAGGTCCGCCTCGGTGTACGGGGCCTGTGGCCAGAACTGCTGCTCCAGGCCCTGGTTGGCGAGGGCGCCGCCGGCGAACGAGGTCAGCTCGCCGCGTCCGATGTGGCGGAAGAGGTCCATCAGCCAGAGCCGGTCCTGCCCGGCGGCGAATCCGGCGCCGAACTCGGTGCCGTAGCGGGTGGTGCCCTTGATGTGCGGGACACCGGACGCCTTGTCACGGGTGATGGTGACGTCGTCGCGGGGCGAGGTGACGGACTCGACCTGGTCCTTCGGCACACCGAACGAGGCATCGTTGAAGAAGTCGGTCAGCTTCTGGTCGGTGAGACCCGAGTGTCCGGCCACCAGGCCGTTGTAGCGGTCGAGTTGGTCGTCGCTGTGCTTGGGATGCGTACCGAACGCCTTGTTGCCGAGGATCTCGACGAGGGTGGCGTTCCCGTTCTCGCCCGGGGGCAGGATGTCGTCGCACTGCCCCTGGCAGTAGTCGGTGACGGGGTCGGGTTCCGCGGCGCCGGCCTGCGGCGAGGCCGCGAGCAGGGTGGTGCCGAGTGCGAGGACCGCCGCTATGGTGGCGGCTCTGAGCTTGACGGTGCGTGGGGGCATGCGGGCTCCTCCGAGAGGCTGTGCGCCGGAGGTTACTGGCGGTATGACCCATCGGTAAGGTGAACAACCGTCACTTTTTCTGAATCGTCACATGCCACTCGGTCCGCGGCGTCCCGGCGCCGGCGGCCTCACTTTTCGGACGATGTCGTGTCCCGAGGGATCCGAATCGGGGAGCCGTACGTCCATTCTCAGGGCCTTTCGTTTACGTCCGGCCCGACCCGGACGAAAGGCCCTGGACGCCGAAGTACGAGCGACGGAGGTGACGGTGCGGTGGCGGGATTCCGGAGTCTTGCGAGACAGGTCCGCGATCCACGGAGCGACCTGGCACTGCGGCGGTATTCGCTGCGCAAGTGCCTGGAGAGGTTCGCCCCTTACGGACATCGGGCGACCTGGGACCATCTGTGCGTGCGGCACGGCATCGGGCCCGAGGACCGGTCCCCCGATCCGGCGCGGCTGATGCGCGCGCTGGACGAGCTGGAGGCGGCGCGGGCGGTCTGGCTCGGTTACGAGGCCGGGTTCGCCGAGCGCCGCAGGCGGGAGAAGCGCGACGGGCTGCGCCGGCCCGGCGCGTTCGACGACTGGCACCGGCGTACCTGGGGCGGCAACGGGGTCGCCCGCTGCGAGGACCCGGCGGTACATCCCTCCCGGCCGCTCGCCGAGGTACTGCGCCGGCTGATCGCGGCGCTGGAATCGGCCCCCGGCACGGCCTGCCCGGTGTGCGCGGGCACCGGCCTGCGCTGGCTCCACGAGCCGTGGTCGGGCCCGGTCTGCGCGGACTGCGGGATCGTGGTGCCGCAGCCGGTACTCACCCCGGCGGCGCTGTCCAGGGCCCGCAGCACGGGACGACGGGATCTGGCCTCCGCGGCGTGACCCGCGCCGGGACGAGCCGACGGGCCCACGGGGGACCGCTCGGCACACACCGGCCCATGGACGCCCGGCCCCCCGGACACCCGACTCGCAGACACCGGCCCCCGGACACCGACTCGCAGACACCCGGCACCTGGACGCCCGGCCCGCGGACGCCCGACCCACCGGCACTCGGCCTGCGGGCACTCGACCCATGGGCATCCGGCCTGCGGGCGTTCGACCTACGGGTGTTCGGCCTGCGGGTGCTCCGGCATCAGGCGCGAGCCGCTGATCCGCCGGCCGGAGATGTCGTCCGGATTGGACAGCACGCAGTTCTCCAGCGACAGGCAGCCGCAGCCGATGCAGTCGGTGAGGTGGTCCCGCAGCCGCGCCAGCCGCTCGATGCGGTCGTCGAGTTCGGAGCGCCAGGCCACGGAGAGCCGCGCCCAGTCGTCGCGGTTCGGGGTGCGCTCCTCGGGGAGTTCGGCGAGGGCGTCCCGGATGGTGGCGAGCGGGATGCCGACCCGCTGAGCCGCGCGGATGAACGCCACCCTGCGCAGCGCGTCCCTGGTGTAGCGACGCTGGTTGCCGCTGGTGCGGCGGCTGCCGATCAGGCCCTTGGCCTCGTAGAAGTGCAGGGCCGAAACAGCGGCGCCGCTGCGCGCGGAGAGCTGTCCGACCGTGAGTTCATGGAGCGTCTGTGGGATCTGGGGCACCCCTCCAACCCTACTGGCCCGCCCCGGGCCGGGTCCGTCGTTGACAGGAACGCACCCGCCAACCATGCTGAGCAAGCGCTTAGACAGCGCGACGAGGGACGGCCCGGAGCTGGAAAGGCAGGGACCAGGGACATGGCAGAGCCGAGGATCTTCACGTCCGCGCAGGAGCTGCGCGACGGAGTGGGCGAGCAGCTGGGACACAGCGACTGGCTGGAGATCGAGCAGAAGCGGATCGACCTCTTCGCCGAGGCCACCGGTGACCACCAGTGGATCCACGTGGACCCGGAGCGGGCCGCCGCCGGACCGTTCGGCAAGACGATCGCGCACGGCTATCTCACGCTCTCGCTGCTGCCGACGCTCGTACCGCAGATCATGCGGGTCGAGGGCATGAAGATGGGCATCAACTACGGGACGAACAAGGTCCGTTTCCCGTCCACCGTGCCGGTGGGCTCGCGGCTGCGCGCGTCGGCCGTCCTGAAGAGCGTCGAGGAGGCCGGCGGCGGGGTGCAGGTCACCGCCGTCGTCACGGTCGAGCGCGAGGGCGGCGACAAGCCGGTGTGCGTGGCCGAGTCGGTGTCGCGCTACTACTTCTGACCTCCGACGCGTCCGGCTCCGGCACGTCCGGCCCGGCACATCCAGTTCGGCACATCCAGTTCGGCACATCCGGTCCGGCCCGTCCGGTCCGGACGGGCGTCCGGCCCGGCGGCGGTCCGCCGCCGGGCCGTCGCGCTACCGCTTGGCCGCGACCATGCGCAGCACGAGGTCGGCGTAGAGCTCGCCGACCTCGTCCGGCGTCCGGCTGCCCTGCTCGTTGAACCAGCGCGCCACGTCGATGCAGAGCGAGAGCACCGCGAGCGTGGTGCCCGGCACGTCGGGGACGTCGAACTCCCCCGCCTGCACGCCCTCACCGATGATCCGGCGCACCACCGCGTCGCTCCTGCGCCGCAGTTCGACGATCTCGGTGCGATGCTCCTCGCCGAGGGCGTCGAGTTCGTACTGGACCACGCGGGCGGTGGTGTGCTGCTCGGCGTGCCAGCGGACGAAGGACCGCACCGCCTCGGCCAGCCGCTCGGCCGCCGTGCCCCCGCCGTCGGCGGCCGCTTCCAGGACGAACAGGGCGCGGTCGTGGCCGATCCGGCTGATCCGGTGGAGCAGTTCTTCCTTCGTCTTGTAGTGGATGTAGAGCGCGGCGGGACTCATCCCGGCCCGGCCCGCGATGTCGCGGGTGGTGGTGGCGTGGTACCCGCGCTCGGCGAAGGCGTCGACGGCGGCGACGAGCAGCCGCCTGGCCGCCTCGGGCGTCACCTCGGCCCACGGCGCGCTGTCGCCGTCGGTCTCCTCCGCCGTGCTCATCGTCACTCGCCCCTCTCATCAGCAGGACGAACACCATACCCCGAACCTGAGCAAGCGCTTAGGGCCCGTCCGGCGGGATCGTCAGAGCTTCTGGAAGGGGTCGTGCTCGGCGAGGATCTTCTCCAGCCGGGCCTGGTCGACCCGGCTGACGATCTGCCCCGCCTCCTGCCGGTCACGGATGACCTTGGCCAGGGTGAAGCAGGAGGTGACGAGGTAGAGGACGCCGATCGCGAGGAATCCGCGCACCCAGGCGTCGGCGTCCAGGAAGTAGATGCCGAGACTCACCGCGCCGATCGCCACCCCGAAGGAGGCGACGGCCTGACCGTAGAAGGCCGCGGTGCTCTGCTGCTTGACCGATGTTGTCTCACTCATGGAGCCCAGCATCGGCCGACGTGGCGTGCGCCACATCCGTTCCCGTACTCAGCCGGGTACTCAGACGCCCGTTCGAGTCGCGGCGCGGGGTTCAGAAGGCGGAGACCCCCGTGAGCGCGCGGCCGATGATCAGCTTCTGGATCTGGCTGGTGCCCTCGTACAGGGTCATCACCCGGGCGTCGCGCAGCAGTTTGCCGACCGGGTACTCGTCGATGTAGCCGTAGCCGCCGAAGACCTGGAGCGCGTTGTTGGCGGCGCGGACCGCGGCCTCCGAGGCGAAGAGCTTCGCCTTGGAGGCGGCGGTGGCGAAGTCCTCTCCGCGGTCGACGAGGTCGGCCACCCGCCAGGTCAGCAGCCGGGCGGCGTCCACGTCCACGGCGATGTCGCTGATGAGCTCCTGGACGAGCTGGTAGCTCGCGATGGACTTGCCGAACTGTTCACGCTCGGCGGCGTAGCCCACGGCGGCGTCCAGGGCGGCCTGGGCGATGCCGACACAGCCGGCCGCGACCGACATCCGCCCCTTGGCCAGGGCGGACATGGCGATGGAGAAGCCCTTGCCCTCCGGACCCAGGAGCGCCGAGGCGGGCACCCGGACGTCCTCCAGGACCACCTCGGCGGTGGCCTGGCCGCGCAGGCCGAGCTTGCCGTGGATGGTGCGGCGACCGAGACCGGGGGTGTCGGTGGGGACCAGGAAGGCGGATATGCCCTTGTGGCCGGGGGTGTCGTTGGTGCGGGCGAAGAGCAGCACGACGTCGGCCCAGGTGCCGTTGGTGATGAACATCTTGCTGCCGTTGATGACGTAGTCGGCACCGTCCCGGACGGCCCTCGTCGTCAGGTTCCCGGCGTCCGAGCCGGTGCCGGGCTCGGTGAGGCCGAAGCAGCCGATCGCCCCGCCCGCGGTGAGCCTCGGCAGCCAGTGCCGCTTCTGCTCCTCGTCGCCCCAGGCGGCGATGGTCTTGGTGACCAGACCGAGGGAGACGGAGACGATGCCGCGGACCGAGGAGTCACCGCGGCCGAGCTCCTCGGTGACCAGGCAGTAGGCGAGGTGGTCGCCGCCGGAGCCGCCGTACTCCTCGGGAACGGTCAGCCCGAGGAAGCCCACCGAGCCCAGCTTCTTCACGATCGACCTGTCGACGTTCTCGGCCCGGTCCCACGCCACGGCATGCGGGGCGATCTCACGGGCGACGAAGTCCTTGGCGAGCTGCCGGACGGCTTCCTGCTCCTCGCTGAGCTCCAGGTTCATCCTTCGACTCCCACACTTTAATTAGCACTGCTAGTTTTTCGCTTGCAGGCCCTACTATGTGCCGCATGGCCCGACCGCGCAAGCCCCTCCTCAGCAGAGACCGCATCGTCGTGACGGCGAGCGCGCTCGTGGACTCCGAGGGGCTCGACGCCGTCTCCACCCGTCGGCTCGCGGCCGAACTCGGGGTCAGCGGGCCCTCGCTCTACAACCACTTCCGCAACAAGGACGAGATCCTGGACGCCGTCGCGGACGCCGTGTCCGCGCAGGTCGATCTGTCGATGTTCGACGAGTCGGACACCCGCGACTGGCGCGCCGCCCTGCACGACTGGGCCGTCTCCTATCGTGCGGCGCTCACCGAGCACCCGCACATCGTTCCGGTGCTGGCCCAGGGCCCGGGGCGCCGGCCGGCCGGTCTCCGGGTCGCCGACGCGGTGTTCGGCGCGATGGTCAGGGCCGGCTGGCCGCCCGCCCAGGCCACGTACATCGGGGCGCTGATGCGCTACTTCATCACCGGTTCGGCACTGGGCTCCTTCGCCCGCGGCTTCGTCGACGACGAGACGGCGTACGACCCCGCCGACTACCCGCATCTCGGCCAGGCCCATCTGCTGGCCGAGCGCCGCCAGAAGGTCGATGAGGGGGCCTTCGAGACCGGGCTGCGGGCCCTGGTCGACGGTCTCTCGGTCCAGTACGAGCTGCTGGTGCCGGCCGGGACGGTTCGGCCCGCGCCGAAGCGTTCCTGACGCATCCTGGTCCACATGGCACGCACGGCACACCCCGACCCGGCCGCACCACGGCTCGCCGCCCTGGCCGCGCTCCTCGCCGACGAGACCCGCGCCGCCTTCTGCCTGGCCCTGCTCGACGGCCGCGCCTGGACCGCGGGTGAGCTGGCCCGGCACGCCTCCGTGGCGCCGTCGACCGCCAGCGAACACCTCGGCAAGCTCGTCGCGGGCGGTCTGCTGGCCGAGGAGCGGCAGGGCCGCCACCGCTATCTGCGGCTGGCCGACGAACGCACCGCGCAGCTGGTCGAGGACCTGGCGGCCCACGTCGTCCCCGGCTCACCGCCCGAGCCGCCGCGCTCCCTGGGCGCGGTGAGCGCGGGCAGCGCGCTGGCCCGCGGCCGCACCTGCTACGACCACCTCGCGGGGCGGATCGGCATCGCGATCGCCGATGCCATGACCGCACGGGGGCTGCTGGCACAGGACACCGGCTTCGCGCTCACCGGCGAGGGTCTGCGCTGGTTCGACGAGCTGGGCATCGCCCTGGAGACGGGCTCCCGGCGTCCCCTGGTACGGAGCTGCCTGGACTGGACGGAGCGCAGGCCGCATCTGGCCGGTGCGGCGGGTGCCGCGCTGTGCCGCCACGCGCTGGACGCCGGGTGGTGCGTACGGATCGGGTCCGGCCGGGCGGTGAAGGCCACCCCGGCCGGTGAGCGGGCGCTGTACGAGCGCCTCGGCATCGAGCCGACGACAATTCGGTAGGGGCCGAACGGTCGCGGCCCTACTGTCGGGGCCATGACCACACAACCGGCCCCCTCCCCCGCCGCCCACCGTGACTGGCGGGCCACCGCCGCGGCGTGCACCACCGTGCTGCTCTGGGCCTCCGCCTTCGTCTCCATCCGCAGCGCCGGCGAGGCCTACTCGCCCGGCGCGCTCGCCCTCGGCCGGCTGCTCGCCGGCTCGCTGGCGCTCGGCGTGCTCCTGGTGGTGCGGCGCGAGGGGCTGCCTTCGCGGGCCGCCTGGCCGGGGATCGTCTGGTCCGGGCTGCTCTGGTTCGGGCTGTACATGGTGGTGCTCAACTGGGGCGAGCAACAGGTCGACGCGGGGACGGCCGCGATGGTGGTGAACATCGGGCCGTTGCTGATCGCGCTGCTCGGTGCCCGGATGCTGGGCGAGGGGCTGCCCCGCAGGCTGCTGGCGGGCATGGCCGTGTCGTTCGCGGGCGCCGCGGTGGTGGGGCTCTCGATGTCGGGGGACGGCGGTGCGTCGGTGCTCGGCGTGGCGCTGTGCCTGCTGGCCGCCGTGGCGTACGCGACCGGGGTGGTACGCCAGAAGCCCGCACTGCGGCACGGCTCCGCGCTGCAGATCACCGCCTTCGGCTGCCTGGTCGGCACCGTCGCCTGTCTGCCGTTCTCCGGTGCGCTGATCTCCGACGCCGCCGACGCACCGCTGTCCGCCACGCTGAACATGGTCTATCTGGGCCTCTTCCCGACCGCTCTGGCCTTCACCACCTGGGCCTACGCGCTCGCCCGGACCACGGCGGGGCGGATGGGCGCCACCACGTACGCGGTGCCGGCGCTGGTGGTGCTGATGTCCTGGCTGGTACTGGACGAGGTGCCCGCGCCGCTCACCGTCGGCGGCGGACTGCTCTGCCTGGCCGGGGTGGCGGTCTCCCGGATGGGTCCGCAGACTGGCCTGACGCGAAAAGATCCGGCACCGCCGGTGGAGGGACGCCGACATGACGCGGAACACCGGGAAGCCGGCCGGCCCTGAGCGGTCGGAGCAGCGGGACGCGAAGAGGCAGGGCGCCCAGAAGCAGCGGGGCGTCCGGAAGCAGCGGACCGGGGACCGGGAAGCCGTGCCGGCCGCACTCACCGAGGCGGCCCGGCACGGCGGCCCCGGGCTCGCCGGCTTCCGGGTGTCCGACAGCGGTGACGACGATCCGGTCCTGGTGACGCCCGAGGGCCGGGCGCGGGACGCCTGGCGGGAGGACTACCCGTACGGCCACAAGCTCGGCCGGAAGGCGTACGAGAAGTCCAAGCGCGCCCTGCAGATCGAACTGCTCAAGCTCCAGCACTGGGTGAAGGAGCGCGACGAACGCCTCGTCATCCTCTTCGAGGGGCGGGACGCGGCTGGCAAGGGCGGCACGATCAAGCGGTTCACCGAGCACCTCAACCCCCGCGGCGCGCGAGTGGTGGCGCTGGAGAAGCCCACCGAACGCGAGCGCACCCAGTGGTACTTCCAGCGGTACACGGCACATCTGCCGTCCGCCGGGGAGATCGTGCTCTTCGACCGGTCCTGGTACAACCGGGCCGGTGTGGAGCGGGTGATGGGGTTCTGCTCCACCCGCGAGTACCTCGAATTCATGCACCAGGCACCGGGATTCGAGCGGATGCTCGCCCGGGACGGCATCCATCTGGTGAAGTTCTGGTTCTCCGTCTCCCGCAACGAGCAGCGCAACCGGTTCATGATCCGTCAGATCGATCCGGTGCGGCAGTGGAAGCTCAGCCCGGTCGACCTCGCCTCGCTGGACAAGTGGGACGCGTACACGGAGGCCAAGGAGCTGATGCTGTTCCACACGGACACGGCGGACGCGCCCTGGACCGTGGTGAAGAGCAATGACAAGAAGCGGGCCCGGCTGGAGGCGATCCGGCACGTGCTGCACCGCTTCGACTACCCGGACAAGGACGCGGCGGTGGCCCACGAGCCGGACCCGCTGATCGTGGGTCCGGCCTCCCGGCTCTTCGAGCAGGGCGAGATGGACGCCCGGCTGCTCACCACGGAGAGGGCGGCCGCCGGGCCCACGGGCTGAGCCCGGCGAGGGATCACGGGACGGGCCGTCAGAACACCACCAGGGCCCGTCCGCCCTTGCCCGCGATCATGTTGTCGAACGCCGCCGGGATGGCGTCCAGGGTGATGCGTTCCGTCACCAGGGCGCCCAGGTCGAGCCGGCCCTCCCGGATGTGGCCCGCCAGGACCGGCAGGTCGCGCGCCGGGTCGGAATTGCCGTAGACGCAGCCGGAGAGGGTGCGCCCCCAGTGGAAGAGTTCCAGGGCGTTGAAGGTGACCTGCTGGTCCTTGCCGCCGATGCCGACGACCGTGGTCCGGCCGCCGCGGCGGGTGGACTCCCAGGCGGTGCGGATGGTGGTGGCGCGTCCCACGCACTCGATGGCGGCGTCCACCCCCTGCTTGCCGGTGAGGGACCTGATCTCACGCGCGGTGTGCTCCGAGGCGACCACGTAGTCGGTGGCACCGGCCCGGCGGGCCAGCTCCTCCTTCTGCGGGGAGACGTCGACCGCGACGATGCGCGAGGCACCGGCGATGCGGGCGGCCTGGAGCGCGGCCAGCCCCACTCCCCCGGCACCGAACACCGCGACCGTCTCGCCCTCCCGCAGCTTCGCCGAGTGGTGCACGGCGCCGTACCCGGTGAGGACGGCGCAGCCCAGGAGGGCCGCGTCGGTGAGCGGGATGCCGTCCGGAACGGGCAGTACGCAGCCGGCGGCGACCACCGTCTCCTCGGCGAACGCGGCGACGTTGAGACCGGGGTGCAGTTCGCTTCCGTCGTCCGCGCGCCTGGCGTGCACCGCGCCCGCGCCGTTCAGGGCGTTCGCGCAGAGCCAGACCTCGCCCAGCGCGCAGGCATGACAACTTCCGCAGGAGGGAGCCCAGTTGAGGACGACACCGTCGCCGGGTGCCACATGGGTGACGCCCTCACCGACCGCGACGACGGTGCCGGCGCCTTCATGACCGAGGACGGCGGGGACGGGCACCCGCATGGTGCCGTCGCAGAGCGAGAGGTCGGAGTGGCAGACGCCGGCGGCGGCGAGGGCGACCCGCACCCGGCCGGGGCCGGGCTCCGGGAGTTCGATGCCGGTGATCTCCAGGGGAGCTCCGACGGCGGGCAGTACGGCGGCGCGGACCACGAACAGGCTCCTGACGGTGGGCGACGGAGGAACGGGGCGGTGCGGAGAAGCAGAGCTGTGCGGAGGAACGGGACGATGCGGAGAAGCAAGGCTGTGCGGAGGAACGGGGCGGTGCGGAACGGTCAGAACTGGAGGGACTTGGTCTGGAGGTACTCCGCGAGCCCGTGGGAGCCGAGTTCGCGGCCGACGCCGGACTGCTTGTAGCCGCCGAACGGGGCGAGCGGGTTGAACCGGCCGCCGTTGATGTCGACCTGCCCGGTGTCCATCCGCCGGGCGAACGCCACCGCCTCGGCCTCGTCGCCCGCCCAGACCGCGCCCGCGAGGCCGTACACGGTGCCGTTGGCGATGCGCAGGGCGTCGTCCTCGTCCTCGTAGCGGATGAGCGAGACGACCGGGCCGAAGATCTCCTCCTGCGCGACGGTCATCTCCGGGGTGACATCGGCGAACACGGTCGGGCTGACGAAGTAGCCCTGTTCGCGCGGGGCTTCGGGGCCGCCCGCGACGAGGCGGGCACCCTCCGCCACCCCCTTCTCGATGTAGCCGCGCACCCGTGCGTGCTGCTTGGCGTTGACGAGGGGGCCGATGCGGTCGCCGTACTTGGCGGCGGCCTCCGCGGCGAGCGCGACCGCCTCGTCGTACTGCGAGGTGTGGACCAGCATCCGGGTCCAGGCGCTGCACGTCTGACCGGAGTTGCCCATGACGTTCGCGACGCCGACGGCGACCGCCTTGGCCAGGTCCGCGCTCGGCAGGATGACGTTGGCGGACTTTCCGCCCAGTTCGAGGGCGACGCGCTTGACGGCCGCGCCGGCCGTGGCGCCGATCTTCCTGCCGACCGCGGTGGAGCCGGTGAACGAGACCAGATCGACGCCTTCGTGCTCCGCGAGGGCCTGTCCGGCGACCGGGCCGAGGCCGGTGACCAGGTTGAACACGCCTGCGGGGACGCCCGCCTCGTGGACGGCCTCGGCGAAGAGCTGGGCGGTCAGCGGGGTGTCCTCGGCGGGCTTGAGGACGATCGTGCAGCCCGCCGCGAGCGCCGGGGCGACCTTGGCGACGATCTGGTGCAGCGGGTAGTTCCACGGGGTGATCGCACCGACCACGCCCACCGGCTCGGCGTACACGGTGGAGTTGCCGACCTTCTCCTCGAAGGCGTACGAGGCGGCGAGCCCCGCGTACGAACCGGCCACCAGGATCGGCACGCCCGCGTGCACCGCCTGCGAGAACGGCAGCGGCGCGCCGAGCTCGGCGGTGACGGTCTCCGCGATCTCGTCCTTGCGGGCCACCAGCACATCACGCAGGGCCGCGATCCGCGCGGCCCGCTCGGCGGGCGCGGTGGCCGCCCAGGCGGGGAGCGCGGCGCGGGCGGCCCGTACCGCGGCGTCGACGTCCTCGGCCCCGCCGGCCGGGACCTCGGCGATGACCTGTTCGTCCGCCGGGTTCACCACCGCGATGGCGTCCCGTCCCGCGGCGGGCCGCCAGGCTCCGCCGATGTACATGCCGTCGTGGGCCTTCATCGCTGTTCCTCCCGGACACGGTTGCGGACGGGGCGTCCACTCCCAAACTAGCGCTGTTAGTTTTGGCGCGCCAGAGACGCCCGTCACGCCGAGGGCTGCGCGTCGAGCTGCCCGTGCTCCGTACCGGGGTTCTCGAACTGGGTGCGGTACAGCTCCTCGTACCGGCCGCCCGCCGCGAGGAGTTCCTCGTGCGTGCCCCGCTCCACGATGCGCCCGCTCTCCACGACCAGGATGAGGTCGGCCGCCCGTACGGTGGAGAGCCGGTGGGCGATCACGACGGCGGTGCGGCCGGCGAGTGCCTCGGTGAGCGCCTCCTGGACGGCCGCCTCGGAGGTGTTGTCGAGGTGGGCGGTGGCCTCGTCGAGGATGACGACGCGCTGGCGGGCCAGCAGCAGGCGGGCGATGGTCAGGCGCTGGCGTTCGCCGCCGGAGAGCCGGTAGCCGCGTTCGCCGACGACGGTGTCGAGCCCGTCGGGCAGCGAGGCGACGAGTCCGTCCAGTCGGGAGCGGCGCAACGCGTCCCACAGGTCCTCCTCGGCGGCGCCGGGGCGGGCGAGCAGCAGGTTGGCGCGTACCGACTCGTGGAAGAGGTGGCCGTCCTGGGTGACCATGCCGAGGGTGTCGCGCAGGGTGTCGGAGGTCAGGTCGCGCACGTCGACGCCGCCGATGCGCACCGAACCCCCGTCGGTGTCGTACAGCCGGGGCAGCAGTTGGGCGATGGTCGACTTGCCGGCGCCGGAGGAGCCGACGAGGGCGACGGTCTGGCCGGGTTCGGCGCGGAAGGAGATGCCGCGCAGCACCTCGTCGCCGCCCCGGGTGTCGAGGCTCGCGACGTCCTCCAGGGAGGCGAGCGAGACCTTGTCCGCGGAGGGGTAGCCGAACCGCACCTGGTCGAACTCGACGGACACCGGGCCGTCCGGGACCGCCCGTGCGTCCGGCTTCTGGTCGATGAGGGGCTTGAGGTCGAGCACCTCGAAGACCCGCTCGAAGCTGACGAGCGCGCTCATCACCTCGACGCGCGCCCCGGCGAGTGCGGTGAGCGGTGCGTACAGCCGGGTCAGCAGGAGGGCCAGGGCCACCACCGCGCCGGCGTCGAGCTGCCCGCGCAGTGCGTAGAAGCCGCCGAGCCCGTAGACCAGGGCGAGGGCGAGGGCGGACACGAGGGTGAGGGCGGTGATGAACGCGGACTGGGCCATCGCCGTGCGTACGCCGATGTCGCGCACCCGGCCGGCCCGGACGGCGAATTCGGCGGACTCGTCGGCGGGGCGGCCGAAGAGCTTGATCAGGGTGGCGCCGGGTGCGGAGAAGCGCTCGGTCATCCGGGTTCCCATCGCGGCGTTGTGGGCCGCGGCCTCCCGCTGGAGTCTCGCCATCCGGGAGCCCATCCGGCGGGCCGGCAGGACGAACACCGGCAGCAGCACCAGTGCGAGCACGGTGATCTGCCAGGAGATGGAGAGCATCACGCCGAGCGTGAGCAGCAGGGTCACGACATTGCTGACGACGCCGGACAGCGTGTTGCTGAAGGCCCGCTGGGCGCCGATGACGTCGTTGTTGAGGCGGCTGACGAGCGCGCCGGTGCGGGTCCGGGTGAAGAAGGCGACCGGCATGCGCTGCACGTGGTCGAAGACGGTGGTGCGCAGGTCCAGGATCAGGCCCTCGCCGAGATTGGCCGAGAGCCAGCGGCTGAACAGGCCGAGCGCGGCCTCCGCGACGGCGATCACGGCGATCAGGAGGGACAGCCGGGTGACGGTGCCCGACTCCTTGCCGGTCACGATCGCGTTGACGACGCGGCCGGCGAGGACGGGGGTGGGGGCGGCGGGCCCCCCCCGCCCCCCCCGGCGGGCCCCGCAGAGGGCGCCCCCGCGCCCGGGCGGGGGGGGGGACGCCGGGCGGCGCCCCCGGGGGTTGCGGGGGGAGGGGGGGCGGTGCGC
>NZ_JBIDCA010000006.1:422597-533273 GCF_043204345.1 Streptomyces sp. NPDC047917
CGGGGCGGGCGAACCGGGCTAGCCGGTGGCAGGCGGGGGTGCGGGCGCCCCCCGGGTCGCGGTAAACGTGGGGTTTCCCGCCCGCGGGGGGGGGGGGGGGGGGGGGCGCCGCCGCCCCCCCCCGCCCCCACGCTGAGGACCAGGAAGAGGGCGACCCGGCGCCGGTGCGGGCGGGCGAACGCGGCGATGCGCCGCAGGGTGTTCCGGTCGAAGGGGCGTCGGTCCGCTTGCGCGTTCATGACGTTGTGGAGCTGTGTCCACGCTGTGGTTTCCATGCTCATGGGAGGAACGTACGACCTCCAGTGGACTTGAGGTCAACGGCCGGGCGTCGGCGGGGGTCAGGCACGGTTCCGGTCGGTGGGATGCCGCCGGGGCCGCGGCGGTGCCGGTACGTGCGGGGCGGTACCGGCCTTCTCCTCCCGCCGACCGCTCCGTACGCCGAGCCCCGCCGCCGCGAGGAGGAGGGCGCCGAGCATGACGAAGGGGGCCGCGGTGCCCGCCACCCCGGCGATCAGTCCGGCCGAGGCGGGGGCCGCGACCTGCCCCAGGCGGTTCCCGGTGAGGCGGAGGGCGAGCGCGGTGGAGCGGGCCTCCGGCGGGGCGGCCCGGACGACGGTGGTCATCGAGAGCGGCTGCCCGACGCCGAGGCAGAAGCCGAGCACGGCGAGCATCACGGCCAGCACCGCCACGGGGACGGGCAGGGCGATGCCCGCGCACAGCACCCCGGCCAGCAGGCAGGTGGTGGTGAGCAGCGCGGTGCGGCCGAGGACCCGGAGCATCGGCGTCATCACCAGCCGGCAGGCGATGGTGGCGGCGGCGCGCAGGCTGAGCAGCAGGCCGACGGTGGCGGGGGCGATGCCCCGGTGCTCGCCGACGACGGGCAGGTACGCGGTGAGGATGTCGGTCGCGGAGAGCACGGCGAGGCTGATGAAGATCCCGGCCGGAACCCCGCGGGCCCGCAGGATGCGGCCGACGGGGACCTTCGCGGCCGGCTCCGTCCGGTGGGCGGCGGGTGCGGAGCGGTGCTCGATGCGCCGGAGCGAGCCGAGGGAGACGGCGACGACGGCCGCCGCGACGAGCAGGGCGAGTGCACTGGTACGGGCCATGGCGCCGTCCCGCTCGGAGATCAGATACCCGGCGGCGATCGGTCCGATGAGCTGGCCGAGGGAGGCTCCGATGGTGAAGTGCCCGAAGTTGCGGTCCTGTTCGGCCGGTCCGGACTGCCGGGCGACGATCGACTGGGCGCCGATGACGAAACAGAGGTGGCCCAGACCCATCACCCCGCTCCAGGCCGCCATCGCGGTCAGCGAGCCGGCCCGGCCGCTCAGGGCGCAGCCGCCCGCGATCAGCACGACGCCGAAGGGCAGCAGGGGCGCGCACCGGCCGTGGTCGGTCCGGCGCCCGAGCGGTACGGCGGCGAAGAGCGGGAGGAGCGCGTACACCCCGGTGATCACGCCGATGGCACGCTCGTCCGCACCGAGCGAGAGAGCCCGGTAGGAGACGGCGGGCCGCGCCATCGACACCGCCCCCTGCGCGAAGGTGAAGGCGATGACGAGGCGCAGCAGCCAGCTCCTGCCGGGTTCCTGGAGGGGGCGCACGGTCAGATGATGCCGAACAGGAGTCCGGCGCAGAGCACCACCAGCGAGGTGAGCGCCGCCCACTTGACGGTGAACCTGGTGTGGTCGCCGAATTCGACCTTCGCCATGCCGACGAGTACGTAGACGGCCGGGACCAGCGGGGACGACATGTGCAGGGGCTGGCCGACCAGGGAGGCGCGGGCGATCTCCAGCGGGGAGACCCCGTGGGCGGCGCCCGCCTCGGCGAGCACCGGGACGACACCGAAGTAGAAGCCGTCGTTCGACATGAAGTACGTCAGCGGGATGCTGAGGATGCCGGTGACGATCGCCATGTGCGGGCCCATGCCGTCGGGGATCGCGCCGACGAGCCAGTCGGCCATGTGCTGGACCATGCCCGTGCCGGAGAGGACGCCGGTGAAGACGGCGGCGGCGAAGACCATGCCGGAGACGTTGAGGACGTTGTCGGCGTGGGCGGCGATCCGGGCCCGCTGGTCGGGCATGTGGGGGAAGTTGACGGTGAGGGCGAGGGCCGCGCCGAGCAGGAAGAGCACCGGGATCGGCATCAGTTCCATGATCATCGCGGTGAGCAGGGCGATGGTGAGGCCGGCGTTGAACCAGTAGAGCTTCGGGCGCAGGGTGGCCCGGTCCGGGTCCAGGCCCTTGAAGCCCTCGTCCGTGTCCGTGTCCTCGTCCGTGGCCCGGTGCTCCGCCGCGTCGCCGCCCGCTCCCGTGCCCACACCCGTTCCGGCTCCGCCGGAGTTCCTGCGGATGCGGTCGCCGCTCCCGCCCGCCCCGACGAGCACGGTCTCCGGCTCCACGGCCGTGCCGGTGGCCGGCGCCTCGTCGAGGGTGAGCATGCCGAGGCGCTTGCGCTCGCGCCGGCCCAGCACGACGGCGAGGAGGAGTACGGCGACCAGGCCGATGCCGAGCGCCGGGATCATCGGTACGAAGATGTCGCCCGCGTCCAGCTTGAGCGCGGTGGCGGCGCGGGCGGTGGGGCCGCCCCAGGGGAGGGTGTTCATGACGCCGTTCGCCGTGGCGGCGACGCCGGTCATCACGACCAGGCTCATCCTGAGGCGCTTGTAGAGCGGATACATCGCCGAGACGGTGATCATGAAGGTGGTGGAGCCGTCGCCGTCGAGGGAGACGATGGCGGCGAGCACCGCCGTACCGACGACGATCCGCATCGGGTCGGCCTTGCAGAAGCGCAGGATGCCGCGCACGATCGGGTCGAAGAGGCCGACGTCGATCATCACACCGAAGTAGACGATGGCGAACATCAGCATCGCGGCGGTCGGGGCCAGATTGCCGACGCCGTCGATGACGTAGTCACCGAGCTTCGCGCCCTGTCCGACCGCGACGCAGAACAGCGCGGGGATCAGGACCAACGCCGCGATCGGCGACATCTTCTTCAGCATGATCAGGACCAGGAAGGTCGCAATCATGGCGAAGCCGAGGATTGTCAGCATGTGGACACCTATCGCTCACCCTTGAACTCCCGCCGGACTCGGCGGTGCGGATGACGTTAGGGCGCGATTCGAAGCGTTAACAAGACGTTGACATGCGAGCAATACGAGCAAAACCCCAGGTCAACGCGGGGGTCACCGAGGGAGCACAACGGGCCGCCGGTGCCTGCGCGGTCACTCCAGCACGCGTGCCAGATAGGCCCGGAGCATGATGCGGGTCTCGGCGACGATGGCCCGGTCGCCCGACGGATCGGTACGGAAGGCGAGTTGGAGGAGGGCGTCGGCGGCCTCGACGCAGACCAGGACGGTGCGCGAGAGATCCTCGTCGGGGGCGCCGCCCAGATGCCCGGCGAGCAGTTCGGCGAGCCGGCCGGCGACCCGCTGGTTGGCGGCGTTGGCGGGGTCCTCCTCGGGGGCCACCGCGCCGAAGTCGACCAGGGCGAATCCGGCCACGGAGCGCTTCATGGCCAGGTATTCGTCCAGCACGGCATCGATGGCGCTGCGCCAGTCCGTGGCCGGGATGGCGGCCAGGCGGCCGGTGATGCGTTCGGCGTAGCTGTCCAGATTGCGCTGGGCCAGCGCGTCGGTCAGCGCCCTCTTGTTGGAGAAGAACCGGTACACGGAGCCGATGGGCACCCCTGCGCGGAGGGCCACGGCGCGGGTGGACAGCTGCTCGTAGCCGGTCTCGTCGAGGAGTTCGGCGCAGGCGTCGAGTATCCGGGCGAGGCGCTCGGCACTGCGCTGCTGTACGGGGGCGCGGCGGAGGTTCGTGTTCGCATGGGGCACGGGCTCCATGATGCCGTGGGTCTCCTCTGCGGCGGATGGCCGGTGGGTTCCGCGTGCCCGGCGGCCGGGTGGCCGCCGGTTCTCCGGATGCCCGGCGGGTGGGTGGCCGCCCGGTTTCCGGCGCGGCTCTCAGGCGATGAGCAGCGACAGACCGCCGATGGTGTACGTGATCATCAGGACCAGCAGCGGGAGTTGTCCCGCGACGGCGCGGCCGGGCGGGAAGAGGCGTACGGAGCGGTCGTGGGCGGCGATGACGCCGAGTACGTGGCCGAGGACGATCGCGGCGACCTGGAGCGTGGCGACACCACCGGGACCCAGGGGCGATTCGGGCGGGGCCGGGTTGTCGGCGCCGAGTGCCACCATGACCGTGCGTGGCCCCTCGGTGACGAAGAGTGTGAAGTAGTGGGCGATCAGATAGCCGAGGGCGATCGGTACGAGCGAGTGGGCGAAGGCGGTGAGGGGGTGGTGCAGCCGGCCGGAGATCAGCCGGACGGCACCGGCGCACAGGGTGTAGAGGGCGGCGACGAGCGCGACGGCGCCCAGGAGTCCCAGGGTGGCGGTGGTGGTGCGGCCCAGGGACGAGGTCTGGACGGTGGTGATCCAGGACGGGGCGTCGGAGAAGCCGTCGTAGGCGGTGGAGCCGAGCATGACGCAGACGGTGGCGACGAGTCCGGGGGTCGGCGGGGTGGCGTCGAGTCCGTTGAACGGGGAGCGGAACACGAGGCGGCGGTCGGCGGGGCGGCGGCCGAGCGGGGAGAGCCGGGCGAGGAGCCCCGAGTAGACCTCGAAGGCGTCCCCCCGGTCGAACCATCCGGCGCCGTACCGGGCGGCGCCCGCGAGGTGGACGCCGGCGTAGCCGCCGAGGAAGACGAGGAGGGCGTCGGCCGACGCGGGATCGGGGGCGACGAGTTCGAGCCAGGTGAAGGCGAGGAGCCCGGCGGCGGCGGGCCACAGCCCGAGCCGTACGGGAAGGGGGCGGCCCGCGGCGGGGTCGCGTCCCATGGCACGGCGGACGAGGAGGTGGACGGTGCGCAGTGGGTTGAGCAGCCGCCAGACGGGGCCGAGGAGGAGCGAGGCGGGGACCAGTCCGACCCACAGGAGTACGTACACGGCGCCGGGGGCCGGGTTGCGGTCCGGGTCGTCGGGGCCGAGGAGGAGCTGGAGTGTGACGTACAGGGCGGCGGCGAGGCCGAGTGCCCGCAGGGCGATACGGGTGGGGCGGGCGTCGGCGAGGCGCTGGAGGGCGGACGGGACCGGCCGGCCCGCCCGGTCGCCGCGGAACCGGGAGGCGGACCAGAGCAGGCCGAGCGCGAGGAAGGAGACGAAGAGGGCGGCGAAGGCGCCGGCGAAGGCGTAGAAGGGGGACAGCGGAAGGTCGTGCTGGGCCCCGATGCCGTGGGCGAGGACGCTCACCGTACGACGAGCTGGGTCAGGAGCAGGTCGGACTCGTGGGTCTCGACCTCGAAGAGCCCGCTGCGGTCGGCGGTGAAGGTCAGGGTGACGGTCCTGCCCGCGGGCAGGGCGGCTTCCTTGTCGTAGCCGTGGACGTGGAGGTGGTCGGCGCGGTCGCTGCGCACCCGGAGCTGGACGGTCCGGCCCTTCTTGATCTCGGTGCGGCCGGGTTCGGGGCTGACCTTGCCGTGGGAGACGGTGATCTCGACGAGTGTCGTGTCGGGCCGGGGTGTTGCGGCTCCGGTCTTCCCGGGGGCGGATGTGGCCTCGGAGAGGGAGGTGGTGGCCTGGACGGGGGCGGAGTTCACGGCCCAGGCGGTGTGGTCGTCGGCGTAGAGCCGTGCGGTGAGTTCGGTGCCGCCCTTTCCCGCGCCGCGGACGAGGGAGGCGGGAAGGTGGTACCAGGAGCCGTACATCCGGGCGAGGGGGCGGCCGTCGAGGAACAGCCGGGCGTGGCCGCGTCCGAGGAGCGCGGCGCCGCCCACGCTGTCCGGGGTGAACCGGAAGTTCCGTACGGTGAGGTGGACGTTCCAGCCGTCCTCCGAGTCCGGCCGCACGGCGACCGTCACCGAGGGGGCGCCCTCGGCGTCGACCTGGCGCAGCCGGTTGCCGGAGCCGTCGTCGGCGGTGAGCAGCCGGCCGACGCTGCCGCCGGCCTGCTCATGGCTGGTGCCGGGCTTGTGGTGGGTGGTGGCCCGCCCGCCGCAGGCGCTCGCCCCGAACACGAGGGCGGCCGCGGTGAGCGCGGTGACCGCGGCCACGACGGGCCGGGCGGTCCGGCCGGGTCGGACGGTGCGGCGCGGTCGGGCGGTCCGCAGGGGCCTGTGGGAACGCTTCACGACGCGTCTCCTTCCGGGGCAGGGGCAGAGGCGGGGGCGGGGGCGGCAGCCTGCGCGGAACCCGTGGTACCGGGGGCGTCCGAGGCATCGCGCTCGCCGTGCCGGGCGGCGGCGATCACGGCCCACACCACCCAGACCACGCCGAGCAGTCCACGCACCCAGGCCGGGCTGAGCGGGATCCACGGGATCATGAACACGGCCTTGTCCACGGCGTCCAGCAGCGTGAGCCCGCCCAGCACCACCGTGGTCCAGCCCAGCCAGGGCCGCTCCCGCCGGAGCACCAGACCGGTCCCGGTCCACCACACCCCGGTCAGCAGCAGCGCCAGCGCGGGCACGTAGGAGGCGGCCAGCCCCATCGTCGATCCGGCCACATCGAGCGCGAGGCCGATCAGACCGAGCCCGGTGACCACCGTGGCGAGCCGGCTGCCGCGCAGTCTGCGCCACCACAGCACCCCGCCGACCAGCGCGAGCACCACCGCGACCGTCAGCGCCACCTGCACCTCGATGCGCTGGATGCCCCGCGCCCCGTACCAGTCGCAGCCGGCCGGCAGCCGGCGCGCCTGCACGTTGTAGTCGGCGCAGACCAGCAGTTGAGCGAGCTTGACCGGTTCGCCGACCAGCCGGTCGGTGTTCCCGGTCACCGAGCCGCGCCCGGCACCGCAGGCCGGCAGGGCACGCGGGGAGGACGGACCGGCGTCCGACTGCCAGCAGTTGCCCTCGCCCTGGCCGTCCCACCACACATCGGTGCGGTTGGGCCGGGAGTTGCCCGCCTTGTCCTTGCCGAGGTGGTTGCCCGCGTACCGGTTGTGGTGCGAGGTGTCGGTCTGCTTGGACAGCGCGCCCTCGCCGCGGATGAAGGCGGGAACGGCGGTCAGGACGAAGGCGGCGCGCTTCTGTCCGTAGATCCAGTTGTTCTCGTACCGGTTCCAGTTGCCGCCCGCGGTGATGATGCCGGAGCCGGGCGGCATGGAGATCTGCGGGCAGACGACGCCCTCCTCGTAGCCGCGGTCCACAGGTGGTTTGGCGCAGGTGCCGTCGGCGACGTAGGGGTAGTAGTCGGCGTTGTTGTCGTGGATCAGGTTGCGTTCGAAGCGGGCGTGGTTCTGTGGCAGTCCGGGGTGGCCGGGGAAGGCGCTGTCCATCGAGGCGCCGCCCATGTTGTGGTCGAACTCGTTGTCGTGGACGTAGACGGAGTCGCCCGCGGTGCCGGAGTAGCCGACCATGTTGTGGTGGCTGCGGCAGCCGGTGATCTCGATGGAGTAGCGCGGCACGTCGTAGCCGTAGCCGTCGTTGATGTTCGACGCGCTCCCCGGGTAGATGCCCGAGTCGCCGTTCCCGTACGACTCGCAGTTCTTGTACAGCCCGTGGTCACTGGCGAAGGTCAGGAAGCCGTACTCGTCGTTCCACCGGGTGAGGACGGAATCGATGACGAAGCCGTCCTGGGCCAGGACGTACAGGGAGTTGAAGGTGGTGCGCTGGGCGGTGAAGTTGCGGAAGTAGATCCCGTCGGAGCCGTCCGCGCGGATCGCGTTGAGCTTCTGGTACTTGGCGTCGATGACCACGTCCGTGCGCTCGGCGCCGGTGCCCTCGATCTGGAGGTCCTTCTTGCCGAGGATCGCCACCAGGTTCTGGTTGTGCGGGCACCGCGCCTGCTGGGCGTACGACAGGATCTGGTAGCCGAGCTGGGAGTTGGGCGCCTTCAGCCGGGTGCACTCCCCCGTCGGCTTGGGCAGCGAGGGCTCCTCCTCGTACAGGCCGGGCAGGACGGCGATGTTCATGCCGGGCCGGTCCACCGCGTCGACGGCCTGTTGCAGGTGCCGGTAGCCGGACTTCCGGCACCGTTCGAAGAGCTTCAGGTTCCGGGTCCGCAGCGCCTCCGGGAAGCCGGACACCCGGCGCTCGAAGTCCGCCCGGTCGCTCTTGCAGACCAGCAGGTCGGGCTCGCCCGTGCGGTACACGGGGACGCTGCCGGTCCCGTCGGGCAGGGTGACCGGACGTTCTTCGTGCGCCTGGGCGGCCGGGGCCGCGAGGAGGGCGGCGGCGAGCGCCGCCAGAACCACCAAAAGTCTTCGTGTCCACGACATGTGCGGGAGAGTAGAGCATTGTTCAACTTTTGGAACCCCCCTGCGCACCACGCATTTGAACCGCCGGACACCCGGGTGCGTCACAGATGCCGTTGACTCACCCCCATTCGATTCCTACGGTTACCCATAGGATTCCTTCGGCACCGGGAGCGCACATGAGCGGCATCGAGCAGGCGAGGAAGACGGCGGAAGCGCTGGAGCATTCCGCCGGTTTCGGCAATCAGCACAGCTCGGAGGCGGTGGCGGGCGCACTGCCGCACGGCCGCAACTCCCCCCAGCGGGCACCCCTGGGGCTCTACGCGGAGCAGCTGAGCGGCTCCGCGTTCACCGAACCGCGCGCCCACAACCGCCGTTCCTGGCTCTACCGGATCCGCCCGTCGGCCGCGCACCCGCCGTTCGTCCGGATCGGCAACGGCGCGATCCGCACCGCCCCGTTCACCGAGTCCGTGCCGGACCCCAACCGGCTGCGCTGGGATCCGCTTCCCGAGCCCGCGGCCGGAACGGACTTCCTGGCCGGCCTGTGGACCCTCGGCGGCAACGGCGACGCGACGCAGCGCACCGGCATGGCCGTGCACCTCTACCACGCCGACTCGTCCATGACGGACCGGGTGTTCAGCGACTCGGACGGCGAACTGCTGATCGTCCCGGAACACGGCGGCCTGCTGCTCCGTACCGAACTGGGCCTGCTGCGCGCCGAGCCGGGGCATGTCGCCCTGATTCCGCGCGGGGTCCGGTTCCGCGTGGAACTGCTGGACGCGACCGCCCGCGGCTACGTCTGCGAGAACTACGGCCAGCCGTTCACCCTCCCCGACCTCGGCCCGATCGGTGCCAACGGCCTGGCGAACGCCCGGGACTTCCTCGCCCCTGTCGCCGCGTACGAGGACGACGACCGCCCGGTGGAAGTGATCAACAAGTTCTGCGGGAACCTCTGGTCGGCGACGTACGGCCATTCCCCGCTCGACGTGGTCGCCTGGCACGGCAACCACACCCCGTACGTCTACGATCTGCACCGCTTCAACGTCATCGGCTCGATCAGCTACGACCACCCCGACCCGTCGATCTTCACGGTGCTGACGTCGCCGTCCGACACGCCCGGTCTGGCCGGGGTCGACTTCGTCGTCTTCGCGCCGCGCTGGCTGGTCGGCGAGGACACCTTCCGGCCGCCGTACTTCCACCGCAATGTGATGAGCGAGTACATGGGCCTGATCGAGGGCGCGTACGACGCGAAGACGGCGGGCAAGGGCGGCTTCGTCCCGGGCGGCGGTTCGCTCCACAACATGATGTCGGCGCACGGCCCGGACCGGGAGACCTTCGACCGGGCCAGCGAGGCGGAGCTGAAGCCGCAGAAGATCGACGACGGCCTCGCCTTCATGTTCGAGACCCGCTGGCCGGTGACGGCGACGGAGCAGGCGGCCGGCGCCGGCCATCTCCAGCACGGCTACGACGACGTGTGGCAGGGTCTGAGCCGCAACTTCCGGCCGTAGGCGACCGGGCAACCGTCCCCGGTCCGGCCCGGTCCGAACGAAAGGCCCCCAGGTGCCTCAGACGCCCAAGATCCCCCCGGGGCCGGCCTTCGCCCCCGACTCACTGGTCCTGAACCGCAAGCTGCCGCTGTGGTACCAGGTCTCGCAGTCGTTGCGCGCCTCGATACTGGGCCGTGCCAGGGACGCCTCGGCGCGGCTGCCGACCGAGGAGCAGCTCGCCGCGCACTACGGCGTCAGCGTCCTGACGATGCGCCAGGCGCTCAAGGAGCTGGAGACCGAAGGGCTGATCAGCAGGCACCGGCGGCGCGGCACGTTCATCGAGCCGCGCGCCCGCCGGGTGTCGCCGGTCCGGCTGCTGGGTTCGATCGACGCGATCGTGGCCCAGCAGTCGGGCGAGCGGACCGCGGTGCTCGGCCACGGCCCGGTCGCCGTGCCGGACGAGCTCACCGAGTACTTCCCCGACTGCGCGGAGCTGGTCAGCTACCGCCGGCTGCGCCGCGACGGCGACAGCGACGAGCCCACCAACTGGGCGGAGAACGTGGTGCGTCCCGACATCGCGGCCCGTCTGGACGTCGCCGATCTCGAACGCTGGCCGATGACCAAGGTGCTGCGCGACCGGGTCGGTGTCCAGATCTCGCGCATCACCGACACGGTCGAGGCGCGCCTCGCCGACCCGGCCACCGCCGAACTCCTCCAGGTCCCGCTGCTGAGCCCGATCCTGTTCTACACGGGCGTGACGTACGACGAGGGCGGCCGGGTGGCCGACGTGGCGCGGATCCGCTACCGGGGCGACCGGTTCTCCTTCTCGGTCACCGTGGAGGCGCACTGACGCACTGCCCCGTGCCGCGGGGCGCGGCTACGATGCCCGGGAGGGCGGGCGGACGTGGCGACGGGGAGGACGACACGGTGGCGGCACGGGCGGCGGGCGGCTGCGACGATGCCCGGGACACGCGAGCCCCGCTCCTGGACGAGCTGATGCCCTGGTCCGTACGGCCGCTGCGCACCGGCCGCCCCTGGGTGATCGCCCCCGACGCCGCCTCCCTCCGGGCGCGCTGGGACCGGCTGGTACGGGCCCCGGACGACGAACGCGAGCGGCTGTTCCGGGCGACCCGCTCCCGTACCCCGCGGACCCCGGTGGCGGCGCTGCCCGGACAGGCCACCGGCACCGGCCGGTTCGCCCGCGAGGAGGGGCCGTGCCCGGAGCCGGTACGGATCGCGCACGGCCCGTTCGACGAGCAGTGGCTGCTCCCCGACCACCGGCTGATCGATGCCGCCCGCCCCGAGCTGTGGCGGGTCGCCGACGGGCACCAGCTCTTCGCCGTGGAGCACGGGTACGTGCCCCGGGACACCGGGCCCGCCCTGTCCGTGACGGCACTGCTGCCGGACGGCCACTCCCCGGCGGGCCGGCCCGGCCGGATCCGGCCGCTGTTCCGGCGCCCGGACGGCCGCGAGCCCAATCTGGCCCCCGGGCTGCTGACCCTGCTGCGGGCCCGCCACGGGGACTCGGTGACGGCCCGTGCCGTGCTGGCCTGGGCGCTCGCGGCGGCCCGCCACTCGCCGGCCGGCTGCGTGGTCCCGCTGCCCGCCGACACCGCGCGCTGGACGGCCGGGGTGGAGCTGGGCCAGGAGCTGTTGCGGCTGCAACTGCGGGGTGCGCGCGGCACGGAGCGCCCACGGCTGCCCGGCGGGCGCCGGCCCTATGTGCGGGCCGCGGTTCCGCCCGTACCGGACGGCCTGGCGTACGACCCGGACAGCGAGACGCTCACGGTGGGGACGGGCCGCATCTCGCCCGTGCCGCCCGGGGCGTGGGGGTTCCGGGTGGGCGGGGTCCGGATGCTGGAGCTCTGGTTCGGGCGGCGGTCGGCGGCGGGCGCGCTGGACATGGACGGCCTGGAGGCGGTCCGGCCGCACGCCTGGCCCCAGGAGTGGACCTCCCAGCTGCTGGAACTGATCACCCTGCTCGCCCTGCTCGACGCACTCCGCCCCCGCCAGGAGGTCCTGGCCGACGGGCCGGGGATCACGGCCGCCGAGCTCCGGGCGGCGGGCGTGCTGCCCGTCGCGACCGCCGCCCGGCGGCCCGCCTCGGTGCTCGGTCATCAGGAGGAGGGCCCGGACGGACAGTTCGCGCTGCTGTGAGTGGACACCGGGCGGGGCTACCGGGCGAAGGAGTCCAGCACCCGGTGGAGCGCCCGGTCGAAGACCCCGTCCAGATCGATCGGCCCGGAGTCCTCGGCGAACCCCGCCGCCATCCGGGGATACTTCCCGGTCGCGATCTGGCTGATCAGATAGCCGGTGCGGGCCTCGTGCTCCTGCTCCTCGGTCCAGGGCAGCGACCGGCTGCGCTCCGCCGTGGCGATCTCGTTGGCCACATAGGTGGTGACCACGCCGTTCACCATGGCGATCAGCTCCATCTTCTCGCCGAACCGCGCGTCGACCCCGTCCAGACAGCTGAGCGCGTACTCCAGGTACCGCAGGGAGTTCGGGCTGAAGCCGTACACGGGTGACATCAGCCGGGGCACCCAGGTGTGGCGGTGCATCATCGCGCGGGTCTGGTGGGCGAGCGCGACGAGGTCGGCGCGCCAGTCGCCGGACGGCTCCGGGAATTCGTAGTCGCCGCTGACCGCGTCGAGCATCAGCTCGTACAGATCCTCCTTGCGCGGCACGTAGTTGTAGAGCGACATCGTGCCGCAGCCGAGCTCCGCCGCGACCTTGCGCATCGACACCGCGTCGAAGCCCTCCGCATCGGCGATACGGACGGCCGCCGCCGCGATGTCCGCCCGGCTGAACGCGGGCCGGGGGCCCCGGCCCGCACGCTCGGGGCGGGCCCAGATCACTTCGGGTACAGCGGGTCGCCCCACCATCGATCATCACCTCGCCCACCATCGTAGTTACGTACACCGTACGTAGTGCGGTACGGTGGGCCGCATGACAACTACGTACGCTGTACTTAGTGAAGGTCTGGAGAAGCGATACGGCGATGTCCACGCGCTGCGGGGGCTCGATCTCGCGGTCGCCGAGGGTGCCGTCTGCGGAGTGCTGGGGCCGAACGGCGCGGGCAAGACCACCGCCGTCCGGGTGCTCACCACGTTGACCGCGCCGGACGGCGGCAGCGCCCGGGTGGCCGGCCACGACGTGGTGCGCGAGGCCGGCGCGGTGCGCGCCGCCATCGGGGTCACCGGGCAGGACGCCTCGGTCGACGGCGAGCTCTCCGGCCGGCAGAACCTGCGGCTCTTCGCCAGGCTGCAACGGTTCCGCGGCGGCTCGGCACGCACCCGCGCCGACGAGCTCCTGGAGCGTTTCGAGCTGGCCGAGGCGGCCGACCGCCCGGCCCGCACCTACTCGGGCGGCATGCGCCGCCGCCTCGACCTCGCCGCCAGCCTGCTGACCCGCCCGCGGGTCCTCTTCCTGGACGAGCCGACCACCGGCCTCGACCCGCACAGCCGCAACCAGATCTGGGCGGCGGTACGGGAGCTGGCCGGCCGGGGCACGACCGTGCTGCTCACCACGCAGTATCTGGAGGAGGCCGATCAGCTGGCCGACGACATCGTGCTGATCGACCGGGGCCGGGCCGCCCACCGCGGCACCCCCGCCGAGCTGAAGTCCCGCATCGGCAGCTACGCCGAGGTGGTGGTCGCCCACGAGTCGGCGCTGGTCCCGGCGGCCGGCGTGCTCGACCAGCTCACCGGCGTCGAACCGGTGCTCGACCACGAGCGCCGCACCGTGGGCGCCGTCGCGACCGACGCCACGCTCACCCTCCCGCGCATCGTCCGCGAACTCGACGCCGCGGGCGTGCCGCTGGTCGACGCGAGCCTGCGCCCGCCCACGCTCGACGAGGTCTTCCTCCGTCTGACCGACCGCGGCGACGGCCGCACCTCCCCGCCCGTGAAGGAGACGGCAGCATGAGCAGCACGACACCGGTCCACGAGCGGCCCGCCACGTCCGCGGCCGGCACCCCCGTCGCCGACGGCCTGGCCATGCTGGGCCGCCATCTGCAGCGGATCAAGGCTGCCCCGGGCGTGGTGATCCTGACCCAGACCATGCCGATCACCATGCTGCTGTTCTTCGGGTACGTCTTCGGCAGTGCGCTGGCCGTGCCCGGCCAGGAGTACCGGGCGTTCCTGGTGCCGGGCCTGATGGCCGCGACGGCGGCGGGCGGCATCATGACCGGGATGTTCCAGTCCGCGCAGGACTGCCATCGCGGGGTGATGGACCGCTTCCGCGCGCTGCCGATGAGCCGGGCCGCCGTGCCGTTCGGCCAGACCGCCGCCGATCTGCTGACCACGGCCGTCGGCCTGGTCCCGCTGGTGCTGGTCGGGCTCGCGGTCGGCTGGCGGATCGAGGGCGGCCCGCTCGCCGCCCTGGGCGCCTTCGGGCTGCTGCTGCTGTTCCGCTTCGCCACGTCCTGGGTGGGCTGCTGGCTGGGCCTGCTGATCCGCAACGAGGAGGCGGCCGGACAGCTGGGCAGTACCACCTTCGTCCTGCCACTGCTGTCGAGCGCGTACATCCCGACCGGCAATCTGCCGCACTGGCTGCGCACGATCGCGGAGTGGAACCCGATCAGCGCCGTGGCCGCGGCCGTCCGGGACCTGTTCGGCAACGCGTCCCCGGCCGCCGACGCCGCCTGGCCGGTCACCCACCCGGTGGCCGGGACGCTCGCCTGGTCGGCGGTGCTCCTCGCGGTGTTCGTCCCGCTGTCCGTACGCCGGTACGCGCGCGGCGGCGAGTGACCGTCACCGGCCCGTTCACCGGGGCAGCGCGCAGGGCCGGTCCAG
This sequence comes from Streptomyces sp. NPDC047917, assembly GCF_043204345.1. Classification (NCBI taxonomy): domain Bacteria; kingdom Bacillati; phylum Actinomycetota; class Actinomycetes; order Kitasatosporales; family Streptomycetaceae; genus Streptomyces; species Streptomyces sp. NPDC047917. The sequence goes on from NZ_JBIDCA010000006.1 coordinate 437,058, forward strand.
GGCGCCGAGCAGGCTGATGAAGCTCGACTCCAGGAAGGCCCCCAGCTCGCCCGGTACGTCCGGCCCACCGCGCGGCCAGCTGGTCACGGCCTCCTCCGCGAACGCCGTCCAGGCGCGGGCGGCGACGGCCAGCCGCGGTGAGTCCGGCATCCCGAGCCGGCGCTGCCCCTCCGCCACCCGCCGGGCGAGGGTGTCCCTGGTCGCCTCGACGATGTCCTCCACCGCGGGGTGACTGCCCGCGGCACCGCGGACCAGGGCGAGATAGACCCTGCGGTGCTCCAGCACGTACCGCACGAAACCGGCGATGAACGATCGCAGCCAGGGAACGGGCCCCAGCGAGGGGTCCGGTTCCGTGGCCGCGACGAAGTCGTCGCACTCCTGCCGCACCACGGCGCGGTAGAAGTCGCGCTTGGAGTCGAAGTAGTGGAAGAGCAGCCCGCGTGAGATCCCGGCCCGCCGCGCCACGTCGTCCGTGGAGAGTTCGTCCAGCGAGCGGTCGGTGAGCATGTCCAGGCCGATGGCGACCAGCTGGGCCCGCCGTTCGTCGGGGCTCAGTCGCGCGGCTCGCTTTCCGGACATGCATACAGTCTAGAAGTGCTTCGGCGCCGAAGTATTTCCGAAGGTCCCGGCCGTCGCCCTCCGATGCCCCGCAAACACACCGAAGCGCTGCCGCGGGCCCTGGGGATGACGGGAGGGCGTACAGCAGCGCAGCGCCGGGACGGTGCGGTCACCGCGGCCCCGAGCGGGGGGCCGGGCGACGGACCCTGGCCGGGGAGCCCGGGCGGTGGACCGGTCGAGCGGTCGTGACGGGCCGTCGGGTCAGCGGCGGCTGCCGAAGAGCGAACGCCTCAGCCGTCGCAGCGGCGCGAAGAGCGAGACCCGCGCACTCTTGCTCCGACGGCGGTGGGCGGCATCGCGCGAGGTGAGCTCGCGCATCAGCAGGGTCGCCTCCGCAGCCTCCCGCTGTGGCACGGCAGGTCCGCCGAGCACCGCGAGATGGCGGTCGAGGCGCGAACTCGTCGCACCGCTCCCGCATGTGATGGCAGGCACACGCGGCCTGCTCCGCATCGCTATCTGTTCCATGTCACTCCCCACCCGTACGAGGGCACCCGGCCCGGGCAGGTTAACCCTATCGCCCCGCGACGACACTCGTGTATCCCGGTGGCGGGATTACGCACACACATACGGAGGTTGACACCTCACTCGTGAATCTGCCCGATTTCAGGGCGAGTTGGACAGAACGGAAACGGACGAAGACGCTCCGCCCGCGGTCCCGCACCGGGACCGCGGGCCGTCCGGGCACCACGCCGGACGGAGACCCCTGCGAACGGGGCCTCCCGCCCGACCGGCGCGCGGACGGGGCCCGGCGCACGGGCCGGCGGGATCAGGCCGCCGAACCGAAGGCGGGCAGGTATCCGCCCGACTGTCCGGCGGCGGTGGGGTGATAGGACTCACCGATGTTCAGCCAGTTCACGCTGTGCAGCCAGACACTGCCGGAGCAGATCTCGTGACCGGTGAACTTCCCCGCGACATCGGCGAAGGCGAAGCCGTGGTCGGCCGCGCGCTTGGCGGTCGTCGAGTTGAGAAGGTCGGCCGCACCGTTGATCGCGGTGCGCACCTTGTCGCTCAGGCCGACGGCGCAGCTGCCGCCGATCTTGTAGAAGCGGGGGTAGCCGAGCACGACGACACGGGCGGACGGCGCCTTGGCGTGGATCGCCGTGTACACCGAGTCGAGGTTGCCGGGCAGGGTGGACTCGACATAGCCGCGGGCCGTGGCGATCCGGTCGAGGCAGGTGGCCTCCGACTGGAGGACACAGGTCGTCATGACATCGGCGAAGCCCGCGTCATTGCCGCCGATGGAGATCGAGACCAGATCGGTCGAGGAGTTCAGCGGGCCGAGCTGACCGGCCTTCACATCACCCGTACGAGCACCCGAGCAGGCGGTGAAGGAGAACGAGGCGGGCGAGTTGGCGGCGGCCCAGAGGGCGGGATATGCCTTGGTGCTGCGCTTGCAGCCGCCACTGGCACTGTCGTAACTGCCGGACCCCACACCCGAGGAGTACGAGTCGCCGAGGGCGACGTAGTCGACGGCCCGGACGGAGGTGGCGGCACCGGCGGCGGCCGCACCGGTCAGGGCGAGTACGGCACCGAGCAGGAGCGAGGACGAGAGCGTCGCGAGTCTGGACAGTTTCATGGAACCTCCCTGGGGCCGACCGGCGGGATCTCCGCCCGGTCCGCCGAGACCGTGGTAGCAGCACCGGCACCCTCGCCGGTAGTGTGCATGCCAACTTTTTCTTTGCAGGGCCGAGCTCCCCCACGCGCCCCTTGAGCGCCCGTCATGTCCGGTGCCGCTGCCGGAAAAGGGGGAGGAAGACAGTGAAACCCGGGTGCGCCGGGTATCCCCGTGCCGGATCATGGGCGCCATGTCCGCCACCCCTGAGTCCGCTCTGCCGATCCGGCTCACCGTCGACGACAGCGATTCCCCGTCCGACGTGGTCGACGCGCTGTTCCTCGGCCGTTTCGCGACCGGCGAGCAGCCGTACTCGCACAGCTCCTCGCTGGAACGCGTCAAGGCCGGGGCGACGTTGCTGCCGCCGGCCGCCAAGGTGCTGCGCACCGCCCGCGACGACAACCGCAGCGCCACGCTCGCCGAGGGCGACGGCTGGACGCTGCTCGTCTCACGGTGGAGCCGCGGCGCCGACATCACGATCACCGCGACCAGTCCGGAGCTGGCCGAGCGGATCCTCGAACGGGCGACGGACGGCGCCCTGGACGAGCCGGAACCCCAGCCCGAGAACGTGACGATGGGCTTCTGGTACGTCTCCCCGCATCGCGGCCCGCACCGCACCACCCGGCAGATCTCCGCCGGCACCTGGGACGAGGTCCGGGGCAACTACACGGCGCCGGTGGCCGATGCCATGGACCGGCTGATGAAGGTGACGCCCGACGACATCGCGGGCCGGCTGCTCCTGCTGCACGGCCCGCCGGGCACCGGCAAGACGTCCGCGCTGCGCACGCTGGCCCGCTCGTGGCGGGACTGGTGCCAGGTCGACTGCGTGCTCGACCCCGAGCGGCTCTTCAACGACGTCGGCTATCTGATGGACATCGCGATCGGCGAGGACGAGGGCACGGCCAAGGGCCGGTGGCGGCTGCTGCTGCTGGAGGACTGCGACGAGCTGATCCGCGGCGAGGCCAAGCACACCGCGGGCCAGGCGCTGTCCCGGCTGCTGAACCTCACCGACGGGCTGCTCGGCCAGGGACGCAACGTGCTGGTGGGCGTCACCACCAACGAGGATCTGGAGCGGCTCCACCCGGCCGTGGTCAGGCCCGGCCGCTGCCTCGCCAGGATCGAGGTCGGGTCACTGACCCGCAACGAGGCGGTGACCTGGCTGGGCACGGAGGAAGGGCTCGGCCGCGAGGGCGCGACGCTCGCCGAGCTGTACGCGCTGCGGCGCGGCAGCGGTCCCGCCTCGGTGCCCAAGCAGGAGTCCGGGGCGGACGCGGGCCTGTACCTCTGAGCCGGCCGGCCCGCCGCCCCGTCCCGGCTCGGTCCGTCACGTCCCGGCTGAGTCCGTCCCGTACGCCGCGCGTACCGCGTCGCGCACCAGGGACAGTGCCTCGTCCCGGGACAGGCCCAGCCGCCGCGCCTGGTCCGCGTACTCCTGTGCCGCGGCGGCCGCATGACGGTCCGCCGCGTCACCGGCGGCGGCGACGAACGTGCCGTTGCGGCCGCGGGTCTCGATCACCCCGTCGGCCTCCAGCGCGCGGTACGCCTTCGCGACGGTGTTGGCGGCGAGGCCCAGCTCCTCGGCGAAGCCGCGTACCGTCGGAAGTCTGAAACCGACGGGCAGCGCGCCGGAGCGGGCCAGTTCGGAGATCTGCGTGCGCAGTTGCTCGTACGGGGCGGTACCGGCGTCCGGATCAAGAACGATCTTCAGGGTCACGCGCCGATTCTCCCCCACGTCCGCCGCGGCGTCGGAAATTCGGGGGCGGCCGGTTGCGGCCCCCGCGTAACGTCCGGCCCATGACTGTCATTGTTCGTGACTTCCTCCCGGCCGACGCGGAAGGCTGGGTACGGGTCTGGCGGGCCGCCCTGCCGTATGTGGTGACGACCCCCGAGTCCGTCGTCTTCCGGCTGGCCTCCGCCCACCCCGGCAAGCGCTACCGGATGCTGGTCGCCGAGGTGGACGGGGAGCTCGTCGGAACCGCGCAGGCCGGCCTCGCCCACGACAGCCCCGAACCCGGCCAGGGCTTCTGCAACACGTACACGCACCCGGACCGCACCGGGCTCGGCGCGGGCGCGCTGCTGGTGCGCACGGCCGAGGAGCACCTGGCGCGGGAGGGCGCGACCACGGTCTACACCTGGGTGCTCGACACCCCGTCGAACCGGGCCTTCGCCGACAGTCGCGGCTATGTGCCGAGCCGGTCGGCGTACTTCTCCCGGCTCGGTCTGGCGGACGGAGCGCTGCCGCCCCGTCAGGAGCCGCCGCCGGGCGTGGAGCTGCGTACCGCCGCGGACTTCGCGGACGACCCCCGTCCGCTCTTCGAGGCGGACGCCGAGACCACGGCCGACGAGCCGAGCGACACCCCGGCCGTGCTGGACGACTACGAGGACTGGCTGAACCACACCTGGCGTGCTCCCGGGCTCGACCGCGAACTCACCTCGGTCGTGGTGGCGGACGGCGAGGTGGCGGCGTTCAGCGCGGCGGAGACCGACGGCCTGAGCCGTTACTGGTCGGGGATGACCGGCACCCGCAGGGCGTACCGCGGCCGGGGCCTGGCCAAGCTCGCCAAGAACGACTCGCTGCACCGGGCGCGCGCCGCCGGATACACGGACGCGTACACCGCCAACGACGCCGACAACGCACCGATGCTGGCCGTCAACCGATGGTTCGGCTACGAGATCTGTGCCACGAATGTGCGCCATGTCCGCAAGCTCGGCTGAGGCCGCCGTGGTGGTCGCCCTGGTGAAGGCCGGGCGGACCAAGATCCGGTATCCCGCGGACGTGGTACGCGACGACGGGGTCCGGGTGACGGTGCGCGCGCCGTGGGCGGCGCCGGGCGTCCGTGACTTCGGCTTCGTGCGGTTCGAGCCGGGCGATGTGTTCACCGAGCACTACTGGCGCGACCGCTGGTTCGCCGTGAAGGAGGTCCGCACCGGCGCGGGCCGGCTCAAGGGCTGGTACTGCGACATCACCCGACCCGCGGTGCTGCGGGACGGGGAGCTGCTGGTGGAGGACCTGGACCTGGATCTGTGGGTGTCGGCGGACGGCTCGTCCGTACTGCGGCTGGACGAGGACGAGTTCGAGGAGAGCGGGCTGGCCGGACGCGATCCGGCGGCGGCCGGGGCGGCGCAGCGGGCGCTGGACGAGCTGGAGCGCCTGGCCCGCACCGAGGGGCTGGCGGGGCTGCTGGCCTGACCGGCGCGCGTTCCGGCTTCCGGGCGGACCGCCGCGGGTTCGCCCGGAAGCCGGTTCCGCCCCCTCGGTCAGCCGCCGGCGCGACGGCCGCAGCGGAACAGGGGGTTCGGCATGCTGAACGGGACGTCCCCGAAGGAGGCCTCGACCTCGGCCATCGAGGACGGCAGGTCGAAGGGCAGCACCCCCTCCGCGTCGCGGCGCCCGAACACGACGTCCAGCACCAGATCGTCGTCAGCCCCGAAGCTCCCGGTCAGCAGGGCGGCGGCGGAGGAGAGCCCGGTGAGGACGGCGGGGCGGTCGAGGAAGACGTCGACGGCGGTGGGCACCGTGGCGCACAGCGCCTCCAGCCGCCGGATCTCCTCGGGCGGGAATTCCAGGGAGCCGGAGTGGAAGTGCCGCTCCAGCGGTGACTCCCGCCGCTCGTAGGGGGCCTGGAGCCGTACGACGGCGAGGTCGGCCTCCTCGGGGCGGTCGACGACCCGGGCGTAGCGGGCCGCCACGGCCGGGTCCACGTTCTCCACGTACACGGCGGGCGACGCCGGGATCCGGTTCAGCGCGCCGCGGCGGGGAGTGAGCCGGACCAGCGAGCGGCGCTGGGCCCGCCGGCCCAGCTCGCGGGTCGCGGGGCTGCCGACGAGCGCCTCGGCGGCCTCGGGGTCCGCATAGGGGTCCTCGAAGAGGCCGAGCCGGAACTTGTCGCGCAGGATGCGGCGGGCGGAGGCGTCGATGCGGTCCTCCGTCACCGATCCGTCCAGGACGGCATCGGTCAGCAGGGTGGTCCTGGTCTCGCCGCCGAGCTGGTCGACCCCGGCGTCCAGCAGTCTCAGCAGCTGTTCGGTGAGGGAGAGGTGTTCCACGCCCCAGTTGCGCGGGGGCAGTTCCCCCAGCCCCGGGATGTCCAGGCCGGTGAGCACGTTGAAGTCGCTGCACACCACGCCGTCGAAGCCGAGGCGTTCGCGCAGCAGCCCGGTGATCGCCTCCCGGCTGAAGCTCGCGCCGACCTCCGGAAGTCCGCTGCCGCCGGGGATCGAGTAGCAGGTCATCATCTGTGCGGTACCGGCTCCGAGGGCCGCCTCGAAGGGCTTCAGGTGCTGTTCGAGGTTGTTGCCGGAGAACGCCTGCCACTTGCCGCGGGCGAAGTGCGAGTCCTCCCCGTCCGCCTGGGGGCCGTGACCGGGGAAGTGCTTGGTCATGCAGGCGACACCGGATGCGAGGGAGTCGCCCTGCATGCCCCGGACGTAGGCGGCCAGCATCCGTCCGGCGCGGTCCGCGTCCTCGCCGAAGGTGCCGCTGATCCGGGCCCAGCGCGGTTCGGTGGCCAGATCCGCCATCGGGTGCAGGGCCAGCCGGATCCCGACGGCCCGCAGTTCGCCGGCGACGGCGCGGGCGAACTCCTCGACCAGGGCGGGGTCGTCGGTGGCGGCGAGCCCGATCGGTTCGGGGCCCGGACTGAATCCGCCGCCGGTGTGGCCGGTGGCGGGGTTGGACACGACTCCGTGCCGGGGGTCGGAGGAGAGGGTGACGGGTATCCCCAGGCGGGTGGCCGCGGCAAGGTCCTGGACGTGGTTGTTCCAGCGGGCCATCTCCCCCGGGGAGGGCACCTGCATCATCGCGAAGTGGTTGATGTGCCGCTCGCCGATCAGCTCCGCGCCGGAGCGGTACGGTCCCCGGTCGCCGGCGAGCATCCGCCCGTGGCACAGGAGACCGGCCTTCTCCTCCAGGGTCATCCGGGCCAGCAGATCGGTGACCCGGTCCTCCACCGGGAGCCTCGGGTCCTCGTACGGCTCCATGGTGCCGTTGTGGTTCAGGTCGCGGAAGAGTGTTCCGTCGTGATGGCGTACGCGTTCGGGCACGGAGCGGTCTCCTGTCGGGCGGTGGCGGTCAGTCACGGACGAGCCTCGGGTGCCGGATCAGCGGGGTCAGGGCGGTGGCGAGCAGTGCGGCGACGGCGCCGCCGAGGAAGAGCGCGAAGTAGTTCTTCTCCGCCGACGCCCCGACCGGGTCGCTGCCGAGGGCCAGGAGCACGGGGGCGAGCACCGGGGCGAGGGTCTGGGGCAGCGCCTTGGCGATGTTGAACACCCCCAGGTAGCGGGCCGAGTCGCCGCCGTCCGGCATCACCCGCAGGACCAGGGCGAGGTCGACGGCGTAGAAGGCGCCCAGTCCGACGGCGGCCACCGCGGTGGCGAGATAGACCGGCCACACGGACGCGGAGAACATCTTGATCACCATGGCCGTGGTCATCAGTGTTCCGGAGCCGACGACGAGCGCCCGGTAGGCGCCCGTGCGCGAGGCGACCCGGCCGAAGACGGCGGCGGCGAGCACGTTCCCGGCCAGCGAGACCAGGCCGGTGGCGGAGACCAGTGCGGCGGCCTCGGAGACCGACATGTCCAGCCGGGCCATCAGGAAGTACAGCCCGTAGGCGCCGATCAGTGCGTTGGCGAACTGGAGCAGAAAACGCTGGCACCACACCACGGTGAAGGCCGGGGAGGTGCGCGGGTCGAACAGCAGGCTGCCGAGGACGCTGCGCAGGTTCACCGCCTTCCCGGTGCGGGCCGCGTCGCCGGGGACGGCGGGCTCGCGCAGCAGGAGCCAGGCGAGTACGGCACCGAGGGCGCCGATCGCCGCAGGGATCAGGAACAGTGCGGTGGTGTTGCCGGGAATCGTGCCGACCAGGACGAGCCCGGGGACGACCCCGGCGAATCCGGCGGCGCCGAACAGCCCGGACATGGTGGCCTGTTGCGCCGGCGGCACCCGGTCCGCGATCACGGCGGAGAGTGCGGCGAGCGCGGCGTTGTAGGCGGCCTGGGCGAGGAGCCAGCCGAGGACGAGCTGGGTGGTCGAGTGGGCGGTGGCCATCACCGCTCCGGCGGGCAGTCCCACCACGAGACCGCCGGCGATCCACGGCCTGCGCCGGCCGAAGCGGCCCGTGGTGCGGTCCGAGAGATGTCCGAAGACGGGATTGAGCAGCAGGGCGGCGATGGCGCCCACCGCCATGACGGTGGCGAGCACCTGTTCCTTGCGGTCGGGTGCGATCTCCTGGACCTTGAGGCCGAGGGTGGCCACGAGGGGCGTCGCGAGCGCGAAGGTGATCATCAGCTCGGTGACGATCAGCGTCACGAGGAGGCGGCGCGGCGCGGTGGGCCTGATGTCCGCCGCAAGCTCGTCCGGCACGGGCGCCTTCGGTACGGGGGCGTCCGGCACGGGGACGTCCGGCACGGGCGTCTTCGGTACGGGGGCGTCCGGCACGGGCGTCTTCGGTACGGGCGCCTTCGGCCTGGTTTCGGTCATGGTCTGTGTCCCTGGGGGCTGTTGCTCGGTGGCGGGGTGTCAGAGCCCGGAAGGGGCGGCGGGGACGGACTGCCGGGCCGGGGCGGCCTTGGTCCGGAACGAGGCGATCACGGCCGGGTCGGCACCGCAGCCGCGCAGGAACTCCTCGGTGCCGCCGTGGCGGGCGCGGATGCCGTCCATGAAGGCGCGGATCGCCCCGGCGGGTGCCTCCAGCAGCGCGGGCGGAATCTCCTGGCCGCCGTGGGCCGTCGCGCTCCCGGTGTTCGCGGCCGCGTCCTTGGCGTTGAGCGCGCCGAGGCCCGTGGTGCCGGCCAGCGCGGAGAAGATCCGGGGCAGGGCCTCGGCCGTGCGGGCGTAGTCGTCGGCGATCCCGTCCGCCGGGACGCCGGCCAGGTCGAGCAGCAGGGCGGTGATCAGCCCGGTGCGGTCCTTGCCGGCGGCGCAGTGCACCAGGGCCGCGCCGGGGGCCGTGACCGCCGTGACCGCGTCCGCGATCGCCCCGGGCGAGCTCTCGGCCAGGGTGAGGTAGAAGCGGCCGAGGTCTTCGGCGGTGCGCAGCGAGCGGGGGTCCATCGTCGCCATTTCGGCGGTGGCGTCCAGCGGGGCCCACCGGACCCGGATGCCGGCCTCCTCGGCCGCCGCCCAGTCCGCGTCCGAGCGCTCGGTGCCGCCGCGCAGGTCCACGATCGTGCGGACGTCCCGTGCCAGCAGTTCGCGGACGGTGTCCTGATCCGCGACCGGGAAGGGCCGCGCGGAGCGGAAGAGGATTCCGGGGCACATCCGGTTACGGTGGGAATCGGCCGTCAGAGCGGGGTCGCGGAAGTTCAGCAGGGGCACGGGGACCTCACGGGTGGTGCGGGGGCGGTCGGTGGTCTGGTCGTCACCGCCGTCGTCGCCCGGAAAAGGGCTCCACGGGGAGACATCTAGATGTCTAGATGCCTTGGGTGCGACTGTCCGGCCCTGCGGGTGACCGGCGCATGAACATCGGTGAAATGACCGGGTCGCGACGCCCGGCGGTGCCGGATCCCCGTCCCGGACGGCCCGCGGGGCTTCGTACTATCCAGGGGTGCCGAACCACCGAAGGACCAGTCCGCGCTATCTGCAGTTGGCCCGACTCATCCAGGAACGCATCGACGCCGGAGAGTTCCCGGCCGGCTCCCGGCTGCCGAGCGAGCCCGAGATGTGCGCCGAGTTCGGCGTCAACCGGCTGACCGTCCGTGAGGCCGTCGCGGAGCTGGAGCGGGCCGCCACCATCGAGATCCGCCGGGGCGTCGGCACCTTCGTGCGCCCGCCCGTCGCCCGGGTGTCGATCGCGGTCGACCCCCGCAGCCAGCGGTTCGACATGGGCAGTACGCACACCTCGCTGCCCGAATCCACCGCCGGACAGGGCATGGACGTGCAGGAGACGATCACCGCCGCCCTGCCCGCGGGCACCGCCACCACCGATGAGGAGGCGGCCCGCCATCTGGGCCGGCCCGTCGCCGTCCTGTCCCGGGTGGAGAGCGTGTTCTCCATCGGCCCGGAGTCCTGGGGCATCAGCACCTACTGGATGCCGTCCGCCCTGCTGCCCCGGGAACTCGCAGCCCCCGGGCCGGTGGAGAACCTGGTCCGCACCCTGGCCGACAGCGCGGGCATCACCCTGGAGTACGACTGGCGCGCCTTCAGCGCCATCGGGGCCGACATCGGCGACGCCGACATCCTGGGCGTACCGGCCGGGAGCCCCCTGCTGGTCCGCGAGGGCGTCAGCTGCACCCCCGACGGCGAGCCGGTGCTCTACGTCCGCCGGCGCATCCAGGGCGAACGCGCCCGCTTCGTACTGAACTTCCGCGACCCCGGCCCGCCCCCGCCGCAGACCCCGGCGCCCCCGGCCTGATCCGGCCGAAGGACCCACGGGCTCGTCAGTCCCGGGGCCGCGCCCACACATCGGTGTACGGCGCCGGTTCCCGAGGGGCCGGGCGCGGCTGGTGGAATCCGGCGACCAGCTCCACCTCGTACCCCGCGGCGTCCTCCAGGTAGGCGGCGATGTGCCCCTCGCCGCCCGCGTGCGGGTAGCGGTCCGCGAAGAGCGGCCGCCAGCCGTGTTCCGGGGCCCTTTCCACCAGGGCGTCGAGGGTGGCCCGGTCGCGGACGTGGAACGCGAGGTGGTTGAGCCCGGGGCGGTGCCGGTCGTGCGGGCCCGGGGCCAGATCAGGCGACTGCTCGACCACGACATAGCTGTCGCCGCGCCGCCAGCTCCGCCCGTGCTCCCAGCGCTGGTACGGGACATGGCCCAGCTCGCCGAGGAGCCAGCCCCACCCCTGCTCGGCCACCGCCAGATCGGGCACCCACAGCTCGATGTGGTGCACCTCGCCGGTGCCGGACCGGGCGGCGGGCAGCGGAACGGCGCGGCGGACGCCGTCCGGCTCGTACGCCACGGTGTCGCCGTCCTCGTGCCAGTGGATCAGGAAGTGCTCCCCCGCCCGGTAGCCCTCGATCCCCGCCCGGCAGTAGGCGACGACATCGTCCGGGAGGGCGTCCAGCGGGAACCAGGCCAGCTCGGAGCACTTGTCGGGTTCGCGGTTGTACGGCGGACGGTCCGGGTCGTACTCCGCCTCGAAGAACCAGCCCGTCCTGGGGCTGCCGCCGGGGCCGCGGTGCTGCATGACCAGGGCGACCCGCAGCTCGTCCGGCCCCAGTTCGACGCCGATCTCCTCGGCCGCCTCGCGGATCATCGCCTCGCGGACGTCCTCGCCGTCCTCGACGTGTCCGGACGGGCCGTTGAACAGGCCGTCCGCGTAACCCGTGCCGGCCCGGCGGGCGAGCAGGACCTCGGGGCCCCGGCGGAGGATCAGGTGGACGTCGACGACCTCGGTGTGCCGGTGCGGCGGCTCGGCGCGGGCCACCAGGGCGTAGCGCTCGTCGTCGACCCGCCTGCCCCACAGGTCCGGATCGTCGGAGAGCCGCTCGTGGTGGACGCGTTCGGTGAACTCCGAGAGCAGTCCGGTCAATTGCCCGGCGGGGAGGCCGACACCGTTCCAGACGCCCTCGACCAGGATCAGCCGGCCGCCGGGCCGCAGCAGGGTGAACCAGTGGCGCAGGGCCGCAGCAGGGTCGGGCAGCAGCCACACGACGTGCCTGACCATGATCACGTCGAACCGCTGATTGCCGACCGGTGGCCGGGCCGCGTCCCCGAGCAGGAGGGCGGTGCCCGTCCCGGCGAGCTTGGTCCGGGCCTGCTCCACCATGCGCGGGGAGCGGTCGACGGCGGTGACCCGGTGGCCCTGCCCGGCGACGAGGAGGGCCAGGCTCCCGGTACCGCACCCCAGGTCGAGCACCTCGGAACGCCCGTCGGGCAGCCAGCTCTCCAGCCGCTGCGCCCAGGCGTGCCGGACCACCGGGTCGAGCAGCCCGTGGTCGGGCTCCTCGTCGAAGGAGTCGGCGGCGGAGTCCCAGTCGATCGTCGTCATGGGTAGATCGTGCCAGCCGCCGCCGACGGCGGTACGAGGGATCCGTCGGCCCGCACGCCCGGACCCCTCGTACCGCGACTGCCTGCGTGTCCGTGCTATCCGACGGCCGAGGCGCAGGTGGTGGGAGTGGCGTGCGCCGGGTCCAGGGAGTTCGCCACCTCGTGGTAGGCGATCCGGTCGACGGTGCCGATCGCCACGTGCTCGGAGAAGTCGACCGGGCACAGGTCCTGGAGCAGGACGTTGCGTACGTCCGGCCCGTCCAGGAACTGTGTGCGGTACGGGGTCACGACCTCGTCGTACCTGGTCGCGATGACGGTGTAGTGCACGCCGGGCACGGTGTCGGGGAGCGAGTTGAGCTCGGTGATGAACGGGGAGCCCGCCACCTGGTCGGCGAGACCGGGGGTGTGGGCGTTCAGCAGGTCCTCGGCCCCGGGGAAGTACGGCAGCAGCTTCGTCAGGCCGAGCAGGGTGGTGCCGTGGTTGTCGGGCGCGAGCCCGATCATGGCGTTCACCTTGGCGGCCCCGCCGAGGAACTTCAGGTAGTAGTTCGGCATCATGCCGCCCTGGGAGTGGCCCACGAGGTCGGCCTTGGCCGCTCCGGTGGCGGCGAGCACCTTGTCGACGAACGCGGAGAGCTGTCCGGCGGACTTGTCGACCGGGCCGAGTCCGTTGAAGAGCGGCACACCGGGCAGCTGCCCGTAGTCGAGCGAGTAGACGCAGTAGCCCCGGTTGACCAGGTATGGGGCGAGGACCAGCCAGTTGTCGATCGAGTTCCCGAAGGTTCCGTGGACCAGGACGACGGGGCGGGGATGGGCTGCGGAGGGCTTGCAGGAGTAGTCGTTCCAGCCACGGGAGGTGGCTGTCGCGGCTGTGGGGGCGGCTGCAGCGGCAGCGGCCGTGGGGGTGGCGGCTGCGGCGACGGCGAGGAGCAGTGCGGCGAGGGTTCTCCGCGCGCGTGGGGTGCGCGACGCACGTGTCCAGGGCAGCATCGTGTGGTCTCCTTGCGGCTCAAGGGAGTTGCGATGTCTGTACACCCTGCGGCCCGGACCACAGTTCTGACTGCTGATTCATCCGTGTTCCCGGGCCAAATTACGCGTGAGTAAGGTGGCCTGGGAAGTTACGCGTCGGTAAAAAGTGATGATCCGTCGATCGGGCGAACCCGAGGGGGCGATCAGGCCGCGAGCCGCCCCGGCATCACGGCCCGGGGGCCGAACCTGTCCCGCAGCCGGTCCGCCACCGCCTCGATCCGCCGCGCCCGCTCGTCCACCGGGTCGAACGACAGCTGGTGCGCGGCCCGCTCACCGTCCATCAGTCCCTCCGCGCGCAGCGTGATCCCCCGCACCCGGGCCCGTTGCAGGGCGAACGAGTCGTGGATCCGGTACGCGAGCGCGGTGAGCGCCGCGGAGTGGGCGGTGGGTTCCCGGAGCGTACGGCTGCGGGTCAGCGTCGAGTATCCGGTCCGGTCGGCATAGCGCACGCCGACCGCGAGGCCGCGGCAGACCTGCCCGTCCCCTCGCATCCTGGCCCCCAGCTCCTCGGTGAGCGACATGAGCGCGCGGCGCTGCCGTTCCCGGTCCAGCTCGTCGCGGGGGAAGGACCGTTCGGCGGCGATCGACCGGGCCGCGGCGCCCGGCAGGACCGCCGTGCGGTCGATGCCGTGTGCCCGCTCCCACAGTTCGCGCCCGGTCCGTACGCCGGTGATCCGCTGGAGGGTGCCGAGCGGGGCGGCCGCGATCCGGCCGACGGAGTCGAGCCCGTACGCGCACAGGGTGCGGGCCGTCGCCGCGCCGACGCCGTCCAGTGCCGCGGCCGGCCGGTCCGCGAGGAACTCCGCCGCCCCGCCCCCGGGCACCACGAAGGTCGTCCCGGGCGCGGCCCGGCGGGCCGCCATCCTGGCCAGCATCGGGTTCTCCGCCGCCCCGACGGCGCAGTCCACGCCGTGCAGGGCGAGCGCGCGGATCCGGATCACCGAGGCCAGCCCCCGCACGTCCAGCCCGAAGTAGCGCAGCGCGCCGCGCACATCGGCGAGCGCCCCGTCGGGCGGGGCCGCCTCGACCACCGGGGTGAGCGCGCCGAGCAGGGCGAGCAGCCCCTCGAAACCGGCGCTGTCCGGGAGGCCGCCGCCGACCTTGCGGAACCGCAGGGACAGGATGCCCGGCACCTTGGGTGCGGTGCTCGTTCCGCGGTCCCCGGGCTCCGGTGCGGTGCTCATCCCGCGCTCCCCGGGCTCTGGTGCCACAGCTTCCTGCCGGTGGCGACGCCTTCGCCGGGCGGCTGGAGATCGGACCAGGGGTTCATCTCGTATCCGGTGGGCAGCTGGATGCGACGGCCGTTGCCGGCGGGACCGCCCTTCTCGCCCTCTCTGCCCTCTCTGCCCTCTCTGCCCTCTCCGGCCTCTCCGGCCTCTCCGGCCTCTCCGGCCGAGGGCTCGCGCGCCAGCCGGTCCGCGACCGCGTCGAGTCCGCCGGTACGCCGCAGCTCGGCCAGCTCCGCCAGGTTCCAGGCCGCCGCGCCGACCACGCTCAGGCTCCGCGGGCCGCGTCGCTGCACCACTCCGCGCACCAGCAGCAGCCAGGAGTGGAAGACGGTGTGCGCGCAGGCGGCGTGGCTGTCGTCGAAGAAGGCCAGGTCGACCAGGCCCGTGCCGTCGTCCAGGGTGGTGAAGACGACCCGGCGGCCGGAGCGGACCGGTGGGGTCTGGGTGGCCGCCTTGGCGCCCGCGACCAGCACGGTGTCCCCGTGCCGTGCCTCGCGCAGCCGCTTGGCGGAGACCGTGCCGAGCTCCTTCAGGAAGGCGTGGTGATCGTCCATCAGGTGGCGGGAGACATCCATGCTCAGGACGCCCAGCTCGGCGCTGAGGCGTTCCGCCTCGTCCAGGTCGGGCAGGCCGATGGAGCCGGTCCGGTGTCCGCCGCCGAGCGGCAGCTGCGCGCCCGGTCCGCCGCCGGGGCCCGCGCCCCGCTGGGCGCGGTGCAGTTCGGACAGGTGCAGCAGCAGATCGCGCCGGTTGCCGCCGAACGCGTCCAACGCGCCCACCCGGGCCAGCCGTTCGGCGGCCGGCCTGCCCGGCCTGGCGCGCTGCCAGAAGTCGAGCAGCGAGGTGTAGGGCTGTCCGGCCTCGATCCGGGCGACCTCGGCCGCGCCGATGCCGTGGACGTCCGAGAGCGCGAGCCGCACCCCCCAGACACCCTCCCCGCCCTCATCATCGGACACCAGTTCGATTCGATGGGTGGCCGCCGACCGGTTCACGTCCAGTCCCAGCACCGGCACCCCCCGCCGCCGCGCGTCCGCGAGCAGCAGCCGCTTCGGGTACATCCCGGGGTCATGGGTGAGCAGCCCGGCGTAGAAGGCCGCCGGGTGGTGCGCCTTGAGCCAGGCCGACTGGTACGTCGGTACGGCGAAGGCGACCGCGTGCGCCTTGCAGAAGCCGTAGCTGCCGAACGCCTCGATGATCTCCCAGGTGCGGGCCGTCACTTCGGCGTCGTATCCCTTCTCCGTCGCCCGCAGCGCGAACCACGTCCTGATCCGGTCCTGCGATTCGGGGTCGGAGAGCCCGCGCCGCACCCGGTCGGCCTCGTCCCGGCCGCAGCCGGTCATGATGTCGACCATCTCGATGATCTGCTCGTGGAAGACGACCACCCCGTACGTCTCGCGCAGCGGCCCTTCCAGATCGGGGTGCGGGTAGCGCACGGGGGCCCGGCCGTGCCGGGCCTCGATGAATGGCCGCACCATGTCGGCGGCGACCGGTCCGGGGCGGAACAGCGAGATGTCGACCACCAGATCGTGGAAGCCGGCCGGCTGGAGCCTGCCGACCAGGTCGCGCTGGCCCGGCGACTCGATCTGGAAGCAGCCCAGCGTCTCGGCGCTCCTGATCATCCGGTACGTCTCCGGGTCGTCCGGCTCCACGGCGTCCAGGTCCACGGCCCGCCCCGAGGCCCGTCCGATCTCCGCGACCGCGTGCGCCATCGCCGACTGCATCCGCACACCCAGCACATCGAGCTTGAGCAGACCCAGGTCCTCCACGTCCTCCTTGTCGAACTGC
The DNA here is from genome assembly GCF_043204345.1 of Streptomyces sp. NPDC047917. Lineage (NCBI taxonomy): Bacteria > Bacillati > Actinomycetota > Actinomycetes > Kitasatosporales > Streptomycetaceae > Streptomyces > Streptomyces sp. NPDC047917. The sequence goes on from NZ_JBIDCA010000006.1 coordinate 453,254, forward strand.
ACCATCGGGAAGCCGTCGCCACTGGTGGGCACGGTGGGCACCCGGCGCAGCAGCGTGGCGTCCGACAGGAGCACCCCGCACGGGTGCATGGCGATGCCGCGCGGCAGTGCGTCCAGCGCCTCCACCAGCTCCCAGAGCCGTCCGTACCGGTCCTTCTCCCGTGCCACTTCGCGCAGTTCGGGCAGTTCTTCCATGGCCGCGCGGGCGTCGCGGGCCCGGATGTGCGGGAAGGCCTTGGCGAGCCGGTCGGTCTCGGCCGGGTCCATGGAGAGCGCGGCGCCCACGTCCCGGATGGCGTGGCGCACCCGGTAGGTCTCCGGCATGGCGACGGTCGCGACCCGCTCGGTGCCGAAGCGGTCGATGATCGCGCGGTAGACGTCGAGCCTGCGGGCGGACTCCACGTCGATGTCGATGTCCGGCAGCACGAAGCGGCGCCTGGAGAGGAAGCGTTCCATCAGCAGCCCGTGCTCGACCGGATCGGCGTGTGCGATCCCGAGGAGATGGTTGACCAGAGATCCCGCACCGGAGCCCCGGGCGGCGACCCGCACCTTCATCCCCCTTGCGTCGTCCACCACTTGGGCGACCGTCAGGAAGTAGGAGGCGAAGCCGTGGTACGCGATGACGTCCAGTTCCTGGTGCATCCGCTCCCAGTAGTCGCGCCTGCGGTCGTAGCCGCGCAGCACCATGCCGGCGGCGGCACGGGAGGCCAGCACCCGCTGGGCGGTGCGCCGCCCGGCGCCGACGAGTTCCGGTTCGGGGAAGTGGACCGAACCGAGACCGAGGTGGTCCTCGGGGTCGACGACGCAGGCGTCGGCGGTGCGCCGGGTCTCCCCGAGCAGCCGCGCCCCGGCGTCCTCGCCCAGACCGGCGGCGGAGGCGATCCGCCCGGCGGTCCGGGCCATCGCGCGGGCGTCCTTCAGCCAGCGCTCCCCGCTGTCGAGCGGGGCCCGGCGGGGGTCGACGGGGACCAGCCGGCGGGCCGCGTCCAGCACATCGGCGACCGGGCCCTGCCCGGCGTCGGCGTACCGTACGGCGTTGGTCAGCACGGCCCGCACCCCCTGCTCGGCGGCGAGGCCGACGGTACGGGCAGCGAGCCGCAGCGAGCCGGGTCCGGTGCCTTCACGCCCGTGGTGGACGGCTTCGAGGCGCAGGTCGTCGCCGTAGATCTCCCGCCAGCCGGCGAGCAGTGCCGCGGCCCGGTCCGGGCGGCCGGCGGCCAGCGCCCTGCCGACGTCGGAGGCGGGGCCGAGCAGCACGGTGAGCCCTTGGGCGGGCAGGTCGGCCCGGCCGACCAGGGGCCGCCCCGCACCGTCGGGCGCGGGGGCGTGGGCGGCGGTGACGAGACGGCACAGCTCCGCCCAGCCCCGGGCGCCGTCCCGGGCGAGAAAGGTGACCCGGGGCGCGGATTCGTCGATGAAGGCGCCGCCGCGGACCGGGGTCCGCGGCCGCCGCGCGGGCGCGCCGCTTCCCGGGCGCTCCGCCGTCGCGGGCCCCACCGCGAGCTCCACCCCGAAGAGCGGCCGTATCCCGGCCTTCTCGCAGGCCCTGGCGAAGCGGACCGCACCCGCGAGGGTGTCCCGGTCGGTCAGCGCCAGCGCGTCCATTCCCCGCTCGGCGGCGCGCTCCGCCAGCCGCTCCGGGTGCGAGGCCCCGTACCGCAGGGAGAACCCGGAAACGGTATGCAGATGCGTGAACCCTGGCATCTGCACCTCCTGGACCGTTCCGTACTCACCACCCCCTCCGCTCCACCATAGACCAAGTTTCGAACATTCGTGCGATACCCCGTGTCCGGAACCTCTCCGGCTCCCGGACCCGCGACCCGCGAGGCGCCCGGTCAGCCATTCGGCCCTGCCCCGCCTGCACGAACTACCGGCGCCCCGGAGCGTGGGGGCATGACTTTCGCTGACGAGGTGAAGAACGCCGTCACTCCACGGGCCGCACTGCTCGTCATCGGTGTGCTCGGACTGCAGCTGCTGTTCATCGCGTCCTACGTCGGGGCGCTGCACAAACCGAAGCCGACCGATGTACCCTTCGGCGTCGTCGCACCGCGGCAGATCTCCGCACAGCTCCTCACCGAGCTGAAGAATCTTCCCGGCGGCCCGCTGGACCCCCGCGAGGTCGCCGACGCGGCCACCGCCCGCGAGCAGGTCCTCGACCGCAGGATCGACGGCGCCCTGCTGGTCGACCCCAGGGGCACGACCGACACCGTGCTGGTCGCCTCCGGCGGCGGCACCTCGATGGCCACCACCCTGACCAAGATCCTCACGGAGGTCGACCGGACCCGGCAGCGCACGGTGCGGACCGTGGACCTGGCCCCGGCCTCCGGCCAGGACTTCAACGGGATCTCGTCGTTCTACCTGGTCGTGGGCTGGTGCGTCGGCGGCTACCTCTGCGCCTCGATCCTGGCGATCAGCGCGGGCGCCAAGCCCGCCAACCGCCGGCGCGCGGTGATCCGGACCGGCGTCATGGCGCTGTACTCGATCGTGGGCGGGATCGGCGGCGCGATCATCATCGGCCCGATCCTCGGCGCCCTGCCCGGAAGCTTCTGGGGCCTGTCCGGCCTGGGCGCGCTGACCGTCTTCGCGGTCGGCATGATCACCCTCGCCCTCCAGGCCCTCACCGGCATCGTCGGCATCGGCCTGGCCGTCCTGATCGTGGTGATCGCGGGCAACCCGAGCGCCGGCGGCGCCTACCCGCTGCCGATGCTCCCGGACTTCTGGCGGGCGATCGGCCCCGCGCTGCCGCCCGGGGCGGGCACCTGGGTGGCCCGCTCGATCGCCTACTTCAGGGGCAACGCGGTCACCGGCTCCCTGCTGGTGCTGTCCGCATGGGCGGTGGTGGGCACGGCCATCACCCTCCTGGTCGCCGCCCGCCGCAGCCCGGAGGAACTCAGCGGCGAGCGGCCGCCGTTCGGCTCGACGCCGCTCTCCTGACCGTCCCGGCCCGTCCCCTTCCGCGCGTGGAAACGGCCGCCCTCCCGCATGGGGCGGCGGCCGCTCTCACACCGTCCGGGCCGGGCCCGTCATCTCAGCGTCCCCGCCAGCTTCTCCAGCCTGCGGGCGAGTTCGTCCCCCTGGCCCGCGACCTTGGTGGCCTTGCCGGACCAGAAGTCCGGGCCCGTCAGCCGCCCGTACCGCTCGATCCACGACGCGGCCTCACGGTCCATCCGCTCGGCCTTCGTCCGTACGTCGGCGTCCGCCGGCGCCGCGAGCACGTTCAGCTCGTCCACCAGGCGCTGGACCTTCCGCACCAACGGGCTGGTGCGCCGCCCGGGCCGGCGGTCCGCCCCGGTGGCGGGCGGCGGACCGGGAGCGGCCACCGGAGGAACCGGGGACGCCTCCACGGCGGGGCGACGGCTCGCACGCCCCAGACCCCGCATACCTGGGACCCGCAACCCCTCGGGCGTCATCGCGCAGGCGTCGAGCGGCACCCAGTCGGTACTGCGCCGCGCTTCCTCCGCCCTGATCCGGATGCGCCGCGCCACCCCCTGCGTCTCGCAGCGGAAGCGCAGCACCCAGCCGTTCGCCGCGTACATCTCCGCCACGGTCTCCGGGTGCGCGGACCCCGGCCCGAAGACCCAGTCCAGGCCTGCCGCGTCGCGTGCCGACTCCTCACACGCCGAACGCCATTCGGGGTGCGACAGCCTCCGGAACTGGAACCGCACCCGCTGCCGGCTGTCACGGACCCGGAGGTCGACGGCGTCCCCCGGGCCCGAGCCCAGATCACGCAGCACGGCCCGTGCGTCGATACCGCTGCCGCGGGCCCAGAGGGCGAGGTCCTGCTTGACGAAGAGATGGTCCGCGCTGTCCGCGCCGTTGGCACGGCGATGGCAGGAGGCGTTCGGCGCGTGGGCGAAGTGGCAGACCTTGTCCACATAGAGCCGGTCGGACAGCTTGCCGCCGCAGCCCCCGAGCTGGGTGCCGCACCAGTACGTGTACGCCGGATGACGCCGGCGCAGCCGCCGGAGCTCGTCGGCCTCCTGCGGCAGCACGATGCCCAGGCCCGACGAGGCGCTCCCGATGACCGCGGTCTGCACCAGCCGGCGATCCGATTCAGACATGCCGTCCTGCCCCTGCCCCCGAAACTCAGCAATCCGCTCCCACCCGCACAAACATTGAAGCATGCACATAATTCACAACGAAGATCGGTCCGGACCGAAACACCTGGCGGATCGGGGCAGCGGGAGCTACGCTGCCCGGCGATGACAACTCACTCTGTTAGCAGATTGGGGGCCCCGTCCGCGCAAGGTGAGTGCTGATGCTCACTCAGGACGCGAACAGGGATTCCCGCCTTTCCTTCTGGGCGCGCGTGCGAGAGTTCGCCGTGCCGCCCTCCATGATCGAGACCGCGACCGCCCGCCGCCAGGTCGGCGACTGGGCTGGGGCATGCGCCGCCGCGGGTGTCGATGTCGATCTCGGCCTCCGCTCCGTGGCGCGCGCCCACGGCCGCGAACTCGCGTCCCGGATCCGGGACGACCTCCGCCATCTGGCTCCTGACCTGCTGCGCTGGCATCTGCCTCGGATCGCTCCCCGTGGGCTGCTGCGGCCGGGCCTGACGATCACGCTGGCCCGGTACGACGCCGAGGGGCCCGGCGGTGTGCGTCCGGTGCGTCTGGTGGTACGGACTCCGCCCGCCTGGGCGGATGCCGGGCAGCGGATCGGGCTCGCGCTGTGGGACGGGTCGGACTCCGGCACCGAGGCCCGCCGCCATCCGCACCACCGCCCGAACCCTCGGTTCCGCCTCGATCTGCACCGCCATCTGTGGGACGCGCGCAGGGCCGGTGAGCTGCGGATCCGGTCCGGGGCGACCGGTCCGCCGTCCTCCGGCGACCGCCCCGCGATACCGCCGCAGGTGCCGGAGGCGGTGCCGTCCGGGTACAGCTGCGCCGTCGACCGGTGGGCGGACGAGGCGGGGATCCTGCTCCGGGCCGAGGGACGGTCCGCCGGGACCGTCGCCGTGCGGTTCGGGGCCCGGCGCCGGCTGCTCCTGGACCTGGTGGCGGAGGGGGACGGCCCCGGGCCGCCCGTGCTGCGGATCGCCGCGGCGACCACGGCCGCGGACGGCGGTGCCTCCGCGCTGCCGGTACTGCCCGACGCGGCGACCTGGGTGCTGCCCGACCTCGACCTGCTCCGTACCGGGTCGATCGAGGCCGGGCGGCTGCACCCGCTGGTCCTCGCGGCCCTGGTGCCGGATCACACGGCGGTCGCTCCGGCCCGGCCTCCGAGCCCGGTGGGGCAGCCACGCCTCGTGGACTGCCGGGGAGCCCAACACCGGATCGGTCCGGTCGACGGGGTACTGGCCCCGCTGGACCACGACCCCGCCGAGATCCGCCGGGAGGAGCTGCTGGTCGCACTGACCGGCACTCCCCTCCCCTGCCTCCAGGCCATCGACGAGGCGCACCGCCGCCCGGACTGCCTCACCGGTGTACGCGAACGCCTCGACCACGGCGACATCGCCGGTGCGCTGGCCGTCGTCGAGGGTCTGCTGGGCCCCGGCGCGCTGCTGCGCAGCGGCGAACTGCGGGACGAGCTGGAGGCGGCGGCGCGGCGGCGGATCACCTACGGGCTGTTCCGGGCGGGCCTGGTCGAAGGGCCGGACCGCCTCCACCCGTACCGCAGCCGGCCCCGTGACCGTCGCTCGCACCCGCGCCACGTGATCCGTCGCTGACCCGAATTCCGCACTTCTCCCGTACGCCTTACGCCTCACCACGAACCCACAGGTGATTCAGACATGCCCACACGCACCCCTTCCGCCCCGTCCGGCCCTCGCTCCGGCCACGCCTCCCAGCTCGACATCGCCGGTGAACTGACGGCCCTGCTGCGCGACACCACCACCGAACCCCGCCCCGACATCCAGCTGGAGGCCCTGGCCCTGGCCGTGGCCGCCGATCTGCCCGTACTCCTGTGGGGCGAGCCCGGCATCGGCAAGACCGCCGCGCTCACGCAGCTCGCCGTGTCCCTGGACCTCCCGCTGACCACGGTCATCGCCAGCGTCCATGAGCCGTCCGACTTCTCGGGGCTGCCCGTCCTGGGGGACGACCCCGCGGAACAGGGCGTCCCGATGGCCCCGCCGGACTGGGCGGTGCGGCTGGTACGGGCGGGCCGGGGGCTGCTGTTCCTGGACGAGCTGTCCACCGCGCCGCCCGCCGTTCAGGCCGCCCTCCTGCGTCTCGTGCTGGAGCGGCGGATCGGCGCCCTGCGACTGCCGCCCGGGGTGCGGATCGTGGCCGCCGCCAATCCTCGTTCCTCGGCGGCCGACGGCTGGGAGCTGAGTCCACCGCTGGCCAACCGGTTCGTGCATCTCCAGTGGACCCACGACCACGAGGTGGTGGTGCGCGGCCTCGCCGGGACCTGGCCCCGGGCGACACTGCCCCGGCTCGAACCCGAACGGCTGCCGGAGGCCGTGGACTTCGCACGCCGGGCGGTGTGCGGGCTCCTCTCCGCCCGGCCGACGCTCGTGCACCGGCTGCCCAGCGGCGAGACGCGCCGGGGCGGTCCCTGGCCGTCGCCCCGCAGCTGGGACATGACGCTGTGTCTCATCGCGTTCGCGACCGCCGCCGGTTCCTCCCGGGATGTGCTCTCCCTGCTGGTCCGGGGCACCGTGGGGGACGGTCCGGGGCTGGAGCTGCTGGCGAGCCTGGACCGGATGGACCTGCCGGACCCCGAGGCGCTGCTCGCCGACCCGGCGGGCGCCGAACTGCCCGAGCGGGGGGATCTGCGCCAGGCGGTGCTCGACGGCGTGGTGGCGGCCGTCCGCAACCGCCCGGAGAAGTCCCGCTGGGACGCGGCATGGTCGCTCCTGGTCCGGGCGCTGGAGACCGGCACCCCGGACGTGGTGGTCGTCCCGGCGACCACGCTCGCCTCGCTGCGCCGGCAGGACTGGGACGTTCCGGCGTCGATCGAGCAGCTCGCCGGAGCGGTGTCCCTGTCCCGACGCGCCGACCTGGCGGCGGCCCGTACCGCGGACCGGGCCGCCGCGGCCGCGAAGGCCGGCCGATGACACCCGGCGCACCGGGGGCGCTGGACCTCGACAAGCTCCTCGCCGCCCGCCTCCAGGCCGTCCGGGCCCGCCCCTATCTGGCGACGGCCCTGTTCGCCCTGCGCGTCGTGGAGTCCCGGCGGGTTTTGACGATGGCCGTCGACCGGCACTGGCGGTGCTACGTCTCGCCCGGCTTCGTGGACCGGACCCCGGTGGAGGAGCTGGCCGGGGTGTGGGTGCACGAGGTCTCGCACCTGCTGCGCGACCATCACGGGCGCGGCGACCGGGTCGCCCGGCAGCAGGGGCTGACCGGCCCCGCGGAACGGCTGCGGATGAACATCGCCGCCGACTGCGAGATCAACGACGACGTGTTCGGCGAGGGACTGGTCCGGCCGGAGGGCGCCGTGGATCCGGACGCCCTGGGGCTCCCCCGGGGGCAGCTCATGGAGGACTACCTGCGCCAGTTCCGGCTCGGGCCGCACACTCAGGACCTGGCCTGGCTGGACTGCGGCAGCGGCGCCGACGGGCTCGACCGGGAGTGGGACCTGGGGCCGGACGGCGCGCACGGCCTCAGCGAACAGGAACGGGACGCGGTCCGGTTCAGGGTGGCGCAGGGCATCACCGGCCGCCCGGGGAACGCCTCGAAGGGGTGGCAGCGGTGGGCGGAGGAGGCGTTCCATCCGCCGCAGCCGTGGCGGGATCTGCTGGGTGCGGCGGTCCGTTCGGCCGCCTCCGGGTCCGGCGCGGGCGAGGACTACACGTACGGCCGCCCGTCTCGGCGCTCGGCCGGTGTGCCCGGCGCCGTTCTGCCGAGCCTGCGGCGCAGACCGCCCCGGGTCTGCGTGGTCATCGACACGTCCGCGTCGGTCAGTGACACCGAGCTGGGCAGCGCGCTCCTGGAGGTCGCCGCGATCTCCCGTGCCGTCGGCGGCCGTCGCGACCTGATCACCGTCCTCCCGTGCGACGCGGCGGCCCGGGTCGCGCACCCGTTGTGCCGCGCCGAGGGGATCCCGCTGGTGGGCGGCGGGGGTACGGATCTGCGCACCGGCTTCGCCAGGGCCCTGCGGACGCAACCGAGGCCCGATGTCGTCGTGGTCCTGACCGACGGTCAGACCCCCTGGCCGAGTACGCAGCCGGCCTGCCGGACGGTGGTGGGTCTGTTCCCCCGGTCGTGGGACGAGGACGATCCGTACCACGTTCCGGGCTCCCCGCCCGAGTGGGCCCGCACGGTGGTCATCGGCACGGCTCCCGCGGGCCGGTGAATCCTGGCGGGGCGGCGGCCCCCTCCCACGGCCGCCGCCCGGCCCTGATGCACCGCCACGCCCTGATCCGCCGAACGGACCCCGGGCACGACAAGCGCGTGGCATCCTGCTGAAGCGATCTCGTGAGATCACGAGGAGCGAGCACGATCAGCCCAACTCCCCTTTTTTCTCAGGAGGTTGCTCATGCGTCGCCGATTCATCGTCCCGCTTGCCACGGTCGCCCTGTCGCTCCCGCTCGCCCTGCTCCCTGCCACCTCCGCCTCGGCCGCCCCCGCCGACAAGCCCCAAGTCCTCAGCTCCTGGACCCAGACGAGCGCCTCCAGCTACAACGCCTGGAACAGTGCCCGCAACAACCAGGGCGCCTGGGCCGCGTACGGCTTCGACTGGTCGACGGACTACTGCAGCAGTTCGCCCGACAACCCGTTCGGCTTCCCCTTCCAGAACGCCTGCGCCCGCCATGATTTCGGCTACCGCAACCACAAGGCGGCCGGCATCTTCTCCGCCAACAAGTCACGCATCGACTCCGCGTTCTACGAGGACCTCAAGCGCGTGTGTGCCGCGTACTCCGGAGCGAAGCTCGCCGCGTGCAACAGCACGGCATGGACGTACTACCACGCCGTGGACATCTTCGGCCTGGCACCGGCGAAGGCGGGCTCCGCCGGATTCGGCCGGGCCGCCTGACCACCACCGGCGGCACCCGGCGGGCTCACGACCGCCGCGCAACAGCTGATCCGGACGCCCGTCCCACCATCCGCCGCCCTCCAGCGGGTTTCCAACTCGCCGACTCGGTAAGAGCTCTGATGAGCCATCATCGAATCGGGCGGGAAAAGACGGGCACTCGGTGCCCGCACCTTACGGAGGAGGCGCCAAGTGCGTAGTCAGGTGCGCGCGGCGGACGGGCGGCATCTGGTGGTTGAGCGTCTCGGGGATCCCCGCGGCAGACCGGTCTTCCTGCTGCACGGAATGCCCGGCAGCAGGCTCGGTCCGGCTCCGCGCGGCATGGTCCTGTACCAGCGCAAGACCCAGCTGATCACCTACGACCGGCCGGGCTACGGCGAGTCCGACCGGCTGCCGGGGCGCTGTGTCGCCGACGCCGTTCAGGACGTGCGGGCCATCGCGGACCATCTCGGGCTCGAACGGTTCGCCGTGGTGGGCCGGTCCGGTGGTGCGCCGCACGCCCTGGCCTGCGCGGCGCTGATGCCCGAGCGGGTGACCCGTACCGCCGCGCTGGTCGGGCTGGCCCCGTGGGGGGCCGACGGGCTCGACTGGTTCGACGGGATGGCCGCCTCCAACGTGCTGGCGTACTCCACGGCGGCGGCCGATCCGGACGGGCTCGCGGAGTCGTTCATCTCGCGGTCCGCGGTCATCCGGAAGAACCCGGTCCGGCTCATCGACGATCTGCGCCAGGAGCTGACCGACTCCGACCGGATGGTGGTCAACGACGTCGGGGTCCGCACCATGCTGCTGCGCAACTACCGCGAGGGGCTGCGTACTTCGGCCTGGGGCTGGATCGACGACGCGATCGCGTTCAGCAATCCGTGGGGCTTCGACCCGGCGGACATCACCGGTCCGGTGATGCTGTGGCACGGCGAGAAGGACGTGTTCTCGCCGGTGGGCCACTCGCGTTGGCTGGCCGAGCGCATCCCCAACTCCACCGTCGTGGTGGAACCGGCGGCAGCGCACTTCGACGCGCTGCACGCGCTGCCCAGGATCCTCAACTGGCTGCTGGACCCGCCCGCCGAATAGCGGGCGGACCCGGCGGCCCGGGGGGGGGGGGGGGGGACTCCCCCCCGCGGGGGGGCCCCCCCCCCCCCCCGGCGGGGGGGGGGGCGGGGCCGCGGGGGGCCCCCCCCCCCCCCCCCCCCCCCCCCCCCGGGGCTCACACCGCCGTCGGTTCCAGTTCGCGTTCGAACCGGTCGTCGTCCCGGGCGATCCGGGTCATCGGATGGTCGTCGCCGAGCTGACGGGCCAGCTCCTCGACCGTCTCGGACCTCAGCCGCAGCGCCTCGTCCTTTCGCCCCATCGCGTCGAGCGTGACCGCCATGTTCGACGTCATGGCCAGGGTCTCCGGGTGATGCGCCCCCAGTACCCTCCTGAGCTGCCCGGACACCTTCTCCTCGGTCTCCAGTACCAGATCGAGGTCGCCCCGCTCCGCCGTCGCGTTCGCCAGGTTCATCACGCAGAACAGGGTGTTGGGGTGCTCCGGCCCGTACACCTCCCGCATCGCGGCGACCACTCTGGTCAGCACCCGCACCGACTCCTCGGGCGCACCGCTCCCCGACTGGTAGACGCCCAGATTGTTCAGCGCGGCGAGGGTGTACGGGTGTTTCTCGCCCGGCACCTTCATGTACTGGTCGACGACCTCCTGTGCGGTGTCCCTGGCCTCGGTCGCCTCGCCGGCCGCGAACAGGTCGGCCGCCAGATTCAGATCGCAGGCCAGCGACTCCGGGTTGGCTGAGGTGTACTTGGCCCGGTACCTGGCGCGGGTGGCCACCGTCAGCCGGCGGGCGTCCTCCAGTCTGCCCGCGCGGCGCAGCGACACCGCAAGGCTCTTCGCCGCGCTCAGCGTGCCCGGGAAGGCCCGGCCGAGCGTGGCCTTGTAGCTGTCGTACGTACGGCTGAGGATGCCGACCGAGTCCTCGTACCGTCCGACGTCCCGCAGGTCACGGGCCAGGTTCATGGCCGAGGAGAGGCTGTAGGGGTGTTCCGCGCCGAGCACCTCGACGCGCCGGTCGAAGACGTCCTGGTCGATCTCGCGGGCCTTGGCGTACTGCCCGATCGACCGCAGGGTGAACGCCAGGTTGTTGGCCGCCGCCAGCGTCCTCGGATGCGATTCGTGGAAGATCTGGTTGAACCCGTCGGTGGCCTCGGTCGCCAGCTCGATCGCCCTGGTGTATTCCCCGAGCGTGCCGAGGTCGGTCGCCAGACTGCTGGTACTCATGTACGTGTGGGGGTGCTCCGCGCCCAGCACCTCCCGCTGCGTCTCCAGGGTGATCTCGTCGAGCTCCCTGGCCTCCACGTAACGGCCGCGCGATCGGTAGATGTTGGAGAGATGGAAGCAGAGGTAGAGGTACTGGATGTCCCGCTCCCCCAGCGTCTGGCGCCAGATCTCGCGGAGCTCCTCGCAGAGCGTGGTGGCGGTCCGGAAGTCACCGCGCTTCCAGAGGTAGCGGACCCGGTCGATCAGGAGCCTGCGGGCCTCGGGCTCCTTGCAGTTGCGGGCGTCGGACGGGCCGAGGTGCGGCCAGATGGTGGCGAACTGCGGCCAGGTCGACGGGTTGTCGATCGGTTCGTCGTCGTCGGGCCGGGCGCCCGCCAGGATGCGGTGGACGGCGTGCCGGGCGTCCCGCTGCTCCTCCTCGGTCAGCTGTGCCCGGATGACCGCCTGGACGAGCCGGTGCACCTGGATGGAGTTGGACACCTGGTCGACCTTGGCGAGGGCGAACCGGCCGATCTCCCGGATGACCCGGCCCAGCACCAGCTTCTCCTGGAGCGAGGCGTCGTACGGCTTCAGCGCCTCGATCATCTCCTTGCTGTACAGGAGGTTCCCCGAGATGGGCTCGGGCGCGAAGAAGGCGCAGAGCTGGAGCAGCCGCACCGCGGCGGGCGAGCGCTCCTTGAGCCGCTGGATGGAGATGTTCCAGGTCGCGGCGACCGGCTCCGGGTATCCGGCCGGCTGGTTGAGCGCCAGGACCTCGGGGGCCTGCTGGGCCAGCTGTTCGAGGTAGGTGTCGATCGGGGTGGCGGTCTCCGCGATCCAGGCCGCCGCCTGCTCGACGGCCAGCGGCAGGTCACCGACGGCGGTGGCCACCTGGGCGGCGTCCTCGTCGCTCAGTCCGGGGGCCCGGCGCTGGAGGTGTTCGATGGACTCCTCGCGCAGGAAGACGTCGACCGGCAGCGCGTCGCCGTGCTGGGACCACGCCTGGTTCCGCGAGGTGACCAGGATGTGGCCCGAGCCGCCCTGCGGGAAGTAGCGCCGCAGCCGTTCGGGGTCGTCGGCGTTGTCGAAGACCAGCAGCCAGCGGTCCGAGGGCACGCCCCGCCGCAGCAGGTCCACGGCCTCCTGGGAGGCGGCCGCCATGTCGTCGCCGCCCTGGGCGCCGAGCCGGACCGCCAGCTCGGCGAGCGCGGCCACCACGTCGTCGGTCTGCTCGGAAGATATCCACCAGACCAGGTCGTAGTCGGCCATGAAGCGGTGCACGTACTCCAGGGCCACCTGGGTCTTGCCGACGCCGCCGAGTCCGTACAGGGTCTGCGGCTGCGGCAGCACCACGGCCATGCCGCCGCCGAGCTGGTCGCGCATCCGTTCCAGGACCAGGGAGCGGCCGGTGAAGCCGGGGTTGCGGGGCGGGGCGTTCCAGATCCTGGGGACGGTGCCCGGGAAGCGCGGTCCGGGCGAGACCGCGTCGGTGAGCTGTACGGGCCGGTCCAGGGCGCGCAGCAGGGCTGCGGTGGCGTGCACCTCGTCGAGCCGGAAGAGGTCGACGGGATTGCGGTCGATGTAGGGCGCGGAGAGCCGTACGTCACCGACCCTGAGCGGCAGCAGATGGCGCCGGCCGCCGCCGGGGTCCTCCGCGACGGCCCGGTCCCAGAGGTTCACCGCGCGCTGGGACTTGAGGTAGGCGCTGGAGAGCAGCACCACGGTACGGGCGGCGTTCTCGGCGGGCGCCGGGTCCGCGGACTCCCGCTGGGCGGACACGTCGCGCGGGACGACACGGAACCCGGCCCGGGTGAGCACGGACTCGATCCAGTCGGCCCACATCCGGTTCTCCGCCACATAGCTGAGGAAGAGATCGGCCGGCAGCGCGGGCCTGCGCCGGGTGAACGCGTCCCGGATGCGCAGCCGTACCTCTTCGCCGACCGGTGGCATCGAGGTGATCTGCTGGTCGGTGATGACGGAGGTGAGCCGTTCGAAGGCGGAGAGCAGCGAGTTGGTGAGGCCGGCCTCGTCGCCGAAGGTGGCGAGGGTCTCCTCGTACGCGTAGTAGGGGCGGTAGGGGATCTCCACCGCGCCCCAGTAGGCGGTGAGTTCGTCACCGGACAGGTCGCGCGGCAGCCGGTCGAACTTCAGCCGGGCCAGCGCCCGTCCGGCGTCCGCCTTCTCCTTCTCGCCCTCGTCGATGCGCATCGGGACGGGGAAGATGGAGATGGGGCGGCCGGTGTAGCGCTCGGAGATCTGCCGGGCGACGGAGGCGGCGCCGTCGATGGACTGGTCGCTGAGCGTGAAGCAGTCGACGAGGACGTCGGGGAGGTGGACCGTGCAGATGTCGGCGATGTCGCTGAGGCCGGTCCGGCTGTCGATGAGGACGTAGTCGTAGTTGGCCTTCATGTCGTCGCGCAGGGCGTCGAAGAAGTGCCCGCCGCCGAGCCGGTCGTAGAAGTTGTCCCAGTCGAAGGTGGAGACGGTCGCGGAGTACTCGCGGTTCTGCCGCCCGGCGGAGACGAAGTCGAGCGTGCCGCCCTGCGGGAACTCCCAGCCGAGCGCCTCGGGGGTGAGGGAGACGGCGTGCGGCTGGATCCGGGCGTAGTCGCGGTGCCAGTCGTCGGCGCGCTGGACGGGGCTGGTGGCGGCCCACGCGTACTCGGTGATCAGGTCGATGACGCCGGTGGTGGCACCGAGTGTCGACGGGTCGAGGAACGGGTGGAAGAAACGGTGGAGCCCCGGCGCCTCCAGGTCCCAGTCGACGGCCAGTACCCGTTTTCCGTTGGCGGCGAGTATCCAGGCCGTGTTGGCCAGGGCCATGGTGCGCCCGGTGCCGCCCTTGTACGAGTAGAAGGTGACGATGCGCCCGTCACGACTGGCCGTCATCCGTGTCCTCCGCATCCGTCGCAGGGTCGTGTGTCTCGGGGGTGTGGTTCGTCTGTGCCATCGGCCCCAGCAGCCGTGTCCGTTCGGTGTGTCCGCCGCCGGTGGCCGGTGGGTACACCGCCGCGTGTCTCAGGTACTGCTGGGCCGCCACCTCGACGACCTGCGGCAGGAGCTGCCCGAAGGCCTCCATGCTGGGGACGCCCTTGGCGGCGGCCCGGCAGTAGGCCCGTCCCTGGCGCATCTTGGTCGGCATGGTCTGTTCGAGCTTCTCGGTCAGTTCGGCCTCGGCCGCCATGCTCTCGTGGTCCTCCCGGTTCCACGGCACGATCATCGTCACCCACGGGCGGTTCTCGGCGTCGAAGGCGGCGAGCCGACGGCACCGGTCCTCGTCCTGCAGGGCCCAGCGGTCCACGAGCAGGATCTCCGGCCTGCTGGGCGGCTGTTTGCCTTCCCCGTGCCCGGTCTCCTCGTCGAAGGAGGAGATGGTCGCCTGGTAGTTGAGGGAGCGCACCAGGTCCTCGGCGACGTAGGCCAGGGGACGCGCTGCGGCCGGGTGGTAGGGGTTCCAGTCCTGCGGACTGTCGCCGTAGTAGTCGGGATTGCGGCCTGCGGGCAGGTCGTGCCGGGTGGCGGCGGCGATGGTGACCTGCATGGGACGGGGGGCGCCCACCGAGCTGTTGGGCGGGCCGAAGGCGCTGGGCGCCAGCCGGTAGTCGACGGGGCGGCCGGTGCCGATCCTTATGGTGTCGGCGACATTGACGATGCGCTTGGCGAGTTCGTACACCGCGCGCTCGTACTCCTCGGCGAAGAGCCGGAGTTTGATGAGCCCGTAGAGGCCGTCACTGACGTAACGGTCCCCGAAATCACGGTGGTTGAACTGTAACCGTTCGGCGGGGCCGGGGAGCTGGCTCGGGGGTACCGGCACCCAGAGGGCCGGGACGATCGCCTCGGCCCGCTGGTTGGAGCGGGCCCGGTGGTGGATGGCGCGCTGGGCGAAGGCGTACCACTCCTTGCCGCACATCTCGCTCGCGAAGTAGCGCGGCGAGAACAGCGGAACGAACACCCGGCAGGTGGCGAGCACCTCACCGAGCCGTTCGGACCAGCCCTCGCCGGAGCGTATCTCGCGGTCGATGAACCCCGCGGGCGCGCCCGCGGGCAGATCCGTCATGGCCAGCACGTGGTCACAGAGATCCTTGAAGAGGCGTTCGACCCACATATCGGGGTCCGTTCCTCGGCCGTAGCCCGGTGTATGGGCATAACTCAAGAAGAAGTACGGCCGATGGTCCGCCGCTCGCTGCTGCGTTGTTGCGTGCACACGACCCCCGTCCTGTGTGAGCACCCGCATCCGGGGACTGAAGTGAATGCGAGCGAATTCATCATTCCGGAGCGGACGTTGCTCCACCCCCATGGCGTTCGGTCATTCAACGCCGGTTTTCAGTCATACGTTCCCGGGTCCGGCCGAACATTTCCTTGATCGAATTCGGTCTGCGGCTGTTCCTCCCAGTTGTCCCGTGTGCACCGGCGTTCCGTCCGAACCGGAATTCGAGCCTCAGATCTCTTTTCGCATCAGGTCCAGCAGCCGTTTTCCACTCACCGTCAGCTCGGCAGCACCCTCCAACGTGTCGAGGGCCTGCGGTACGCCCTCCAGGCAGCGCGGCTCGAATGCGCCCAACGCCATCCGCTCATAGGTCTCGGCCAGCAACCGGGAAAACGGAACTGGTTCTTCCTTCCAAGGAATCCGATGTTCCCAGGAGCCGTCCGCCGCGTAAAGATCCGTGACATCGGCCAGCGCCTGCAATTCGGCCCGCCGCGATCCGCGCAGCAGTGCGAGCGCCAGTTCCTCGGCGCTGCCGTACGCGGCGATACCCAGCGCGCCGCGGCCGTGCCGGCCCACGGCGGGTTCGGCGGGGGCGAGGCCGGTGAGCGGGGTGAGGGTGGTGAGGCGTCCGGCCGCCTCCGCGGCGCGCAGCGGCGCCCTCTCCCCGATCAGCGCCCAGGCGTCGCCGATCCTGCCCGACAGGTCCGCGGCGGCGCGGTCGTCGAGCGCGGCCGCGGCCGGCGCGGCGAAGCAGTCGCGGTACGGGTCGAGGTCGTCGAGCACCAGATCGAGCGCCGGGCCGGACGCCCCACCGGGCACCACCAGTCGGCGCACCGGACGCCAGCCGGGGCCGGCGGCCGGCGACAGCGTGATCCGCCGTTCGGCCGGATCCCCCTCGTTCCGCCGGACCAGGAGGCCGCCCTCGACGGCACGCACCCGCGCCGTGCCGCGCTCCCCCGGTCCGCCGACCCGCAACTCGCCGAGGCCCGGCAGGACCAGCCTGCCGTCCGTGTAGCCCACATCCGCCCAGAGGTCGAGGCCGGCCCGTACGGCGGCGGCCGCGAGATACGCGGGCAGCCGCAGCGCGTCGCGCACCGACCCCGGCCCTTCACGGAGCGCCTCCAGGGCGCGGAGCAGCCAGGTGCGGGTGTACGGGAGGGACAGCACCTCGTCCAGGCCGCGGGCCCCCTCCTCGGAGGCCTCGACGGCGGCGGCCAGCTCCCAGGCCCGGGTCCATCGCTCGTCGTCCCGCTCCTCGACGTCGGCGTTCAGCCGGGCCAGCAGCATTCGGGTGAGGTCTCGCTGGGAGCCGGCCAGTTCGGCCGGATCGGTCAGCTCGGGCGCGACGAGGGACGCGGCCGTGCGTGCCTCGATGCCGCGCACCAGGGCGGCCAGGTCCTCGCAGTACACGGAGGGGTTGTCGAACTCGCCGGACGGCCCGGTGGAGCGGTACCGGTGGGTGTAGAGGCCGCCACCGCACGAGCGCACGACGGGACAGCGGCGGCAGGCCTCGCTGACACCGGCCAGCCCGAGCTGACGGGCCCGCACCCCGGGGTGGGCCGCCACCTCGTCGAAGGTGTGGGTGAAGACGTCGAAGCCGGTGGCCGCGGCCCCTTCGTAGGCGCTCTTGAGCGAGTCGACCTGCTCCAGCTGGCCGTCGGTCTCGACGACGACGAGGTCGGTCGGGGCGAGCCCCAGCGACTCGGTGAGGCTGGGGCCGCCGCTCAGTGTCGACAGCACCGAGGAGAAGAGCCGCACCGGCACCGGGCGCCCCTGCTCCTGCCAGCGGTCGAAGACCGCGAGGAGCCAGTCGGCGTAGGCGGTGGGCGAACCGTCCGGGCGGGGCGGCGGGTCGTCCCAGGTGGCGTGCGGGAGCAGGAAGTCGATGAGCGGCGGATCGAGCTCGGTGAGCGCGTCGAGGACCGCGATCGGATCGTTCTCGATGTCGACCGTGCACAGGAGCCCGAGATCGAGGTGGCGGTAGCGCTCCTGCCGGAGCAGTTCGACGGCCTTGAGGACCAGGGGGTGACTGCTGCGTCCGTCCGCGTAGCGGCGGTGCCGGTCGTTGGCCGCCCGGTCGCCGTCGAGGGAGATGCCGACCCTGACGTCGAACTCGTCGAAGATGTCGAGATACCGCGGACTGAGCTGGAGTCCGTTGGTATGGATACGGAGGTCGAGTTCCGCGACGCCGTCGAAGGCGGAGGTGAGCACTTCGCAGACTCGCCGCAATCGGGCGGGCCCCGCCAGTAGAGGCTCCCCTCCGTGCAGGATCACTGACACGGAGGGCAGTGCATGTGCCTTGGCATGCTCGGCCAAGCGTTGAGCAGTCCGGAAAATGACATCATCAGAGATTGTCCTGGGCCGGGTTCGCCAGCTCTGATCTGCATGTTCATAGACATAGCAATGGTCACAGGCGAGATCGCACCTGCTGTGAACCTTGAGAACGACTTCGCGGAAAGGGACCAGGGGTCCTGTCATTCCACCAGTCTAGCCAGCCCGAAGGGGTGCTCGGAGCTTCGGTTCACGAGGCGTTCGGCGGGTTGTTTCAGAGTGCCGAGTTGAAGGTCGACGCCTGGGTGGGGCGACCGTCCGACACGGCGTGCACGCGGGCGAGCTTCCGGGCAGCGGCACTGCCGCGGACGTCGATCTGGGCGAGCGGCACACGGCTCTTCTTCGCAACGGCGAAGGCGAGGGAGGATTCAGAGGTGTTCACGGCCGTCCTTGAGGGGATTTGTTCCGATGGAATGGTTCCGGACAGGAATGCAGCAACAGTATCTGCACCATTGCAGTGTCCGGCGGCACGACTTTACTCTCATGACCTCGATTGGCAACTGAGGACGACCACTTGGAACAAGAGCGTCACACGAGGCCGTCCCGAATCGAACGGAACCATCGATTCCGCCATTGAGGTGACGACATAACCGCAGACGGGAGTGAACATGACGGCGCTTCCCGGGCCGCTCCAGAGCATGGTCTTCAGGAACGCCGACCTTCCGGCGCTCTTCCACCACACGGACGAGATCGCCATCGCGAGGCAGCGGGAGGCGGTGAACACCACCCGCGTCCAGCTGATTCTCCTGGTCACGGGGGCCGCGCCGGCCGCGGTCCCCTGGCACGCCGAGCTGGGTGACTCGTTTCAACTCACCGATGCCGTCAGCGTGTTGGCCTACCTGGGTGTCCTGATCACGACGTACCTCTCCGCCCGGCGCAAAGCAAAGTCGCATTGGCAACTGAACCGCTCGGCAGCAGAGTTCATCAAGTCGATGTGCTGGCGTTACTCGGTGCACGGGTCACCTTTCGACACCGGTACCCAACACCCGGAGGCGGTGTTCGCGAACCGCCTCGAAGAGGGCCTCCAGGAACTTCGCAAGGTGGGATGGGCCGACCCCCGCGATCTGACGGCCGATTCGGGCGGGCTGATCACCGAATCGATGCGCGCGTTACGGGACAAGGCGTTCACCGTACGCAAGGAGACGTACGTGCGGGACCGCCTTATCGAGCAGAGAAGTTGGTACCGCAGGCGCCAGGAGGTGTCCCGGCGCGCCACCCTGGTCTGGTCGACCACCATCGCCACGCTGACCGCGTTCGCGCTGGTCCTCGCTCTGCTGCGGACGTTCTCCGTCACCCAGTCCTTCGCCCTGACAGGGGTGTTGTCGGCCGCGGCGGCCTCGTGTCTGGCGTGGAGCGAGATGCGCCGCCACCACCCGCTGATCTCGGCCCACTCGCTGGTGGAGGAGGACCTGGAGGCGATGCAGGTGGCGATGGAGACCACACTGACCGAGCGTCAGTGGCCGGGGGCGGTGTTCGAGACCGAGCGCATCGTCTCCCCGCAGCACACCGACTGGCTGGCCCGGCACCAGATGTGATGTGACGTCCGTGATGCGGGTCGGGGCGGTGCGCCGGCCCGCATCACAGGTCGTCACGGATCTGAATGCCCATTCGGATTCCGCGCCGACGCGCAGACGTGCCGAAATTGCCGGCGCGGGCAATTGAGGAACGGGGAGCGCGAAATTCGGAATGCGGAATGGGGTGCCTGGTTTTCCACCCCCGCGCCCCGGGATTGACGGGCGGCGCGTTTGCACGGGGTCCGCGAGCCCGGGCGCGTGCGACCGGCATGCGATTCGGGCTCACGCTTCCCCCTTCGCACCGCCACCTCCCAGGTCCGCCGGAGCGAACCCCTGTCAGCCACGTGATGCCGGACCGGAGCAAGGCCGCCGGAGCGGGCAGTCGCGTCCCGGTGAGCAGGGGCGCCTTTCTCCGAACGGTTCCGCACGCCAAAACGGTGACCGAAGTGCCTTTATTCTCCGGGGAGTTCAACGACCATCGGTCTCCATCCGGTGATCACTAACGGCCAGGAACGAAAGTCCGGGGTGATCCGCCGGGGTGATCACCCGAGGCGAAGTCGCACGGGCGGCCCGACCGCCGGGCGCAGCTCATCGGCCCGGCATCCCGATGTATCGACCCGGCCACCGATGTGACGTGGCGCCGGTGCCGCGGGCCGGCCGCGTCCGCGGTCAGCCACGTTCCACGCCCTCGCGCCAGATCACCGTGACCGGGCGGCCCAGGCTGCGGGCGTACGTCACGATGTCGCCCGTGCCGCCCAGGCCGCGGGCCGGCCTGCCGTCCCACACCGCGAGCAGCCGGTCGCAGTGGTCGGCGATGTACGCGCCGGCCGCATAGTACGCCTCGTCGGTGGAGTGCGGGTAGCCGAGCCGGACCTCGCGGGCCGCCCGGTCCTTGAGGGCCCGGTAGCGGGCGAGTTCGGCGGCGTCCTCGAAGCAGGACTCGTAGTCGCCGCTCGGGATCACCACGGTGAGGTCGGCGCCGCAGGACAGCGCGAGGTCGGCGAAGATCTGGTCCGCCCCCACCGCCAGGCTGGAGAGGGCCTCCAGGGAGCCTTCGAGGCCGCAGAGCGCCGCCCGTAACCCCGACAGCACATGGGCGTGGGCCTCCTGCGGGATGGTGCGATGACCGGTCACTCCGATGCGTTTCACGGACCTGGAACCCCCTGAGGTGTCTGCCGGGGGTTTGCGGAGGTCGCCCCTCCGGCTGGCTCAGCACCCGCCCCCGTTGCTCCTGCGTGACCGACCTGCCCCACATCCTCTCAAAAGCCGCGGGGTGAGCGGGAGCCCCCGCCCGGCATTCGGGCAGGGGCTCCTTCTCGGTCGGCAGGGTGTTCGAGCACCGGACCGGGGGTGCGCCGGTGTCAGTAGACGCTGACCCCGTACGCGCTGAGCGCCTCGGTGACCGGCTGGAAGTACGTCGTGCCGCCCGAGGAGCAGTCGCCGCTGCCGCCG
Organism: Streptomyces sp. NPDC047917; assembly: GCF_043204345.1. Classification (NCBI taxonomy): domain Bacteria; kingdom Bacillati; phylum Actinomycetota; class Actinomycetes; order Kitasatosporales; family Streptomycetaceae; genus Streptomyces; species Streptomyces sp. NPDC047917. Next base: position 473,918 of record NZ_JBIDCA010000006.1, read on the forward strand.
GAGGTGAGGCCGATCGCCTTGGAACCGGAGTAGAGCGGACCGCCGGAGTCGCCGGGCTCCGCGCAGACATTGGTCTTGATCATGCCGTAGACGATGTCCCCGCCGCCGTAGTTGACCGTGGCGTTGAGGCCCGTGACCGAGCCGCTGTGGGTGCCGGTGGTCGAGCCGCGCCGGGTGACGGACATGCCGACGGTGGCGTTGGCAGCGCTGGTGATGTCGACGCTGCCGACGGTGCCCTCGTGGGAGACCGAGGCGTTGTCGTACCGGACCAGGCCGTAGTCGTTGGTCGGGAAGCTGGAGCCGACCGTCGGACCGATGCTGGTCGAGTTCGACGAGTTGGTGTACCAGGGCGGGTTGCCGTCGGTGCAGTGACCGGCGGTCAGGAAGTAGTAGGTGCTGCCACTGCGGACGTTGAAGCCGAGGGAGCAGCGCCAGCCGGGCGCGTAGATCGCGTCGCCGCCGGAGAGCAGCTTGCTGATCTTCCCGGTGGTGCGCTCGATCTTCAGGGCGCCCGCGTTGACCCCGGCGGACTGCTTGATCTGTTCGATCTCGGCTTTCGAGACCGTGCGGTCGACGGTGACCACGAGCTTCTTGCTCACCGGGTCGACGTTCCACGCGGTTCCCGCCACGTCGGCGCCGAGGACGGCGTCGCCCGCGGCGGAGAGCTGCGCGGCGCTGAAGGTGGTGTTGGTGTCGGCCTGGGCGGCGGGGACGGCGAGAGCCGCGACGGCGACGAGGCCGGCGGCGATGGCGACGGCCCTGGTGCGTCTCGCGGTACCGCTGAGGGGGGTGGTGCGCTTGATCCTCACTTTTCATTCCTCCCGAGGGGAAGTCGGGGGTCCGCCTGTGGGGTGGTCGGACCCGTGAGGCGCAGTCGTTCGCACGGCCGTGAGCCCGCTCCGCGGACATGCCGTGCTCCTGACAAGCGCTGCTCGGGAGTATTCAAGGCGTCAACTTCTGGCGCAAGAGGGCCCTCTGGCCTGAACTTGCCCCGGCCGCACGGCAACGGCCCCGGCAGCAGGGACGCTGCCGGGGCCGCCGCTCCTGAGACATGACGTCGGGTCAGCCGTCGATGCGGTCGCGCTCCCCCGCCTCGACGGCGACGGAAAGGGTGTTGCCGGGCGGCGGGAAGGGGCAGATGAAGTGGTCCGCGAAGGCGCACGGCGGCAGCAGCGCGCGGTTGAGGTCGACCGTCACGCTGCCGTCCTCGGCGGGTGCCGCGGGCCGCAGGAACCTGAAGCGGTAGCTGCTGTTCCCGCTGGTGGCGTCGGCGAAGACCGCCCAGAGCGAGCCGTCGGGCTCGACCGCGACGTGCAGCGTGTGCTCCGTACCGTCGATCTCGAAGGCGATCTCACCGGCGAGCCCGAGGCCGCGCTCGACCCCGTCGGCGTTCTCGACCCGGACCGTGCGGGCGCTGCCGTAGGGGCGGAAGGTTCCCGGGAGCGCCCAGCGGGCGTCGTACGGGGTGGCGTCGATGGCCCGGAAGGCCCGCCGTGCCGGGGAGTCCGGGTCGAAGTCCCGTACCGCCCAGAGCCCTTCGCGGCTCAGCACGACCAGCCGCCGCTCACCGTGCGCGACCCGGGACCCGTCGATCGGGCCCCGGTCGGCGGTGAGGCGGACCTGACCGGTGAAGGGCTCGCCGTCGACGGTCAGCCCGTCCGCGGCCGAGGCGCTGAGCACCAGCTCGTCGCCGTCCTCCCGCCATTGCCCGGGTACTCCGGGGATGCGGCCCTCCGGGTGGTCGGAGAGCCAGTGGGTGCCGGTGAGGGAGAGCGGTCCGTAGGGTCCGGCGACCGTGGCGGTCCGCTCCTCGTGCCAGTGCTTCCAGTCCTGTGCCGCCTGCTCGGATCCGTGCGGCTGCTGTGCGTCCGTGCTCATGCGGTCAACCCTTCCATACCGGCTCGGCGAGCCCGAGATGCGACCGCAGCGTGGGACCGCCGTATTCGGAGCGGAACACGCCGCGCTCCTGGAGGAGCGGGACGACCCGGTCGACGAAGTCGTCCAGACCGCCGGGGGTGAGATGCGGTACGAGGATGAATCCGTCGGCGGCGTCGGCGGCGACGAACGCGGTGAGCTGCTCCGCGACCGTCCGGGGGCTGCCGATGAAGGACTGCCGGCCGGTCGTCTCGATGACGGTCTGCCGGATGGACAGCCCCTTCTCCTCGGACAGCGCCCGCCAGCGCGCCGCGACGGCAAGGGGGTCACCGTGCCCGACCCGGCCCTGGACCAGCGAGGAGCCGGGGTCCGGGTCGATGTCCGGCAGCGGCCCGTCGGGGTCGTAGGCGGACAGGTCGCGGCCCCACACCTGTTCCAGGGCCAGCAGCGCGTTCTGCGGGGAGACCTGCCGGCGGCGGATCCCGGCCGCCCGCTCCTGGGCCTCGGCGTCGCTGTCGCCGAGTACGAAGGTGACCCCGGGCATGATCTTCAGCTGGTCGGGTTCCCGGCCGTACTTCGCCAGCCGCGCCTTGACGTCGGCGTAGAAGGCACGGCCCGACTCCAGGGTGCCGTGCCGGGTGAAGACGATGTCGGCGGTGGACGCGGCGAACTCGCGGCCGTCCGGGGAGTCACCGGCCTGGATCACCACCGGATGGCCCTGCGGGGAGCGCGGGACGGTGAACTCGCCCTCGATGGCGAAGTGCTGCCCCCGGTGCGCGAACGGACGCGGGGTGCCGTCGGGGGTCCAGGTGTCCCACAGTTCGCGGGCGGTGGCGACGAACTCGGCGGCCCTGGTGTACCGGTCGGCCCGGTCGAGGTAGCCGCCGCGCCGGAAGTTCTCCCCGGTGAAGGCGTCGAAGGAGGTGACGACGTTCCAGGCCGCCCGGCCCTCGCTGAGATGGTCGAGGGTGGCCAGGCGGCGGGCCAGCTCGTACGGCTCGTTGAAGGTGGCGTTGACGGTGGCGGCGAGGCCGAGCCGGTCGGTGACGGCCGCCAGCGCGGCCAGCACGGTGAGGGATTCGGGACGGCCGAGCACGTCCAGGTCGTGGATGCGGCCGTTGTGCTCGCGCAGCCTCAGCCCCTCGGCGAGGAAGAAGAAGTCGAACCTGCCGCGCTCCGCGGTGCGGGCGAGATGCTCGAAGGAGGAGAAGTCGATCTGGCTCCCGGCGCGGGGGTCCGCCCAGACCGTGGTGTTGTTGACGCCCGGGAAGTGGGCGGCAAGATGCATCTGCCTCGTCGCGGTGCTCATGCCCGTCCTCCTTCGAGGGCGTACCGGTTGGCGGGGCGGGCCAGCCCCAGGTGTTCGCGGAGGGTGCCGCCGGGATAGAAGGTGCGGAACAGGCTGCGGTGCTGGAGCAGCGCCACGGTGCCGTTGACGATCCGTTCGAGGTCGCGCCCTGGGCTGATGGGCGTGAGGTGGAAGCCGTCCGCCGCGCCGCCGCGGTGCCATCGGGTGATCAGTTCGGCGAGGTCGACCGGGCCGCCCCGGTAGTACGAGCCGCCCGCGGCGAGCGGTGGCCCGCTCTCCAGTCCCGGTTCCGGGGCGGTCTCGGCGTCGCCCAGGTCGACGGTGAGCGCGACCAGGACCCGGAGCGCGCCGGGGTCGCGTCCGTACGCCGCGGCGCGCCGGCGCAGATCGGTACGGGCCCCGGCGGCCTGCTCGGGGGTGGTGGCCCGGACCAGCACGACGTCCGCGTGGCGGGCGGCGGTCTCCCGGGCCGGTCCGCTCGTCCCGTCGACGACGGTGACCGGGTGCCCCTGCGGGGGCCGGGGCACGATGGCCGGGCCCCGGACGGAGAAGGCGGCGCCCTCGAAGTCGATGTGGTGCAGCTTGTCCCGGTCGACGAAGCGGCCGGTGGCGACGTCCCTGATCTCCGCGTCGTCCTCCCAGCTGTCCCACAGCCGGGCACTCACCTCGGCGCTGTCACCGGCCTCGCGCCACAGCTCGTCGGCGGGCGCCGCCGGGCGCCGACCGAACAGCCGGGCCTCGGCCCCGGTGGTCGACACATCGACGTACCAGCCCGCCCTGCCGCGGCTCACCCAGTCCAGGGTGGCCACGGCGGACGCCACGTGGAACGGCTCGGTGTGGGTGGTGGTGACGGTGGGCACCAGGCCGATCCGGCCGGTGGCGGGCGCGACCCGGGAGAGCACCGCGAGCGCGTCGGGGCCGGGTCTGGCGAAGGAGTCGCCGAGCGTGACGAAGTCCAGGGCGCCGTGCTCGGCGAGCCGGGCGAGGCCGGTGTGGTGCCCGGGGTCGTAGCGCGGCGGGCCGCCGATCTCGGCGGCCAGGTGCAGGGGGGCGGTTGCAGGCATGGTGGTACCTCTCCAGGGCTTTCTCAGGTGTTCTCTCGGGGATCCCGCCGGACTCCGGCTCCCGGGCGGGCCGGGCGGGCCGGGCGGGCCGGGCGGGCCGAGCTCGGACGGGGCGGGATCACAGGACCTTGGACAGGAAGGCGCGGGTGCGCTCGTGGGTCGGACGGTCGAGCACGTCGCCGGGGGCGCCCTGTTCGACGATCCGTCCCTCGTCCATGAAGACGACGGTGTCGGCGACCTCGCGGGCGAAGCCGATCTCGTGCGTGACGACGATCATGGTGGTGCCCTGGAGGGCCAGGTCCTTGATGACGTCGAGGACCTCGCCGACCAGTTCGGGGTCGAGCGCCGAGGTCGGCTCGTCGAAGAGCAGCAGTCTCGGTTCGAGGGCCAGCGCGCGGGCGATGGCCACCCGCTGCTGCTGTCCGCCGGAGAGCTGCCCGGGGTAGGCCGTCGCCCGGTCGGCGAGCCCGACCCGGGCGAGCAGCTTCTCCGCGGCGGCGACGGCTTGCTTCTTCGGCCGGCCGAGGGCGGCGACCGGGGCCTCGACGAGGTTCTCCAGCACGGTCAGGTGCGGGAAGAGGTTGAAGTTCTGGAAGACGAAGCCGATCCGGGTGCGCCGGCGCAGCACCTCGCGCTCGGGCAGCTCGTACAGCTTGTCGCCGTCCCTGCGGTAGCCGACCGGGGTGCCGTCGACGCCGATCCAGCCGTGGTCGACCTTCTCCAGGTGGTTGATGGTGCGCAGCAGTGTGGACTTGCCGGAGCCGGACGGGCCGAGGACGACGGTGACCTCTCCGGTGCGTACGGACAGGTCGATGCCGCGCAGCACTTCGAGGCTGCCGAAGCTCTTGCGCACGGAGCGGATCTCGACCATGGCGTCGGTGGTTGTGGTGGTGGTGCTCATCGCGTGGCCCCCTTGGCGTAGTGACGTCCGGCGTGGTGCCGGGGGCCGCGGAGCGCGGTGCTCGGAGGGACGTACCGGAGCGTCGCGGCCATCGGTGGCGGCGCGGCCCTGCCGACGCGTCCGCGGACGGTCCGGACCCGGGTGGGTGTGTGGTGGTCGTCGGGAGCGGTGGGACGTGGTCCGGTCGCTTTGTCGATGGGGTGATCACTGGTGAGGGACATGAGGGTCCTTGGGCCGCGGTGTACGGGGGCGGAGCGGGGCCGTGCGCGAGGTCGCGGTCAGCCCGCGGTACAGGCGAGGTCCCGCAGGAGGGTGAGCGCCGTACGGGCGGTGGCGTCGTTCTGCCGGAAGGCCGGCCCGCCGGTGCGCGGCCGGGTGAACGCCCCGCCGGCGCGGGCGGTGGTGAACGGGCCGAGTGCGAAGCGGCGTGGGTGCGGCCGGCCGTCGCGGCCCAGGATCCGGCCGCTGTCGGGGGCCACCGAGAGCAGCCCGGTGGCGGTGGCGGCGGCCCCGTCCTCGTACAGTTCCCGGAGCAGTGGGCTGCGGGTGCGCTCCAGCGTGGGGTCCGGCAGCCGGGCCTCGATCAGGGTGCGGGCCGCTATCCGCTGCCCCGGCACGGTGGCGCTGCCCGCGAGGAAGAGGCCCCGCCGTTCGTCGGTCCCTACGGTCATTCCGGCGCCGAGGAAGCGGACGACACCGGCCCGGGAGAGCGCGAGGAGCTGGTGCAGCCGGGGTCCCGGCGGGCCGGAGGCGAGATGGCTGAAGAAGCCGTGCCACCAGCCGCCGAGGTCGCCGAGCCGGGTCAACTGCCCGTAGACGGAGAGCAGTCCGAGGAACACGGCGAGGTCCGGGCTGTGGCCGGGGTCGTGGCGGCGTTCCAGATCGGCGGTGATGTAGCCGCGCAGCCCGTCCTGGAGTGCGTCGAACGAGGGGTGGCGCACTCCGTCCAGGGGGTGGTCGAGCGCTTCGAGGTCGAGCCGGTCCGCAGGGTCGGGGACGGCGGCGGCGACCAGGGCGGCCAGTTCGGGTCCTGCCGGGTCGGCGGCGGCGTACTTCGCCTCGAAGTCCGCCCAGTCGCCGGTGGTGCGCCCGGGGTGGGCGGTGAAGAGGCGGTGGTAATGGGCGTGGCCGAGCTCTTTGTCGACATGTGGCCACACATCGCGCCGGAAGTCGACCGGCCGGTCCGCCGCGAGCAGCGCCCCGGTCCGCTCCGGGCCGAGGAAGCGCGGCAGCGGCGGCCGCTCGCCGTCCCAGGTGTAGCCGATCTTGGAGTGGTACGGGACGCCCCGGCGCGATCCGACGTGGAGCACGGGTTCCCGGCCGGACGGCACGTACTCGCCGTCCTCGTACCGTCCGCCGCGGCCCTCGGTGAGCAGCACCATGAGGTCGACGAAGGCGAGCCCGAAGCCCCGTACGACGACCGGTTCGCCCGCGGGCACCGCGGTCAGGTCGTTGTCGGCGGTGAAGTCCGGTGGCAGGTGGAGGAGTCCGTGCCGGTCGGCGAAGTCGGCCAGCCGGAGGTGTTCCGGCTCCGGTTCGGCTTCGAGGTGGCCGATGGTCACGGCGACGGCATCGGCGAGCAGCGGCGTGCCGCGCCCCGCCAGCCAGACCCGCTGGCGGCCTTCGCGCGGGCCGGTGACCCGCAGGGCGCTGCACCGGTGCCAGTGCACGGTGATGCCCTCCGGGAGGGCGGCCACGGCCTGCCCGTACACCCAGCGCAGATAGCCGCTCTGCAACCGTCTGCTGGGGAAGTCGGTGCCCTCCAGCGCCTTGATCTCGTCGAGGAGTCCGGGGTCGGTGCCGGCCCCTTCGGGGAGGTCGAGCAGGCCGTCCCGGACGCCGGCCGCCCAGGTGTGCAGCGCGGGGCCCGGGCGGGTCGGCCCCTCCTGGCGGACGGTGTCGTCGGTGAACATCGTGACGTCCTCGGCCATGGAGTTCATCCGGAGCAACGGCGACTGGTCGTGCCGCCAGATCCGCCCGCCGCCGGGCGGGTACGGATCGACGAGGTGGATGGTCAGCGGGCGGTCCCCGTACAGGGCGGGGGCGTTGGCGGCGATGCGCTCGATCAGGCCGGTGCCGCGGGGTCCGGCGCCTATGACCACGAGCGTCGGCGTCCCGCTCACCGGGCATCCGCCGTGCCGCGTGCGTAGTGCCGCTCGACGTAGTGCTGGCCGACGCTCAGCAGTGAGGTGACCACGGCGTACCAGATGGTGGCGACCAGCAGCAGCGGGATGACCTGATAGGTGCGGTGGTACACGAGCTGCACGGAGTACAGCAGGTCCTGCACGGCGATGACGCTGACGATCGAGGTGCCCTTGAGGGTGCCGATCAGCATGTTCCCGGCGGGCGGGACGATGGAGCGCATCGCCTGCGGGAGGACGATGCGGTGGAACCGGCGCCAGGGTCCGAGGCCGAGCGACTGGGCGGCCTCGATCTGTCCGCGTTCGACGGAGAGGATGCCGCCGCGGACGACTTCGGCGGCGTACGCGGCCTCGTGCAGGGTGAGTCCGACGACGGCGACGGCGACGGGGCCGAGGAGATTCACCGTACGGACCCCGAGGATCTGCGGGTAGAGCGCGCCGATGTTGAACCAGAACAGCAGCTGGACCAGGATCGGGGTGGATCTGAACAGCCAGACGTATCCCCAACCGACCGCCCGCAGAACGCGGTTGGCGGAGAGTCTGAGGACGGCCAGCAGGGTGCCGAGGGCGAAACCCAGCACCATGACCAGCGCTGTGAGCCAGAGGGTGAGGCCGAGGCCGCGCAGCACCGCGGCGGTGGTGAAGTAGTCGGCGACGACATCCCACTGGAAGGCGTCGTTGCGGATGACGGAGTTCAGCACCAGGGCGAGCAGCGTCAGTACGGCAACGGCCGCTGTCCACTGGCCCGTTCGGCGCACCGGGACGATCCGGAGCCGGTCGGTTCCGTCGCTCTTCTCGGGCGGGACGGGGGAAGACTGAAGGAGGGTGTCTGTCTGCGCGGACATGCGAGGGCTCCGTGGATGCAGAGATCGAACACGGGGCGTGCCTTCGGCCCGGAACACAACACGGACCGAGCCCCTCAGCACCGGTCCGCCTCCGAGACAACCGCTGTCCGCCGCGCGTTGTCAAGCCCGTCCACACTGTGAGCCGTGCGCCGGGAGCCGGTTGACGGACCACCGGATGCCTGTTCCACTGGGGCCATGCATTCGCAGCAGTGGCTGGTCAAGCGCTCCCACATCGACTTCGGTCGCGTGTGGTCCGCCTCCTGTTGAGCCGACCCCCTGCCTTTCCGCGTGTCTTCGCCCGGCGTCGTGTGCGGCGCCCGGGCGCCTTTCCCCGCGTGCCCTCCCCCGTGCACAACACCGTTCTCCCCTCCCCTCGCTCCGCCGCCCTTCGCCCCGACCGTGGGGTCGCCGTGTGCTGCCCCGGCATCGGCACGACCGCTCACGGCCGATGACTCTGGAGAACCACACCTCATGCCCCGGACCCGGCACACCGCTGCCTTCGCACTGATCACCGTCGCCGCTCTCGCCCTCACCGCGTGCGGGTCCGGTGATCCGGCGACCGCACCGGCCGGCGCCGCGGCCGCCGAGGGGAAGGTGCCGACGACCGATGTCGTCTCCTCGGTGCGCAAGGACGAGGCGGCGGCGAAGCTGCTGCCCGCCGGTGTCCGCGCCGCCAAGACCCTGACCATCGCCGCGAGTGTCGGCAACCCGCCGGGCTCCGCCTACCTCGCCGACGGGAAGACCGTGGCCGGCACGGACATCGACTTCGCGGACGCGGTCGCCCGGAAGCTCGGACTGCGCCTCGATCGCGAGGTGGCCTCCTTCGAGGCGATCCTGCCGGCGCTGGACAGCGGGAAGTACGACGTGGGCACCGGGAACTTCGGGGTGACCGAGGCGCGCCGCAGGACGATCGACTTCGTCACGTACATCAATGACGGCCAGGGTTTCGCTGTCCGTGACGACAGCAAGCTGAAGGAGGTCACCGATCTCACCCAGCTCTGCGGCCTGACCGTGGGCACGGGCGCGGGCACCACCTTCGAGGTGACCCTGGAGGAGAACCGGCACCGGTGCACCGACGCGGGCCGCGAGCCGTACGACGTGAAGACGTACAACGACCAGGGCGCCACCTGGGCCTCGCTCCAGCAGGGCCGCAGCGATGTGGTCATGTCCACCATCAACGGACTGCGGTACGCGGTGGGACAGCAGGAGGGCGTGCGCTTCCTCAACGAGTTCAAGCGCCTCGACGTCGGCTTCGCCTTCAAGAAGGGCACCCCGCTGGCGCCCGCCTTCCAGGCCGCTGTGAACGGCCTCAAGGCGGACGGCACCTACGACCGGATCCTCAAGAAGTGGGGCATCGGCGCATCCGCGATCACGACCTCGCAGATCTCGCCGCCCGAGATCAAGTGATCCGCTCCCCCGTCCTCGCCCGCTCCCCCGTCCTCGCCCGGTCCCCCGTCCGGTCCTCCGCCTCCGCCCGGGTCCCCGTCCTCAGCAGCTGCAGTCGCAATCGCAGCAGTCGCACCCGTCGCAGCAGTCCCCGCAGTTGCTGCAGCAGTCACACGCATCGCAGCAGTCACCGCAGTCGCACTGGCTGCACAGACCCTCGCGGCGCTGGTGGCTCCACGGGTCCTCGAACGTGCCGCAGCACATCTGGCAGGTGCAGGCCAGCCCCGCCCACACCAGGCAGCCCATGATCAGGCCGCGCCGGTCGCGCGGGGGCTCGGGCGGCGGCTGCGGCGGACTGCCCGGACCACCCGGACCCGGGGCGTACGGGTTGCCCGGCACCGGCCCGAAGGACCCGGCCGGCCGGGCGGCTGACGGACCGGCAGCTCCGTCCAGGAGCACGGCGCCGGCCCGGTGCGAGCACGCCGTGGTGCCGAAGGCCCGGTCCACCGACTGGCGCAGTTCGTGCGCCAGCAGCACATGGGCCAGCTTGCCGTCGGTGAATTCCGCGTCGCGCAGCGCCAGCCGTACACCGTGCAGCGCGTCGTCGCACAGCCGCCGGGCCTCGTCCCGCGAGGTGCCGGTGGCGGTGAGCGGGTTCCAGGCACCCGACACGGCGTCAGCTTCCTGGTCCTCCACGGCGTCCAGCAGATGCGCCAGGCGCCCGAAGAGACGGCCGGCCTCGGCGAGCGGCGCCGCGTTCTGCGGCCTGCCGGCCAGCACCGCGGTGTGGGCGAAGGCGGCCGCGGTGGCGGTCTCGGTGGGTTCGGTGACGGTGAGCAGCGGAGTGCCGGGCCCGGCGATCAGCTCGATGCCGGTCTGCCGGTCGACGGCGTCCACGAGCAGCGCCGTGTCGAAGCCGAGCTGCGCGCCGGTGCGCGCCCCCGCCCGGTCCCAGCCCGCGGCGACCCGGCGCGCGGCGGCGGCGACCGGGCGGCGCCTCAACAGGCCGTCCCCGTCGGCGACGTGGTCCCGGACCTTGGCCGAGGCCAGCACCAGGGAGACGGCGGCGGCCAGTCTGGCGCCCTCGCCGCGGGCGACCGGCGCGGTCCGCATGGCGCGCAGCGGGCAGGGCCCCGCCGTGCGCCGCCACCCGGTGGTGCGCTCGGACTGAGCCTCCGTCAGAACGGAAACAATCAGACCGTCATAGTTCGTGACGATCCGGGCGAATTGCCCGTGATCCGAGCGAAGTGCGAGGCAGAGCCCGCAGAGATGGGCCATCCACTCGGTCCGGAGCCCCTCGGACAACCGATGGGCACAGGGCCTGACTATTCCGAACACGACGGTCCCCCGAGAGTCGTTCACCTTCGCGCCGCACCCCTGCGGCCGCGCGAGGGGCATCGTATCGAGCGGCCCGTTCACCCGTACGTCCCCCATGTCACCCGTACGGCCCGGGGCATCATATTTTCTTTCTTTCCGACCCCTTATGCGGGAGGAACCCTGACATACCGCCACATCTTCTGCATCAGTACCGTCACGAACACCCTGCGCGCCGACTATCCACTTGGCGCACGATCCGCATCATGGACGACCATAGGGATACGAAAGAGATGCGGAACGCCACGGAACCGCGGTGAGAGGAGGCGTCCATGGGATCGGTGCGCAAGGCGAGTGCCTGGCTGGGCCTCGTGGAGGACAACGACGAGCGGTACTACGACGACGAGTACGCCGAGGGCGCGCAGACCGGGACCGGTGGCCACGCCTGGGTGACCGACCCCCGGGTACAGGTCGCGTCCGAGGCGGCCGAGGAGACGGGCCGCCGGATCGCCACCGTCACCCCGGACAGCTTCCGGGACGCACGGGCCATCGGAGAGCTCTTCCGGGACGGCGTCCCGGTGATCGTCAACCTCACGACCATGGACCCCACCGACGCGAAGCGCGTCGTGGATTTCGCCGCCGGGCTGATCTTCGGACTGCGCGGCTCGATCGAGCGTGTGGCCACCCGGGTCTTCCTGCTGACCCCGGCCGACACCCAGGTGGTGACCGAGGCCGTCGGCCGGCCGGCCGACGGCTTCTTCAACCAGAGCTGAGCAGGGCGCTCGCCGGACGGTCTAGCGGAACGCGTCGAAACCGGTGAGCGCCTTGCCCAGTACCAACTGGTGCATCTCCACGGTTCCCTCGTAGGTGAGCACCGACTCCAGATTCGTCGCATGGCGCATCACCGGGTACTCCAGCGAGATCCCGTTGGCGCCGAGGATCGTGCGCGAGGTACGGCAGATGTCGATCGCCTCCCGCACGTTGTTGAGCTTTCCGAAACTGACCTGCTCCGGGCGGAGCCTTCCGGCGTCCATCCGCCGGCCCAGGTGGTGGGCGAGCAGGATGCCCTTGTGCAGTTCCACGGCCATGTCCGCGAGCTTGGCCTGGGTGAGCTGGAAGCCGCCGATCGGCCGGCCGAACTGCTCCCGTGTCCTCGAATAGTCCACGGCCGCCTCGAAGCTGGCACGGGCCGCGCCCATCGCTCCCCAGACGATGCCGTAGCGGGCATGGCTGAGGCAGCCGAGCGGGCCGCGCAGACCGGTGACGCCCGGGAGCACCGCGTCGGCGGGCAGCCGCACCTCGTCCAGCACCAGCTCGCTGGTGACCGAGGCGCGCAGCGACCACTTGTGCTTGATCTCGGGCGCCGAGAAGCCCGGAGTGCCGGTCGGCACCGCGAACCCGCGGATTCCGTCGTCGGTCTGCGCCCAGACGACGGCGACCCCGGCGACCGAGCCGTTGGTGATCCACATCTTGCGGCCGGTGAGAACCCAGTCCCCGCCGTCGCGCCTGGCGTGGGTGCGCATCCCGGCCGGGTCGGAGCCGTGGTCCGGCTCGGTGAGGCCGAAGCAGCCGATGATCTCGCCGGCCGCCATGCCCGGCAGCCACCGCTGCCGCTGCTCCTCGGAGCCGAAGCGGTGGATGGCGTACATGGCGAGCGACCCCTGCACGGAGACCAGGGAGCGGATCCCGGAGTCCGCCGCCTCCAGCTCCAGGCAGGCCAGTCCGTACTGGACGGCGGTGGCGCCGGCGCAGCCGTACCCCTGGAGGGACATGCCGAGCGCGCCGAGCGAACCGAGTTCACGGGCCAGCTCCCGGATCCCGGGCAGTTCGCCGCTCTCGTACCACTCGGCGATGTGCGGCAGGACGCGGTCGGCGGCCCAGTCCCGGACGGTCCCGCGGATCGCGAGGTCCTCGGCGCTGAGCAGATCGTCGATGCCGATCGGGTCGGCGGGGTCGAAGGGCGGGAGCTTCGAGGACTCGGTGGTGGACATGAGGGTGCCTCCGGCGGCTCGCACGATGCTAAAACTAGCAGTGGTAGTTATGGCGTCGCACCGACGTTACGGCTCAGTGTGCCGCTCGTCCAGAGCCCGTCGCCTCGGCGGGTCGGCGCCGGGCCGGGCGCGACAGGGGCCGCCGCGCACGGTCCGGTGCGGGCACCTCGTGCGGCGCGCGGTGCTCCCGTGCCTCACCCACGTCCGCCGTCCGCTCCGCCTCGTCGGACACCGGCGCCGGACAGTCCATCGCCCTCGGCAGCCGCAGCGCGGCCAGCGCCCCGGCCAGCAGCAGCGCGGCACTGACCAGCAGCGTGACATGCAGCCCGGTGATGAATGAGTGGCGCGCCGTGGAGCGCAGCACTGCACCCAGCGGGCCGCCCAGCCGGTCGGCCACCTGGTAGGCCTCGCCCAGCGAGCGGGCGGCGGCCGCGTGGGCCCCGGCCGGGACACCCGCCCCGGGAAGCTTCGAGAGTCCGGGGGTGTAGGCGGCGTTCATGACACTGCCGAGCAGCGCGATCCCCATGCCCGCACCCAGCTGGTACGAGGTCTCGCCGATGGCCGCCGCCCCGCCCGCACGGTCGGCGGGGGCCTCGCTGAGCATGGATTCGTACGCCCCGAAGAGCGTGGTCTGCAGTCCGAAGCCCAGGGCGACGAAGGCCGCCGTCAGCAGTGCGGGCCGGTCGTGCTGCCCCATCGCGGTCAGGATCAGCACCGAGACCGCCGTGAGCACGAAGCCCCAGCCGACCATCCGGCGCGGGCCGATGCGGCGCAGGGTGTACGAGCCGGTGGCGCCCGCGGCCATGGCCGCGAAGGTGAGCGGGAGGAGCCGCAGGCCGGTGTGCAGCGGGCTCAGGCCCAGGACGAGCTGGAGGTACTGCACGGCTATGAGCTCAAGACCGACCAGGGCCAGCATGGCGATGATGATGCAGCCCACCGCGGTGGAGAAGGCGGGCTTGGCGAACAGCCCGATGTCGATCAGCGGATGCGTACGCCGCTTCTGCCGGCGCACGAACACCACGATCAGTGCCGCCCCGATCAGCAGCGGAGCGAGCGTGGCCGGGCTGAGCACGCCCTCGCCGGTGCCCGCCCGCTTGACCCCGAGGACCACCCCGAGCACCCCGGCGGCGGCCATCAGCGCGCCCAGCACGTCCCACGGGCCGTCGTGGCTGCCGCGCGACTCGGGCAGCAGCAGCCGTCCGACCGGCAGGATCAGCGCCATCAGCGGGACGTTGATCAGGAAGACCGAGCCCCACCAGAAGTGCTCGACGAGGAAGCCGCCGATGACCGGACCGGTGGCGGCGCCCACCGCGGCGACCGCGGTCCAGATGCCGATCGCGACGGCCCGTTCCCGCCGGTCGGGGAAGACCTGCCGCAGGATCGACAGCGTCGCCGGCATGATCATCGCGCCGCCGACCCCGAGCAGGGCGCGCGCCACGATGAGCACGGCGGGGCTGTCGGCCATCGCGGCGATCGCGGAGGCGACCCCGAACAGGACGTAGCCGAGCAGCAGGACCCGGCGGCGGCCCACCCGGTCGCCGAGGGTGCCGAAGAGAATCAGCAGCGAGGCGCAGACCAGCGGGTAGGCGTCGACGATCCAGAGCAGACCGACCGCGCTGGGGTTCAGGTCCTCGGTGACGGCGGGCACGGCGACGTGGAGCACCGTCGAGTCGAGCGCCACGAGCAGGAGGCTGAGGCAGAGGACGACGAGGACGACCCATCGATTGGCACCGTCGGCCGCCGTGCGCAGCCGGAGTCGGGCTGCCGTCGTCCCTGACATGCATGTACCTCCCAAAGGTTCCTCGCGCTCGGCGGGCCAACCGGGGACGCGGCGGTTCGCCGCTCCTCATGGCCCGGCATCGACGGGCGAGTGGCCGTCAGCGTACGCGAGTTCGGACCCCTCACACGTGGCCCACCTCATACCCGGTCGGGCCGCGGGGTGTGGCGTACGCCACGCCGACCCGCCGCCCGGACCTGCGAGGACACCTGGCACACCCGGAACGGGACGGTACCCGGCCGCCCCCGCGGAGCACCCGCCGGGCCCGCACCGAAAGCGGCCAGTAACCGGATCGGCACGTTCCGTTTGACCTCCTCCCGGGCCCGGATAAATTCATACCGGCACCTCCTGCGCTTTTCTGTCCGGGCCCAAACACCCTTCCGAAATGCGTGCGAAATCAATAGCTCGAAGTGTCGCCGAGACGCTTACGCGGATCAGGAATTAAGACCCCGCTGAGACATAGTCCACATCACATCGTCATCACAAAGAGACCGGATCGACCTGGCCGCTCACTAACGCGCTGTAACGTCGATTGGGTGCGTACCGACATCTTTGCCCGGCTGGACCGGGAGCCGGAGCCGCCGAAGATAGAGCCACCGCGGATGAGCCGTCACCGCATCGCGCTCTTCGGCGGGACGTTGGCGTTCTATCTCGCCATCGTCATTGCCGTGCTGGTCTCGTCCTGGCTGGTGACCCTGGACTGGAAGGTCATGCTCTTCCGGCCGTATCAGCAGTGGCCGGAAATCCATGCCTTCCTCGACTACTACATCGTGCTCGGCCAGCGCGGCCCCACCGCCACGATGGTGGCCTGCTGGCTCGGCTGGCGCTCCTGGCGGCAGCACACCCTGCGCCCCCTGCTGACGCTGGGCGCGGCGCTGCTGCTGCTCAATGTGACGGTCGGCGCGGTCAAGATCGGCCTGGGCCGCCTCGGCCCGCACTACGCGACCCAGATCGGCTCCGCCGAGCTCTTCGCCGGCGGCGACATATTTCCCTCCGGGCACACCGCCAACGCGGTTGTGACCTGGGGAATCCTCGCCTATCTGGCCACCACCCCACGGGCCCGGCGCTATCTGTCGGCCATGTCGGCGATCGTGTCGCTGGGCGTCGGCCTCACCACCGTCTATCTCGGTACGCACTGGCTCAGCGATGTCCTGCTGGGCTGGGCCGCGGGCCTGCTGATCATGCTGGGCCTGCCCTGGGCCGAGCCGCTGATCACCCGGGCCGAGGCCTGGATCTTCGCCCAGCGCGAGAACCTGCGGGGATTCGGCCGCCCCGTTCCCTCGGCGCCCGTCGCGACCGGAGGCCCCCGGCCCGTGCTGCTGCCGCAGCCGGACGGCGGCGAGGCCCCGGCCCGGGAGCCGGTCGTCTCGGCGGCCGCGGGCAGCACCGGCACCCGGCCCCGGGCGCACGCCTCGCATCCGGCGCACGTGGTGCGCTCGGAGCGGACCCCGGTCACCCCGGCCGGCAGCCGGCGCCCGCCGCACGCCGATCGCACACCGCGCGGCGGCTCGACGACCCCGGCCCGCCCGGTGGCCGGCGGCTGAGCCACGGCCGGGGAGCCGGTACGCACAGCCGCTCCCCGGACACGAGTGAAGGCCCCGACCGGCGTCGGGGCCTTCACTCGTGTCCGGGTCCGGGTTCTCGCGCCGCGGGGGCCTCAGCCCACCCAGCAGCGGGTGACGACGGCTCCGTCGACCTCGAAGTTGATCCGGCCGCCGCGGAACTCCATGGTGATGATCGCGCCCGGCGGCAGCGATCTGACGGTGGTCCAGCCATGGCTGCGGGCCCGTCGTTCGGCGGCGTCGGCGGCGAGGCCGACGTACTCGTCGGTCGCGTCGTCGGGCTGGGCGGAAGGAGTCGGTATGGGTGCCATGCCCCTCACCGTAGGCGGCCTCGGGCGGCGGCGGAAGCCGGGGCGCCCACCGTCGCAGGGCATCCTCACGTTCCCCGCCGGTCACACTTGTGTCACAGGATCACGACACGTGCGCGGTATGAATCACGCCAGCCGAACAGGCCGCCCGAGACCCGACGCACAGTAATCACACAACCCGGATAATGATCATTCGGAAAGCCCGGAATCGGAGCGGAATATCCCGTATCGAGCGGTTGTAATTCCCGCACCGAATAACCCGCGTAAATGAGCATGTCGCCGGGAATTCACGCTTCCTTATGGCAGCCTTATCCTTTGGTCACAATATTCACTCCGTGGTACGGGACAGCCGTCGACCACCACTGGTATAGCGGGCGGCCCCGGCTGTCCGTATGCCGTCGCCGCGGCCGGCGCTCAGTCCAGCGCCCTGGTCAGCCGGTCCCTGGCGACCTTGATCGCGTCCTTCAGCTCCGGCGGTTCGACGACCTCGAAGTCGAGGCCCAGCAGCATCACATGGACGACCATCACGTCCAGGCCGGTCGCCCCGGTGCGCAGCAGACAGGTGTCGGCGTCGACCGCCTCCAGCACCCCGGCGGCGGGCGAGATCCGCTCGGCCACGTGCTCGATCCCCGCCTTCAGCCGGATCACCGCGCGCATCGGGTAGGCGCTCGTGGAGATCCCCTTGGCGACATAGGCGGCCAGGTCCTCGGCGGGTGGCTCGCGGGGGACGAACCTCGGGCCGTGCGGCGGCGTGGGGGTGATCCGGTCCGCCCGGAACGTACGCCAGTCCGCGCGGCCCAGGTCCCAGGCGACGAGGTACCAGCGGCGCTCGGTGCACACCAGCCGGTGCGGTTCGACGGTCCGCCGCGAGACGGAGCCGGAGTGGTCCCGGTACTCGAAGCGCAGCCGCTCACCGTCCCGGCAGGCCCCGGCGAGTTCGGTCAGGACACCCGCGTCGGCGACCGAGGCGCCGGGCCCGCGGAGCAGCGGCACGGTGAAGGTGTTCAGCGCGTTCACCCGGCGCCGGAGCCGGTCCGGCAGCACCTGTTCGAGCTTGCTCAGGGCGCGTACGGAGGTCTCGCCGATGCCCTCGACCCCGTTGCCCGCCGCGGTGCGCAGGCCGACGGCGACGGCGACGGCCTCCTCGTCGTCCAGGAGCAGCGGCGGCAGCTGGGCCCCGGCGCCGAGCTGGTATCCGCCGCCGGTGCCGGGGCTGGCGTTGACCGGGTAGCCCAGCTCGCGGAGCTTGTCGACGTCGCGCCGGACGGTCCGCGGCGTGACCCCGAGCCGGTCGGCGAGATCGGCGCCGGACCAGTCGCGGTGTGCCTGGAGCAGTGAGAGCAGACGCAGCAGTCGTGCCGAGGTCTCCAACATGACGGCGAGTCTGCCAGGGGTTGCGGACAGCCCGGGTCCGCAACCGCCCCGGCGGCCCTCAGGGGGCGGGTTCCGGTTCGAGCCGTACGCAGAGGTCGTTGTCGGTGGTGTAGCAGGGCGTGGCCCGGCTGCCCTCCCCGGTGCTGCGGCCCGGGTAGACGAAGATCTTCTTGCGGTCCCAGATGTCGTCGAGGATGCGGGAGATCCGTACGCCGCCGGCCGGTCCGTCCTCCGTCGCGCCGGGGATCAGCCAGAGCGTCCACAGCCGGGGCTCGGTGACGGCCCCGTCGGCCAGTTCGTCGAGGGGGAGCGTGAAGGCGAAGCTGCCCTCCTTCCCCGTGACCGGCACCCGCAGGACCCGGCCCTGCGCGCCGGGCGCCCGTGCCTCGACACGGGCGCCGGCGCCGAGGCCGGTGCCGTACAGCGTGCCCTCGACGGTCATCCCGTGCCCGTCGAAGGTCACCGGCCCGGCCTCGGCATGCGGTGCGCGGAGCCAGCAGCGCACGGCGAGCCGGCCGTCGAGGGTCGGGTACGGGATCCGGACCGCGATCCGCCCGCTCTGCGGGACCTGCTCGACGAGCAGCCGCAGATCCCGGATGCCGGGCTCGACGGCCACCTGCGTACCGTCCTGCGCGCCGGGCTCCCGCAGGTAGACGTCCCAGCGGCCCTCCGCGGGCTCCAGGGTGCCCGGCAGCACCGCGCGCAGCCGCCCGTCGCGCAGCGGGCTCAGCGGCAGCCGTACGGTGTCGCCGTCGCCGCCCTTGCCCTTGGCGCCGCGCAGCCGGAGCAGCAGTTCGGGCGCCTCCTCGTCCTCGCGGCGGCCGAGGTCGAGATCGAAGGTGATCCCGCCGCCCGGTCCCACGGTGCAGTCGGCCCTCGGCGTCCTTCGCCCTGTGGAGACGGTCATGCGGTCTTCCCCTTGCGGATCACGGCGGCTGCCTTGTAGCGCAGGGCGTACGCCCCGTCCAGCACGGTGCCCCTGGCGCGGTGCAGTGTGGTGCTCAGCGCGCCGTGCGAGCGGTCGCGCGGGCCCCGCGAGGCGAGTTCGGTGAAGAGCCGTTCATGGCGTTCGGCGATCCGTGCCGGGTCGAACCGCTGCGACGCGGCCAGCGCGGCGCGTCCCGCGCGGCGCCGTGCCTCGTCGTCGCCGATCAGGCCGAGCAGGGCCTCGGACACGGCCGCCGTGTCGCCGACGGGCACCAGCCGTCCGTCGGTGCCGTCGTCGATGATCTCGCGGGGGCCGTGCGGGCAGTCGGTGGCGACGACCGGCAGGCCGCAGCGCATCGCCTCGACGATGGTCATGCCGAAGGACTCGCGGTCCGAAGTGACCGCGGCGATCGACCCCTTGGGCCACTCGGCCTCCAGCGGATTGACCGGCCCCATCAGGAACACGTGGTTGTGCAGCCCTAGTTCCTCGATGAGCGCGAGCAGCACCGCCCGTTCGTTCCCGGTCGCGTCACCGCCGCCGTAGATGCGCAGCCGCCAGTCAGGGCGGACCGCGACCACGTCGGCGAACGCCCGGACGAGCAGGTCGTACCGCTTGACCTTGTGCAGCCGGCCCGCGGCGATCACCCACTTGCTGTCGCCGTCGGCGGCCGGGACGGCCGGTTCGGGCACACTGTTGGCGATGGCCTCGATCCGCACGCCGGGGAGTTTGAATCCGGCCCGGTAGGCCTGGGCGTCGGCCTCGGTGACGGTGGTGATCGCGTCGAGCAGGGGGTAGCGGTGCGCGATCTCGCGGCGGAGCCGGTAGCTGTGGCTGTCGAGGGTGAGGTGCTCCTGCCCGATCCGGACCGGGCCGCGGCGTGCCTGCCTGCTGATGTGCACGTTGAGACCCGGCCGGGTGCCGACCACGACGTCCGCCTCCAGCGACCGCAGATGGTCCGCCACCCGTGCGTCGGACAGCCTGCTGTACTGCCGGTACCTGCTGTCGCCGCGCGGGAACACCGTCGCCGGGCGGGCGTACTCGGCGGCGTCGCCGTCGTACGCCGGGCTCTTCTTCCGCAGGTCGACGAGGTGGCTCATGCGTACCCCCTCGGGGGCGCCCAGCGCGGGAACGTCACGGTGCCGGAAGACCGACACGATCTCGATGTCGTGGTGCCCGGCCAGTGCCCCGGCGAGATTGAACGTCGTGCGGATCGTGCCCCCGACTCCGTAGGCGTTGTGGAGCAGGAAAGAAATGTGCATGAAACGCCATGTCTCCCGGTTCGGCTGATCAGCGGCAGGCTGCACTTGCCATGACGGCACAGGCCGGTCCGCGGTTCACTCCATGTACGGGCGAATTTCGGCCAGCGGTAAACCCGCTCACTTTCCCGCTTTGTCGCTTTGTTGCCGTATTCGGTGCGCCGCCGCACCGTCGAGTCGACCACATCGCGGGCCCCCGGACCGGCCCGAACGGCCCCCAAGTGCACTCCCGGGCCCCGGGATTCACCCTCTGGGCCGGTTGGTTCGATTACGTTCCCTTTCTCGCGTGACCCCGGCCGCGGCTCGCCCGTTGTCATTTCCATGAGCCGGGAACCGCCCGGCGCACGTACCGAGTTCGAGGAGCCACCCGTGCCGCGCATGCTCGACGTCAGCGAGGACGTACGCGCCGAGATCGGCGATGCCGAAGCCGACCGGCTGCTCGTCGGCGACAACGCCCCGGGCAGTTACGACTGCACTTCCTGCCGCACCCCCGGAGACTCCGAGCAGGAACGCACCAGCACCGTGCTCTTCGTCGGCGACGAGACCGCCGTCCTCGCCTTCGCCCACGCGACGTGCATCCCCTCGCAGGTCGTCCAGGTCGCCGAGGAGCAGCTCCAGGGCGCCGTACGCAGCATCACCGGCGGCGAGGGCCCGCACATCGACGGTGCCGCCTCCGGCGCCGACCGGCCGCAGGACGCCCCCACCGAACAGGCCGTCCTCGGCATCACCAGCGGCCTCGTCCTGATCGACGACGAGCTGCACCCGGCCCTCGTCGTGGAGCCGACCGGCGCGATCGCCCGGCCGGGCACGGACGGCAGCCGGGGCGACGAATTCCTCCAGCTGCTGCTGGAGCAGGGCTTCC
Organism: Streptomyces sp. NPDC047917; assembly: GCF_043204345.1. NCBI lineage: Bacteria > Bacillati > Actinomycetota > Actinomycetes > Kitasatosporales > Streptomycetaceae > Streptomyces > Streptomyces sp. NPDC047917. The sequence continues at coordinate 494,811 of NZ_JBIDCA010000006.1, forward strand.
ATCCGGTCCACCGGACGGACCAGGTGCCCGCCGTGCTGCACGGCTGGTCGATCCTGCTCGCCATGGGCCAGCTGCACGCCGTGCTCCAGCCGGGCGCCGGCGGCGGCGCGCCGGTCGCCTGGTGGCAGGCGCACGCGCCGCTCCAGGTCACCGAGGGCTGGCGGACCGCGGCCAACAAGTCGCAGACCGTTCTCGTCTTCGCCGCCCCGGCCGGGTCGATCGGCCAGCAGCCCCGCGAGGACCTGCTGCGCGACGCCCTGGACAGGGCCGCGGCCAAGGGGCTCCTGGTCGCCGCAGCGATGCCGCTGGCCGGTACCTGATCGTGGCCGCCGGCCGCTCGCACCAGCGGCGAACAGCTAATTCTCCGCCGCGCCCGCATCCGACCGACACCGGTGTCGTTGGCACATACGTGCACTCATACGACTCCTCCCACCAGCGCCCGAGCCCGATCCCTGCCATGCGGCCCTCGCAGGAGCCATCGGGCGGTCAGTCCCACACGCCGATCTACGACGCGCTGTACTCCGAGTACCGCCGCTCGTTCCGGGCGCTGCCGGGTGATCGGAGCGGCGAGGAGAATCTCGGCTTCCTGGCCTTCGGCTCCGGGCTCTTCGGCAGCCGCCTCCCGCTGAGCGGCCACTCGGGCCACTCCGCCGGTTTCTCCACCGGCCTCGCCGTGACGGGAGGCGCCACCGGACACAGCACCGGGACCGGCAGCGGAGGCCTCGGTTCCTGGCAGCGGATGGGCCGGCACTCCGGACGCACCCAGCCGGCGGCCCTGCCGCCGGGCTCGCGGGGCGCCTGACCGTACGTCCGCGGGGCACCCGGCCCGTGACTGAGCCCCGGGCCGTCTCTCGTCGGGGACGGCCCGGGGCTCTGTCGTGCGCCCGTGGGTGCTACTTGTTGCGGCCGCGCTTCTCGCGGACCCGTACCGAGATGTGGATCGGGGTGCCCTCGAAGCCGAACTCCTCACGCAGCCGGCGCTCGACGAACCGTCGGTAGCCGTGCTCCAGGAAGCCCGAGGCGAACAGCACGAAGCGCGGCGGCTTGGTACCGGCCTGGGTGCCGAAGAGGATCCGGGGCTGCTTGCCGCCGCGGACGGGGTGCGGGTGGGAGGCGACGATCTCGCCGAGGAAGGCGTTCAGCCGGCCGGTGGGGACACGGGTCTCCCAGCTGGCGAGGGCGGTCTGGATCGCCGGGACGAGCTTCTCCATGTGCCGGCCGGTGACGGCCGAGACATTGACCCGCGGCGCCCACGCGATCTGCGCGAGCTCCGTCTCGATCTCGCGCTCCAGGTAGTAGCGGCGCTCCTCGTCGAGGGTGTCCCACTTGTTGAACGCGATCACCATGGCCCGGCCCGCCTCCACGGCCATGGTGATGATGCGCTGGTCCTGGACGCTGATGGACTCGCCCGCGTCGATCAGTACGACGGCGACCTCGGCCTTCTCCACGGCGGCGGCGGTACGCAGCGAGGCGTAGTAGTCCGCGCCTTCCTGGAGGTGGACGCGGCGGCGGATGCCAGCCGTGTCGATGAACTTCCAGGTGATGCCGCCGAGCTCGATCAGCTCGTCGACCGGGTCGCGGGTGGTGCCCGCGAGCTCGTTGACGACGACGCGATCCTCGTTGGCGACCTTGTTCAGCAGCGAGGACTTGCCGACGTTGGGACGGCCGATGAGCGCGATCCGGCGCGGGCCGCCGATCGCGGTGCCGAAGCGCTGCGCCGGGGCCTCGGGCAGCGCTTCGAGCACGGCGTCGAGCAGATCGCCGGTACCGCGGCCGTGCAGCGAGGAGACCGGGTGCGGCTCGCCGAGGCCCAGCGACCACAGGGCGGTGGCGTCCGCCTCGCCGCTCTGTCCGTCGACCTTGTTGGCGCAGAGCACGACGGGCTTGCCGGCCCGGCGCAGCAGCTTGACGACGGCCTCGTCGGTGTCGGTCGCGCCGACGGTCGAGTCGACCACGAAGACGACCGCGTCGGACGCCTCGATGGCGTACTCGGCCTGGGCGGCGACGGAGGCGTCGATGCCCAGCACGTCCTGCTCCCAGCCGCCGGTGTCGACGACCTTGAAGCGGCGGCCGGCCCACTCCGCCTCGTAGGTGACGCGGTCGCGGGTGACGCCGGGCTTGTCCTCGACGACGGCCTCGCGGCGGCCGATGATCCGGTTCACCAGGGTCGACTTGCCGACATTGGGCCGGCCGACGACGGCGAGCACGGGCAGCGGCCCGTGACCGGCCTCGTCGATGGCGCCCTCGACCTCTTCGAGGTCGAAGCCCTCCTCCGCGGCGAGCTCCATGAACTCCGCGTACTCGGCGTCGCCAAGCGCTCCGTGCTCGTGGTCCGAGCCGTCGGAGTGAATCTGGTCGTTCATGAAGTCCGTTCCTCTTTGCATCATCATCGATGGACCACTACTGCGCGGCCCACTACTCAAGTCTTACTTACCCGGCCGCCCGGTGAAGCGCCTGGCCTCGTCCAGGTGGGCGGTCAGCCGCGCCTGGATCCGTACCGTCGCCTCGTCCAGCGCCTTGCGCGTGCGCCGCCCGCTGCCGTCGCCCGCCTCGAAGGCGTCGCCGAAGACGACATCGACCCGGCTGCGCAGCGGCGGCAGTGCCGATATCAACCGTCCGCGGCGCTCGGTGCTTCCCAGGACGGCCACGGGCACGATCGGCGCTCCGCTGCGTACCGCGAAGTACGCGAGCCCGGCACGCAGGGAGGCGAAGTCGCCCTCGCCCCTGGTGCCCTCGGGAAAGATCCCGAGGGCCCCGCCCTCCTCCAGCACGCCGAGGGCGTGGGTGATGGCGGTGCGGTCGACGGTCGTGCGGTCCACCTTCAGCTGACCGATTCCGCGCAGGAACGGGTCGAGCGGGCCGACGAACGCCTCCTTCTTGATCAGGAAGTGGACGGGCCGGGGCGCGGTGCCCATCAGCATCGGACCGTCGATGTTGTGCGAGTGGTTCACCGCGAGTATGACGGGTCCGGAGGCGGGAACCCGCCACGCGCCCAGGACCCGGGGCTTCCACAGCCCGTACATCAGCCCGATACCGATCCCGCGCCCCACCGCCGCTCCGCGCGGTGAGGGGCGGTCCGTGGCCTGGGTCACTTCGTGGCCCGCTTCTCCTCGACGAGGGTGACGACACACTCGATGACCTGCTGAAGGGTCAGCTCGGTGGTGTCCACCTCGACGGCGTCGTCCGCCTTGGCCAGCGGGGAGGTCTTGCGGCCGGAGTCGGCCGCGTCCCGCTTGATCAGCGCTTCCCTGGTGGCGGCGAGGTCGGAGCCCTTGAGCTCTCCGCTGCGCCGGGCGGCGCGTGCCTCCGGGGAGGCGGTGAGGAAGATCTTCAGGTCGGCGTCGGGCAGGACCGTGGTGCCGATGTCGCGGCCCTCGACCACTATGCCCCGCTCGGCCGCGGCGGCGATGGTGCGCTGCAGCTCGGTGATCCGGGAGCGCACCTCGGGGACGGCGCTGACGGCGCTGACCCGGGAGGTGACCTCCTGGGTGCGGATCGGGCCCGAGGCGTCCTCGCCGTCGACGGTGATCGTCGGGGCGGCCGGGTCCGTACCGGAGACGATGACCGGCTTGGCGGCCGCGGTCGCCACCTCGACCGCGTCCTGGACGTCGATGCCGTTGTTCAGCATCCACCAGGTGATCGCCCGGTACTGAGCGCCGGTGTCCAGGTAGCTGAGGCCGAGCTGCGCGGCGACGGCCTTGGACGTGCTCGACTTGCCGGTGCCGGAGGGCCCGTCGATGGCGACGATCACTGCGGCCGGGGCCGTACGGGTTTCCACGGTGGTGGACACCTTCCTGGTACACGGGGTGGGCGGGACGGGGACGTGTGCGAACCCGCCCCGCACAAGGTTACCGAGTGTCGGAGCGGGCCTGAGCACCCCTGTGGACAACGGCCTCCCGGTCCCGGCCCGCCTACTGCCGTATCGACCAGCCGCGCTCGTGCAGTGCCGCGCTCAGCGCGGGGACCGCGCTCGGCTCGACCATCAGCTGGACCAGGCCGGCCTGCTGCCCGGTGGCGTGCTCGATGCGCACGTCCTCGACGTTGACCCCGGCCCGTTGGGCGTCGGCGAAGATCCCGGCCAGTTCGCCCGGCCGGTCGCTGATCAGCACCGACACCATCTCGTACGCGGTGGGAGCGGTCCCGTGCTTGCCGGGCACCCTGACCCGGCCCGCGTTGCCGCGGCGCAGGACGTCCTCGATGCCCTCGGTGCCCTCGCGGCGCTTGTCGTCGTCGCCGGACTCCAGGCCGCGCAGCGCCCGTACCGTCTCGTCCAGGTCGGCGGCCACCCCGGCCAGCACGTCGGCGACCGGGCCGGGGTTGGCGGAGAGGATCTCCACCCACATCCGGGGGTCGGAGGCGGCGATCCGGGTGACGTCCCTGATGCCCTGGCCGCAGAGGCGTACGGCGGTCTCGTCGGCCTCCTCCAGGCGGGCGGCGACCATCGACGAGATCAGCTGCGGGGTGTGGGAGACGAGGGCGACGGCCCGGTCGTGCGCGTCGGCGTCCATGACCACCGGGACGGCACGGCAGAGCGCGACCAGTTCCAGGGCGAGGTTGAGGACCTCGGTGTCGGTGTCCCGGGTCGGGGTGAGCACCCAGGGCCGCCCCTCGAACAGGTCCGCGGTGGCGGCGAGGGGGCCCGACCGCTCCTTGCCGGCCATGGGGTGCGTACCGATGTAGGGCGTGAGGTCGAGGCCGAGGGCCTCCAGCTCGCGGCGCGGGCCGCCCTTCACGCTGGCGACGTCCAGGTAGCCGCGGGCGATGCCGTCCCGTATGGCGGTGGCCAGCACCGTGGCCACATGGGCGGGCGGTACGGCGATGATCGCCAGGTCCACCCGCTCCTCGGGCGCCTCGTCCGTACCGGCGCCCAGCGCGGCTGCGGTACGGGCCGACCCGGGGTCGTGGTCGACGAGGTGGACCCGGATACCGCGCCCGGCGAGGGCAAGGGCTGCGGACGTGCCGACGAGGCCCGTTCCGATGACGACGGCGGTTCTCACTGGGCGATGTCCTTGCGGAGTGCGGCGGTGGCACCGAGGTACACGTGGGCGATCTCGGACTTGGGAAGGTAGGTCTCGACATGCGCGAGGATGCGCACCACGCGGGGCATGGCGCCCGCGATGTCCAGCTCCTGGGCGCAGATCAGCGGTACGTCGACAATACCGAGCCCGCGCGCGGCGGCGGCCGGGAAATCGCTGTGCAGGTCCGGGGTGGCCGTGAACCAGATGCTGATCAGGTCGTCCGCGACGAGGCTGTTGCGTTCGAGGACGGCGGTGAGCAGGGCACCGACCTGCTCGTCCATGTGTCCGGCCTCGTCCCGCTCCAGCTGGACGGCTCCGCGGACCGCTCGTACCGCCACGTCGTGCTCCTCGGTTCTTCGTGCTCGATCTCTGCCCGATCAGCCTAGATGGGTGGCGGGTCGCGCGGTCCGGGGTGCTCTGTCCGTGAGACGGGACGGGCACACGATCGCGGCCCGAGCGCTGCCCGGCCGTGGTCTGCCGGACGGCCCTCGGGCCGCTTCCGCCGTCAGAGCTGCTGCTCGCGGACCAGTTCCTCGATCGAGCGGCCCTCCGGCACCTCCCCGGACGGGGTCAGCCTGTCGACCGCGGTCGGCAGCGAGCGGGCGATCTGGTCGGCCGCCTGCTCCGTGCTGACCCCTGTCTCCTGGGCGACCTTCCGGAGTGTCTCGTCCGGCAGCGCCTCGGCGATCTGGGCGCCGCTGACCGCCTGGTTCTCCCCGGTGCCGACCCAGGAGTGCGCCTGGTCGACGAGGCCGGATCTGGTGAGCATCCCGATCAGCCCTTCGAGCGCGTTGCCGCCGCCCGTACCGCCCTGACCGCCCTGACCGCCGCCGAGCGCGCCCAGCAACGCGCCGAGGATGTTCCCCGCGCCGCCCTGGCCGCCGCTCTGGCCACCGCCGCCCTGGCCGCTGCCGCCCAGCAAGCCGCCGAGCAGGCTGCCGAGATCGTTTCCTGCCATGGTTCTGCCTCTCCAGAGGGGATGATTTATCGACAATGTCGATCAGAACCCGGGCTTCTGCCACTTGAGCGGGGCACTCCGTGCCGGGGCCCCGGCACGGGGTGCCCCGGTGCGGACCGCCGCCGCTCACGTAGCCTCGCCGGCATGACGACCCCTGATCCCGAGGCCCTCGTACGCGATCACACGGTCTACTCCTGTGTGATGGGCTCGCGTGCCTTCGGGCTCGCCACGGAGGGGAGCGACACCGACCGGCGCGGCGTCTTCCTCGCGCCGACCCCGCTGTTCTGGCGGTTCGAGAAGCCGCCGACGCATGTCGACGGCCCTGCACCGGAGCAGTTCTCCTGGGAGCTGGAACGCTTCTGCGAGCTGGCGCTGCGCGCCAACCCCAATGTGCTGGAGTGCCTGCACTCCCCGCTGGTGGAGCACATCGACGACGTGGGCCGGGAACTCCTCTCCCTGCGCGGCGCGTTCCTGTCCCGGCTGGCCCACCGGACGTTCGTCCGTTACGCCTGGGGCCAGCGCAGGAAGCTGGAGGCGGACGTACGGCAGTACGGGGCGCCGCGCTGGAAGCACGCCATGCATCTGCTGCGGCTCCTGGGTTCCGGCCGGGACCTGCTGCGCACCGGTGAACTCACGATCGGAGTGGGCGCGGCCCGCGACGGACTGCTGGCGGTGAAGCGGGGCGAGGTCCCGTGGGAGGAGGTCGAACGCCGCATGAACCGCCTCATGGAGGAGAGCGAGGAGACGGCGCGGAACTCCCCGCTCCCCCAGGAGCCGGACCGGGCGCGGATCGAGGACTTCCTGATCCGCACCCGCCGGGCGTCCGTGGACCGGCCCTAGTCCCCCGGCTCAGGAGACCGGGAGACCGCCCGTCAACCGCGTACGCACCACGAGGTCGTGCAGCGCCTCGAACCCGCCGGCCGCCGTGGGCAGCGCCGAATCCGCCTGGGCGTCGTCCAGCACCCTGTGCAGCGCCTCGACGTCCCGCGACACCGCCTCCCCGTCCACGCCCTGCGCTCCCCCGTGCTCGGCCTCGGCCTTCGCCTCGATCAGTCCGGGCAGGTACGCGGGCGCCGCCACCTCTCCGAGGAGGGTCGGCAGATGTGCCCGCACCTCACCGCTGCGCATCAGGTGGATCCCGGTGAGCAGTGCCCGGAACGTGTACAGCAGCGGCTTCAGCTCACCGGTCCTCCCGAAGAGCCGCCACTGGGTGCCGGCGAACCCCCGGTAGTGGTGGGCGTGGTTGCGGGTGACCACGCCCGGTGCCAGCTCCACCAGTTCCGCGTGCGTCTCGCCGGTGTGCACGACCAGCGGCGAGAGCAGCTGCTCCAGCACGTAGCCGTTGGGCTTCAGCATCAGCCGGACGAACTTCCGCAGGTCGTGCGTGACGAGATCCATCTCGGTCCCGTCCCGGTCCCACATCCGCGAGCGGGTCTCCTCGGCGTCGCGCAGTCCCACGAGGTCGGCCGCGGGCAGGAGATGGACCCCCCGAAGGTCCACATCCGAGTCCCTGGAGGGGAACCCGTACAGATGCGCCCCGGAGACCGTGGCGAAGAGCAGCGGGTGGCGCTCGCCGGCGAGGACCGGGCCGAGGTCGGTGACCGGCAGACCGGCTTCCCTGAGGTGCTTGGTGTCCGTACGCATGGATCAAGAATCCCAGAGCGCCCCCAGCGACAGCAGATCGCTCCGGTACTCGATCCGCTCCGCCCACTCCTTGGGCCAGGCCGTCGCCCCCAGGTGCGCCCCGGCGAACGCGCCGGTCAGGCAGCCGAGGGAGTCCGAGTCGCCCCGGGTGCAGGCGGCGCGGCGGAGTGCGGTGACAGGGTCCTCGGGGAAGAGCAGGAAGCAGTGCAGGGCGGTGGCCAGGGCGTCCTCGGCGATCCAGCCGTCGCCGGTCACCTCGCAGGGGTCGGTCTCCGGCGACGGGTCGCGCAGCGCGTCCTGGACGCGGGCCAGGGCGGTGAGGCACTCCTCCCAGCCGCGCTGGATGTACAGCTCGGGCGAGGCGTCGCCCGCGTACCGCCAGAGGTCGCCGAGCCAGCGCGTGAGGTACCGGCCGCTGTTCTCGTACGCGTAACTGCGCAACTGGCCGACCAGGCCCATGGGTTCCGCCCCCTGCGCCAGCAGGTACACGGCGCGGGCCGTCAGGTCGGACGCGGCGAGCGCGGTCGGGTGCCCGTGGGTGAGGGCGGCCTGCAACTGGGCGGCGCCGGAGCGCTGTTCGTCGCTGAGTCCGGGGACGAGACCGATCGGAGCGACCCGCATGTTGGCGCCGCAGCCCTTGGAGCCGGTCTGGCTGGCCTCCTGCCAGAGCCGGTCGCTGTCGAGCAGCCGGCAGGCGGTCATGCAGGTGCGGCCGGGCGCGCGGTTGTTGTCGGGCGAGTGGTACCAGTCGACGAACTCCTCGCGCACCGGGCGGGCCAGCCGCAGCGGGGTGAGCAGTCCGCGGTCCATGGCGGTGCGGATGCCCCGCCCCAGGGCCAGCGTCATCTGGGTGTCGTCGGTGACGATCGCCGGCTTCGGCAGCCGCATCGTGCGCCACGGCCCGCACTTGGCGAGGATCGACGGAACATTGTTGAACTCGGTCGGGAAGCCCAGTGCGTCGCCGAGCGCGAGCCCGGTCAGCGCACCGGTGGCGGCCTGTTTGGTAATGGTCCTGGTCACGATCACTTGCTTCTTCCTTCCGGTCTCAGCAGTGGTGGGTGCAGGGCGGTAGCGGCACCCGCCCGGTAGAGCGCGGCCGGTTTTCCCCGTCCGCCGGTGCGGCGCGGCGATCCCTCCACGGCCTGGACGAAGCCGGGCGTGGTGAGGACCTTGCGCCGGAAATTGGGCCGGTCCAGCTCGACGCCCCAGACCGTCTCGTACACCTGCTGGAGTTCCCCCAGGGTGAATTCGGGCGGGCAGAAGGCGGTGGCCAGACAGCTGTATTCGAGCTTGGCGCCGATCCGGTCGTGCGCGTCGGCGAGGATCCGGTCGTGGTCGAAGGCGAGCGGGCCGGCCCGTCCGGCGTCCCACCACCGGGCGCCGGCCGCGTCGCCGCCGCCGCGCGGTTCCGGAAGGTCCGGTACGAGCGCGGCGTAGGCGACCGAGACGACCCGCATCCTGGGGTCGCGGTCCGGGTCGGTGTAGGTGCGCAGCTGTTCCAGGTGGAGGGCGCCGGCGGTGCCCCCGGTCAGTCCGGTCTCCTCGGCCAGTTCCCGGCGGGCGGCGGTCCCGGCGGACTCGCGGGGCAGTACGAAGCCGCCGGGCAGTGCCCAGTGGCCCTTGTACGGATCGGCACCCCGTTCGACGAGCAGGACGTGCAGCCGGCCGTCGCGGACCGTGAAGACGGCGAGGTCGACGGTGACCGCGAAGGGTTCGAAGGCGTACGGGTCGTACCCTTCGGGCACCCCGGTGCTCATCGGTGCTCCGGCAGGGGCGCGGCGAAGTTCCAGCTGTCGGACAGCAGCGCGTCGACGGCGGCGACCGCGGCGGCCAGGCGTTCCTGACGGGTGCCGGTGATTTCGATGAACTCCCTTCCCGTGCGGGTTAGTTCGGCGCGGAACCGGTCGGTCATCCAGGGCCGCAGCTCTTCGCCGTCGCGCAGCCCGTCATCCTCGAAGGCGACGCCCTCGTGGTCGGTGAGCAGCCACAGGTGGTGGGCGACCCGGTCGGCGGTCTCCTCGACGAGCGGGTTGCGTCCGCCGATGTACCGCTCGTGCCAGACGGTGGTGGCGAAGGAGTCGGTGTCGCAGATGAGCACCGGCGAGCCGGTGCGCGCGGCGGCCTCCTCCTTCGCGTTCTGCGCCTCGGCGATCAGCGGGAAGTCGCCGGTGGTGAAGCTGACGTCCTCCCACTGGGCACCGGGCCACCGCTCGCGCAGCTCGGCCAGCTTCCGTTCGCTGAACTCCCGTCCGTACTCGGCGACGTACCCGGTCCGCGCCCAGACGCCGCCGCGTGCGCGGTAGTGGTCGGCGAGGGAGCGGGCCAGGGTCGTGGTGCCGGTGGATTCCGCGCCGAGGACGACGACCCGGCGGGCGAGGGCGGCCCGTACCGGCGGTTCCAGGAAGTCCCAGCAGCCGACCGGATCCTTGCGGACGGCGGTGCCGGAGACCGGGAAGACCGTGCGGTCGGGGTCGACGCAGACGGATTCGGCGCCGAACCGGCGGGCGAGTTCGTCCCCGTAGGACTCGGAGGTGAAGACGGCGTCGACCGGCTCGGGCACGGCCCCGGTGAAGACGGCCATGTGCGCGTCCCAGATCACCGGGTCGTGGAGGTCCATGCGGACGTCGTCGACAGCGCCGACGACCCGTACGTCCGGGTGCACCTCCCGCATCCAGGCCACCCGGTCCGCGAGCGGGACGGACTCCACGGAGGCGGCGCAGACCAGGACGGTCAGCCGTTCGCAGCGGTCCTGGGCGGTGCGGACGAGGTGGTGGTGGCCGGCGTGCGGCGGATAGAACTTGCCGAGGACCAGCCCGTGGCCGAAGCGCTTCATGCCGCCACCCCCACCGGCCGGGGCCGCTGCCCCGCGAGATCGCGCCTCCAGTTGCGCAGGCCGATCAGGCAGAGCGTCAGGAAGCCGACGTACAGCAGCGAGGTCAGATAGAGCTCCTTGTACGCGTACAGCGGGATGTACACCACGTCGGCGGCGATCCAGAGCCACCAGGACTCGACGAGCTTGCGGCACTGTCCGTACGTCGCCGTCAGGGACAGCGCGGTCGTCAGGGCGTCCCAGAAGGGCACGGTCGAGTCGGTCGCGTGGTCGAGCAGGACGGTGAGCGCGACGGTCCCCACCGCCCCCGCCGCGAGCAGCCAGGTCCATTCGGTGCGCGTGGTGCGCCGCACCGGCAGGTCCGGTGAGCCCGGTCCACCCCCGTGGGTCCAGGTCCACCAGCCGTACGCGGCAAGGGCGATGAAGACGATCTGGAGGCCGGCGTCGGCGTACAGACCGGACTGGGTGAACAGCAGGATGAAGAAGAGGTTGTTGGCGATGCCGATCGGCCAGTTGGCGAGGTGCTGGCGGGCCACGAGCCAGACGCACAGCGCCCCGCTTCCGAAGCCCAGCACCTCGGTCCAGCTGACCGGAGTGTCGAGCACCGTCACCAGGGGTTGTTGCAGTGGATCGAGGAAATCCGCGAGACTCACGCCCGCCTCCTTAATAGTCACTCTGACTATAAAGGCGGAGCAGGCACAGGAAAAGGCCCGCGGCCGGTTCCTGTTCGAAAATCGAAGACAGGAACCGGCCGCGGGCCTAAGGGCTGTCCCTACAGACCGACCTCGCGCATCAGCATGCCCACCTCGGTGTTGGTGAGGCGGCGCAGCCAGCCGGACTTCTGGTCGCCCAGCGGGATCGGCCCGAAGGACGTCCTCACCAGACGCTCGACCGGGAAGCCGGCCTCGGCCAGCATCCGGCGGACGATGTGCTTGCGGCCCTCGTGGAGGGTCACCTCGACCAGGTAGTTCTTGCCGGTGTTCTCGACGACCCGGAAGTGGTCGGCGCGGGCGTACCCGTCCTCCAGCTGGATGCCGTCCTTGAGCCGCTTGCCCAGGTCGCGCGGGAGCGGTCCCTGGATGGCGGCCAGGTAGGTCTTCTTCACCCCGTACTTGGGGTGGGTCAGGCGGTGGGCCAGCTCACCGTGGTTGGTGAGCATGATGATGCCCTCGGTCTCGGTGTCCAGCCGGCCGACGTGGAAGAGCCGCGTCTCACGGTTGGTGACGTAGTCGCCGAGGCACTGGCGGCCGTCCGGGTCCTCCATCGAGGAGACGACACCGGCGGGCTTGTTCAGCGCGAAGAAGAGGTAGGACTGGGCCGCGACGGTCAGACCGTCGACCTTGATCTCGTCCCTGTTCACATCGACGCGCATGCCCTGCTCGACGACGATCTCGCCGTTGACCTCGACACGGGCCTGCTCGATCAGCTCCTCGCACGCCCGGCGCGAGCCCATGCCGGCCCGGGCGAGGACCTTCTGCAGCCGCTCACCCTCCTGCTCGGCACCCGGGTGGGTCTTGGGCGTCCTGATGTCGGCCTTGCCCGCGTACCGGTCCCGGTTGCGCTGTTCGATCTTGGCGTCGAGCTCACGCGGACGGGACGGGGCGCCGTACGGGGCACGGCGGCCGCTGCTCCTGGAGCCGCCGGTCGCCGCCTTCGGGCCGCCCTTGGCACCGCCGCGGGCGGCCGCGCCGCGGCCCTTGCGGGTGCCGCCGTCGCCGCCGGGCTTGTCGTTGCCCACGTCGTAGCGGCGCTCCTCGGGGCGGGGCCGGCGGGGGCGCTGCTCCTGCTTGTCGTCGCGCTCGGAGCTGGAAACCCGGGGGTTCGGATTGCTGTTCCTGCCGCTGCCGGTGTTGTTCCTGCCGCCGCCGCTGCCGCCGCTCCTGCCGCCGCCGCTCCTGGCTCCGCCGCCGCTTCCGCTGTTCCTGCCACTGCTTCGCATCAAAAATCCGTCTTGTCGTCTGCGTGAGTATCCGGGGTGTCCGGTGCGTCCGGATCGAACGACGGCACACCCTCTAGCGTCTCAGCCTCGATCGCGTCCGCCTCGGGGAGGAAGGGCGCGAGCTCCGGGAGCTCATCCAGGCCGCGCAGGCCCATCCGCTCCAGAAAGTAGTTCGTCGTCCTGTACAGGATCGCACCTGTTTCGGGTTCCGCGCCCGCTTCCCCCACCAGCCCCCGCTGCAACAGGGTCCGCATGACCCCGTCACAGTTCACGCCGCGGACGGCGGAGACCCTGGAACGGCTGACCGGCTGGCGGTACGCGACCACCGCGAGGGTCTCCAGCGCCGCCTGGGTCAGCCGGGCCTGCTGGCCGTCCAGGACGAAGCCCTCCACGGCCGCCGCGTACTCGGGACGGGTGTAGAAGCGCCAGCCGCCCGCCACCAGCCGCAGCTCGAAACCGCGCCGCTGCACGGTGTACTCGTCGGCCAGCTCCCGCAGCGCGTCGGCGACGGCCCTGCGGGGCCGCTCCAGCACCTTGGCGAGGTGTTCCTCGGTGGCGGGCTCGTCCACGACCATGAGGACGGCCTCCAGCGCGGGCCTGAGATCGAGATCCGCGACGCCGGTGTTCTCCTGCTGGCTCATGCCTTCACATCCTTCTGGACGTCCTGCGTCTCGGGGTCGAACTCGTCCGTGACGACGGGCCCGGCCCCCTCGCCCCCGGCCCAGCGCACCAGCAGCTCCCCGAGCGCCTCGTCCTGGTCGAGCGCGACGGCCTTCTCCCGGTACAGCTCCAGCAGCGCGAGGAAGCGGGCGACGACGGTCAGGGTGTCCGGGGCGTCCTCGGTGAGCGTACGGAAGCTGATCTCGCCCGCCTCCCGCAGCCGCGCCACCACGATCCCGGCCTGTTCCCGCACGCTGACCAGCGGTGCGTGGATGTGGTCGACGTACACCTGCGGCTCGGGCTTCGGCTGCATCGCCTTCACGGCCAGCGCGGCGAAGCCCTCCGCCCCGATGCTGATCACGACCTCGGGCAGCAGCTCGGCGTGGTGCGGCTCCAGCCCCACGGTCCGGGGGAACCGCCGCCCCTCGGACGCCAGCCGCTCGCTGAGGATCTCCGCGATGCGCTTGTACGCGCGGTACTGGAGCAACCGGGCGAAGAGCAGGTCCCGCGCTTCGAGCAGCGCCAGGTCCGCCTCGTCCTCCACCTCGGCGGTGGGCAGCAGCCGGGCCGCCTTCAGATCGAGCAGGGTCGCCGCGACGACGAGGAACTCGGTGGTCTGGTCCAGGTCCCAGTCCGGTCCCATGGCGCGGATGTGCGCCATGAACTCGTCGGTGACCTTCGACAGGGCGACCTCGGTCACATCCAGCTTGTGCTTGGCGATGAGCTGGAGCAGCAGGTCGAACGGCCCCTCGAAGTTCGCCAGCCGGACGGTGAACCGCCCGTCGTCGGCGGGCCCGGAAGACCCGGCGGCCTCGACCGGCGCCTCGGGCACCTCGGGGTTCTCCGGCACCTCGGGCACCCCCGGCACCTCGGGCGCTTCCGGCACCTCGGGCGCTTCGGGAGCCTCCGGCACCTCGGCGCCGGCACCTTTGTCGTCCACCGGTCCCGGCGCGGTCCCGCCGCCAGGGCCGCGCCCCAGGGGGCGGCGTGGGGTGCGGGCGGGCTCGTCGGTCGTCGGCATGAAGGTCCAGGGGCAGCGGGATGCGGGCGGCGGGCCGTGGCCCGTACGGAAGGGGCCGGACCACTCGTCCGGCGGCCGCCCCCACCGGGCAGGCTACCGGCGCCTCGCCCGTCAGCGGCCGCGCAACCGCCGTACGAGGATGCTCGCGTCGCCCCGCGACTCCAGATCCGCGAGCACCACCGCGACCGCCTCGCGGACGATCCGCCCGCGGTCCACGGCGAGCCCGTGCTCCCCGCGCAGCACCAGGCGGGCGTGCTCCAGGTCCATCAGTTCCTCGGCCGAGACGTAGACGGTGATCTTCTCGTCGTGGCGCTCGCGGCCGCTGGGCCGCCGGTTGGCCCCGCGCCCGCCGCCGCGCCTGCGCTGCTGCTGGACGGCAGGGGCGGGAACCGCCTCCTGCGCGGCCGGGGACGTGGCGGGCGACCCCGCCGGGGGCGCGGCCGTCGGTGCGGACTGCTGGGGCCTGCGGCCCGCCTGAGCGGCCACCGCGACCCGGTCGGCGTCGCGGCTGCGCGACTCCCCCGCGTCGGCTTCCGCCGCGGAGTGCTCCTCGCGCGAGGAGCTGTCGGCCGGCTGCGCCGCTTCCGTCCCGGAACCGTCCGCCCCGGAATCGCTCTCCCCGGCCGGACCGGGCACCCGGGCCTCACCGTTCGCCTTGCGTCGCCGGTCCGCGGGGGACGAGGCCTGGAGCCCCATTCCTCCGGTGGTACGGAACAGTTCGTCGGCCCCGGGCAGACTCACTCGGCGTGACACCGGGCGAGCACCTCCCTGGCGAGCTGGCGATAGGCGGCGGCACCGACCGAGTTGGAGGCGTAGGTGGTGATGGGCTCACCGGCGACCGTGGTCTCCGGGAAGCGCACGGTGCGTCCGATGACCGTGTGGTAGACGTGGTCGTCGAATGCCTCGACGACGCGCGCGAGGACCTCACGGCTGTGCACCGTACGGGAGTCGTACATGGTGGCGAGGATGCCGTCGAGCTCCAGATCGGGGTTCAGGCGCTCCTGGACCTTCTCGATGGTCTCGGTGAGCAACGCCACACCACGGAGCGCGAAGAATTCGCACTCGAGCGGCACTATGACCTTGTGGGCGGCGGTCAGGGCGTTCACCGTGAGCAGGCCGAGCGACGGCTGGCAGTCGATCACGATGTAGTCGTAATCGGCCATCAGCGGCTTCAGGGCACGCTGCAGCGTGGACTCCCGGGCCACCTCGCTCACCAGTTGCACCTCGGCGGCCGACAGGTCGATGTTGCTGGGTAGCAGGTCCATGTTCGGGACCGCGGTCTTCAGCAGCACCTCGTCGGCCGACATGCCCCGCTCCATGAGCAGGTTGTAGACCGTGAGGTCGAGCTCCATCGGGTTGACGCCGAGCCCGACCGACAGGGCACCCTGCGGGTCGAAGTCGACGAGCAGGACGCGTCGTCCGTACTCCGCGAGCGCCGCACCCAGGTTGATGGTCGACGTGGTCTTGCCGACGCCGCCCTTCTGGTTGCACATCGCGATGATCTTCGCGGGGCCGTGATCGGTCAGCGGGCCCGGGATCGGGAAGTAGGGCAGGGGCCGGCCGGTCGGGCCGATCCGCTCGCGGCGCTGACGGGCAGCGTCGGGCGCGAGGGTGGCCGCGTACTCCGGATCGGGCTCGTACTCGGCATCGGGGTCGTAGAAGTGCCCCTGGGGCACCTCGTCGAAGTCGGCGAAGTGGGCGGTGTCCCGGCCACTCTCGTTGCCGGCCATGGCGTTCACGTGTAGGCCGTCCATCATCTGGGGGGCTGTCGTCATGTGCTGTTGGGTGGCGAAGGTGCGGACAGCGACGGAGCCGACAGCCTCCAGCCCGTTCGGGCTCTGGCCCCGCGCAGGCATCCCTGGATGAACACCCCCGGGAGTAAATGTCGACTCATTCACAAGTCGTCTTACCTCCTTGGACGTGACCAGGAAACTTATCGATAGGTCAGCGTGGCACCATGCCGACGATTGGCGACTCTATGGCGTGTCACCGCTCCGCAGCAACACAATCCGCCGGACCCGGCCCGATGTGTCGGCAATCGAACACGTCCCTGTCAAGGGCGTGCGGCCACCGGGGCGCAGATTTAACGGGTGTACGAATCGGTTAAAGGGTTACGTTCGAGACGAGTTGAACGGGACCGCCGAGGGGGCCCGACACGCGTACGGCCGGACCTTGCTCGGCAAGGTCCGGCCGTACGCACGAGGTTGACGAAAGGGGTTGACCCGTCAGCCGAGGAGCGAGCTCAGCTCCACGTGCTCCAGGCCGTGCGCCTCGGCCACCTCGCGGTAAACGACCTGCCCGTCATGGGTGTTGAGGCCCTTGGCGAGCGCGGCGTCGCGGCGCAGCGCCTCGGCCCAGCCGCGGTTGGCGAGCTCCACGATGTACGGGAGCGTGGCGTTGGTGAGGGCGTACGTCGAAGTGTTCGGGACCGCGCCAGGCATGTTCGCGACGCAGTAGAACACCGAGTTGTGGACCATGAAGGTCGGCTCGGCGTGCGTCGTCGGGTGCGAGTCCTCGAAGCAACCGCCCTGATCGATCGCGATGTCGACAAGTACACTTCCAGGCTTCATCTTGGCGACGAGCTCGTTGGCGACCAGCTTCGGCGCCTTCGCGCCGGGGATCAGCACGGCGCCCACGACGAGGTCGGCCTCGATGACGGCCTTCTCCAGCTCGAAGGCGTTGGAGACGACGGTCTTCACCCTGGTACCGAAGACCTTGTCGGCCTCACGGAGCTTGTTGATGTCCTTGTCGAGCAGCGTGACGTGGAAGCCGAGACCGACGGCGATCTGCGTGGCGTTCCAGCCGGAGACACCGCCGCCGATGACAACGGCCTCGGCGGGCGCCGTGCCCGGGACGCCGCCCGGCAGCACACCGCGGCCGCCGACCGAGCGCATCAGGTGGTAGGCGCCGACCTGCGGGGCCAGCCGGCCCGCGACCTCGGACATCGGGGCGAGCAGCGGGAGCGCGCGGCTGGCGGTCTCGACCGTCTCGTAGGCGATGGCCGTGGTGCCCGACTCGATCAGCGCGTCGGTGCACTCGCGGGAGGCGGCGAGGTGCAGGTAGGTGAAGAGCGTCTGGTCCTTGCGGAGGCGGTGGTACTCCTCGGCGACCGGCTCCTTGACCTTGAGCAGCAGGTCGGCGGTGGCCCAGACCTCGTCGGCGGTGGGGAGGATCTGCGCCCCGGCGGCGACGTACTCCTCGTCCGTGATGGAGGAGCCGGCCCCGGCGTTCTCCTCGACGACGACCTGGTGGCCGTGGCGGACGAGCTCGTGCACACCGGCAGGCGTGATCGCCACGCGGAACTCGTTGTTCTTGACTTCGCGGGGGATGCCGACCTTCACGTCGATCACGGTCCTTGGCTCAGAGGGTTACCCGGGCATAGCTATACATACCCGGATAGACACTACGTAAATGGAGACACCGCGAGCACACGCGGCAGAGCCAGTCTAATGAAGGGTTTCGCGCTGTCTAGCCTTACAAAGCATTAATTTTCAGTCGCCGCACTACGGATTTCGCAGGCCACACCCTCCTGGCCCAGCAATCTGTCGGCCAGACCCCGGTGCAGCCCGGCCGCGGCCGGGTCGCCGAGCCTGTCCAGCGTGTCCGCCAGCCGGAGCTCCAGCGCCGCCTGGAGCCGTACGTCACCGGCCCGCCTGGCCCACTCGACGGCCTCCTGGCAGGTGTGCAGGGACTCGTGCGGCCGGCCCGCGTACTCCTGCACCCGCGCCGCCTCGCTGAGCGCCCGCGCCTGGGCCGGCACGTCGCCGAGCCTGCGGTACCCGGCCGCCGCGGCTCGCCAGTTCCGCAGCGCCTCGCCGTACCGCCCGGCATAGGTGTGGACGGCGCCGAGCCGCCCGTACAGCCGCGCCTCGTCGGCCCGCTCCCCCTGGGTCAGCCGCTGCGCCAGCGCGCGGCCGTACCAGTCGGAGGCCCGCTGGAAGTCCCCCAGCTCGGCATAGGCACCGCCTACGGATTCCATCGCGCGGCCGGTGGCGTACGGGTCCTTCGCCGCCCGCCCGGCGTCCAGCGCGGCCCGGTAGCGGTCCAGCGCCTCCCGGGTGCGGCCGGTCCTGGCGTCGAGGTCGGCGAGGTTGAGCAGCGCGGCGGCGCGCTCGCGCGGCAGCTCGCGCCGCTCGGCGACGGCCAGCACCAGCCCGTGCAGCCCGTACAGCTCGGGGGCGGCGGCCTCGGTGCCTTGGTGCACGGCCAGCGACCGCACCAGCGCGGACACCAACCGCCGTGCCAGGGTGTCGAGTTCACCGTCCTCGACGGCGATCCGGGCCGAGGCCAGCAGGGCCGGCCGGCGGATCCGCAGCCATTCGGCGGCCGCCTCGGGGCCCGGGAAACGCAGCGACCGCGGAAGCCCGGCGAGCTTCCGGCGGGCCGGTGAGCCCTCGGGTTCGGTGACCGCCCGGCAGGACTGCAGCAGGCGTACGGTGCGCTCCAGCATCCGGGCCCTGGCCAGCTGGACCTCCGCCGGCCTGTCCCTGGTCCCCAGCAGCGCCCGCAGCAGCGGTGCGAGGCAGCCGGGCACCTCGTACTGCGGCTGGTCCGCCCCGTTGGTGTGCAGCAGCCCCAGGGCCACGAAGTCGTCGAGGGTCGTCTGGGCGGCCGAGACGGAGCAGCCGGCCAGCGCGGACGCGGTGTGGGCGTCGGCGAGTCCGGCGGGGGCGAGGGCGAGCAGTCGCAGTATCCGGGCGGCGGTCGGCGGCAGCGATTCGTGGACCAGCCGGAAGGCGCGCGCCAGCGGCCGGGAGCCGGTGGACTGCTCGGTGTCGTCCGGCAGTTCGCGCAGCTGCTTGGTGACATCGGCGACCGACGCCATGGGTCGGGCGGCGAGCCAGCCGGCGACCATCGCCAGGGCGGCCGGCAGTCCGCCGCACTCCTCGGCGAGGGTCTCGGCGGTCCGAGGATCGACGGTGATCCTGACCTCGCCGATGGTGCGGGCGAGCAGCCGCACGGCGGAGCCCGCGTCCAGGCCGCCGATGGTGCAGGGGCGGACGCCCGGGATGCCGGTCAGCGGGCCCTCGGAGGTGGCGACGACCAGGCAGTCCGGGTTGTCGGGGAGCAGCGGGTCCACCTGTTCCGCGTCCACCGCGTCGTCCAGGAGCAGCAGGGCGCGGCGCCCGGCGAGCTCGTCGCGGACCATCCCGGAGAGCTCGTCCCCGTCCGCGCCGGGCGGGCCGGTCACCCCCATCCGGTCGAGCAGCTCGCGGGCGGTGCGCTCGGTGGGCACCGGCACGCCGCCGGGGTCGGTGAGCCTGACCCGGAACAGTCCGTCGGGGTGGTCGCCCTCGGCGAGCAGCCTCCGGGTGAGCTCGCCGGCGAGCGCGGTGCGTCCGGAGCCGGGGCGTCCGGCGATCAGCAGGACCCGGGCGCGGGCGGCCTTGCGGCCGGCCAGGGTGTCCAGGCCGGCCCGTTCGATGTCGGCCCGCAGTGCCTTCAACTCACGTGCGCGCCCGAAGAATTGGGGTGGAGCGGTACCTGACGGCTCCTCGGTTCCCGCTGCCTCGGCCGGGCCGCTGGTGTCCACCGCCTGATCCGTCACGGGCCACGCTCCACTTCGCTGCACGCGTCGCCCGCCGGGACTCCGGTCAGGGCATTGTGAGCGTAGTTCAGGCGTGCGGGCGTTTTCCCTGGAGCACGGCTGAGCACGACACCGAGGTCCCCCGATCGGATCAGCATCTTGTCCGATCGAAGGACCTCGGGGTGCGCCGTTCGGTGGTTCCGGGGCCCGTCAGGCCTCGAACGGACGGGCCGGCCACGGCGCGCCCGCCGGGCGCAGCGAGTCGATCCCGTCACCGGCGAGCACCGCCGCGAGCGAGAGGACGCCCACCACGAGGCAGTTGTTGTGCAGCTCCCCCGCGAGCACGCCCCGCACCAGCTCCTGGAGCGGAACCCGGGCCAGCTCCATGTCGGCCTCCTCCTCGGAGACCTCGAAGCGCTCCCCGTCGGCCTCGGAGAGACTGCGGGCCAGGAAGATCCGTACGGCCTCGTCGCAGCCGCCCGGTGTGGTGTAGACGTCGGTCAGCACCCGCCAGTCCTCGGCCTTGACGTACGCCTCCTCGTAGAGCTCGCGCTGCGCCGCGTGCAGCGGGTTCTCCCCTGGGACGTCGAGCAGTCCGGCCGGGATCTCCCAGAGCTTGTGGCGCACCGGGTGGCGGTACTGCCGCAGCACCACGACCCGGTTGTCCTCGTCGAGCGCGAGCACGGCGACCGAGCCCGGGTGGACCTGGTAGTCGCGGCGTACGACCGTGCCGTCCGGCATCACCACTTCGTCGGTGCGGACGCTGGTCTTGTTGCCGGCGAAGGGCGTCTCGGTCGAGGTGACCTGCCACTCCTCGGGCGTGTCCTGGAAACCCATCTACGTCCTCCCACGAAAAACAGAAACCGGGGTACGCGCCCTTCGAAGGACGCGTACCCCGGTCAACGTTAACGCCTGTGCGGCGCCGGACTACTTGCCCGACTGCTTGCCCTTGCCGTCACCGGCCGCGGCGCCCGTCTTGCGCGCGACGGCCGCCTTCACCAGGCCGGCGAAGAGGGGGTGCGGGCGGGTCGGCCGGGACCGGAGCTCCGGGTGCGCCTGGGTGGCGACCAGGTAGGGGTGGATCTCGCGCGGGTACTCGACGTACTCGACGAGCTTGTTGTCCGGGGAGGTGCCGGAGAAGACCAGACCGGCCTTCTTCTCCAGCTCCGCACGGTAGGCGTTGTTGACCTCGTAGCGGTGACGGTGGCGCTCCTCCACGTACGGCTCGCCCTCGTACGCCTCACGGACCAGCGAGCCCTCGGCGAGCTTCGCCGGGTACAGGCCGAGCCGCATGGTGCCGCCCAGGTCGCCCGCGCCCTCGACGTACGCCAGCTGCTCCTCCATCGTCGAGATGACGGGGTGCGAGGTGGCGGCGTCGAACTCGGTGGAGTTGGCGTCGGGGATCTCGGCGAGGTTGCGCGCGGCCTCGATGACGATGCACTGGAGGCCGAGGCAGAGGCCGAGCAGCGGCACCTTGTTCTCGCGGGCGTACTGGATGGCGCCGATCTTGCCGTCGACTCCGCGGTCGCCGAAGCCGCCGGGGACGCAGATCGCGTCGACGTCGCCGAGCTGCTTCGCGGCACCCGCCGGGGTCTTGCAGTCGTCCGAGGCGACCCACTTGACCTTGACCCGCGCCTTGTTGGCGAAGCCGCCGGCCCGGATGGCCTCGGTCACCGAGAGGTAGGCGTCGGGCAGGTCGATGTACTTGCCGACGAGCGCGACGGTGATCTCGTGGTCGGGGTTGTGGACGCGGTCCAGCAGGTCGTCCCACGTCCTCCAGTCGACGTCGCGGAACGGCAGGTCGAGCTTGCGCACGACGTAGGCGTCCAGACCCTCGGTGTGCAGCACCTTCGGGATGTCGTAGATCGACTTGGCGTCCACGCAGGCCACCACGGCGGCCTCGTCGACGTCGCACATCAGCGAGATCTTGCGCTTGATGGCGGTCGGTACGTCACGGTCGGCACGCAGCACGATGGCGTCCGGCTGGATACCGATGTTGCGCAGCGCGGCCACCGAGTGCTGGGTGGGCTTGGTCTTGAGCTCGCCGGACGGGCCGATGTAGGGCAGCAGCGAGATGTGCACGACGAAGACGTTGTCCCGGCCGACCTCGTGGCGGACCTGGCGGACGGTCTCCAGGAAGGGCAGCGACTCGATGTCGCCGACCGTGCCGCCGACCTCGGTGATGACGACGTCGACGTCGTCGGTGGCCATGCGGCGGATGCGGTGCTTGATCTCGTTGGTGATGTGCGGGATGACCTGCACGGTGTCGCCCAGGTACTCGCCGCGCCGTTCCTTGGCGATCACCTGCGAGTAGACCTGGCCGGTGGTGACGTTGGCGGAGCCGTCGAGGTCGACGTCGAGGAACCGCTCGTAGTGGCCGATGTCCAGGTCGGTCTCGGCGCCGTCGTTGGTGACGAACACCTCACCGTGCTGGAACGGGTTCATCGTGCCCGGGTCGACGTTGAGGTAGGGGTCGAGCTTCTGCATGGTGACCCGAAGGCCGCGCGCCTTGAGCAGGGCACCGAGGCTGGAGGCAGTCAGACCCTTGCCGAGGGATGAGGCGACACCCCCGGTGACGAAGATGTGCTTGGTCGTCGTGGATGTGGGCTGCATAGCCAAAGGGGGCTCCCGTGGTCGCGATCGTGAGGTGCGTACCGGCGTTTTCGTCCGGAGACTCCGGAGGCGCCGTCGCTGCGGTTCGGGGGCCTCGTCTGCGGTTGCGGACGACCACCGGTCCACGGGCTACCAGGGTATCAGCGCCGAAGGGAGCCCGCTTCCGGCAGCATCCGGGCACTCACCTCGCATGATCACCACGAGTGCCCGTACACACACCCGTTCGGGTCAGACCTGTTGCTGAGACGGTCGCGCGGATCATCCGGGTGCGTCGTATCCTGCTCGGACACTTGCCCCGGGCGAGGTGACTTGTTCGCAGGATCCCCCACAACAACCCCTTGCGACGACCTCTTGACCCGCAGTAATGCCCTACGGGGCGACAAGGCCGTTCGACTGGAGATGCACGTGGCCGGGCGCATCGAGGATTACGCACTCATCGGAGACATGCAGACCGCCGCCCTGGTCTGCCGGGACGGCACAGTGGACTGGCTGTGCCTTCCCCGCTTCGATTCGCACGCCGTCTTCGCGGGACTGCTGGGTACCGAGGAGCACGGCTTCTGGCGCCTGGGTCCGGCGCGGGCGGACGGGACGCAGCCGCCGGCCGCGGACCGCCGCCGCTACCGCGGGGACTCCCTCATCCTGGAATCGGAGTGGGACACACCGCGCGGAACGGTCAGAGTGACCGATTTCATGCCGCCGCGTGACGGCGCGCCGCAGGTGATCCGCATCGTGGAGGGGATCAGCGGCCGGGTGCCGATGCGCTCCGAGCTGCGCATGCGGTTCAGCTACGGACGGGTCACCCCGTGGGTGCACAAGGTCGACGGCCGCACGGTCGCCGTCGCCGGCCCCGACTCCGTCTGGCTGGACACCCCCGCCGAGACCTACGGCGAGAACCTCACCACGTACTCCGACTTCACGGTCGCGCCGGGTGACCGGATCGCGTTCACGATCAGCTGGCAGCCCTCGCACCACGAGCCGCCCGGTCTGCCGGACCCGGAAGGTTCACTGGACGCGACGGCGGACTTCTGGCGCGAATGGGTCGAGCAGTGCACGTACCACGGGCCCTACCGCGAGGCCGTGGTCCGCTCGCTGATCACCCTCAAGGCCCTGACGTACGCGCCGACCGGCGGCATCGTCGCCGCGCCGACCACCTCCCTGCCGGAGGACATCGGCGGCTCCCGGAACTGGGACTACCGCTACACCTGGCTGCGCGACGCCGCGATCACCCTCTCCTCGCTGCTGCGCACCGGCTACCGCGAGGAGGCCCGCGCCTGGCGCGAGTGGCTGCTGCGGGCGGTCGCCGGCGACCCGGAGAACCTCCAGATCATGTACGGCATCGCGGGCGAGCGCGAGCTGGGCGAGGCCGAGCTGGACTGGCTGCCCGGCTACGAGAACTCGGCCCCGGTCCGGGTCGGCAACGGCGCGGCGGGCCAGCTCCAGCTGGACGTGTACGGCGAGGTCACCGAGGCGCTGCACCTCGCCCACATGACCGGCCTGACCCGCAACGACTACGCGACCGGCCTCCAGCTCAAGCTGATCGAGTACCTGGAGAAGCACTGGGACGAGCCGGACGAGGGCATCTGGGAGGTGCGCGGTCCGCGCCGTCACTTCGTGCACTCGAAGGTGATGGCCTGGGTCGCCGTGGACCGCACCATCAAGCTCATCGAGTCCGGGGACGCGGAAGGGCCGCTGGAGCGCCTGCACGAGCTGCGCGACGACATCCACCGCGACGTCTGCGAGCGGGGCTACGACCCGGAGCGCAACACCTTCACCCAGTCCTACGGATCGAAGGAACTGGACGCCTCGCTGCTGCTGATCCCGCAGATGGGCTTCCTGCCCCCGGACGACAAGCGCGTGATCGGCACGATCGAGGCGATCCAGCGCGAGCTGTCCACCGAGGACGGCTTCGTGCTGCGCTACCCCACCTCGGGCGAGGACGCGGGGGTCGACGGCCTGGAGGGCGACGAGGGCGCGTTCCTGGCCTGCTCGTTCTGGCTGGCGGACGACCTGGCGATGATCGGCCGGGTCGACGAGGCCCGCCAGCTCTTCGAGCGGCTGCTGTCCCTGCGCAACGACCTGGGCCTGCTCGCGGAGGAGTGGGACTCCCGGCTCCAGCGCCAGGTGGGCAACTTCCCGCAGGCCTTCAGCCATGTGCCGCTGATCGACACGGCGCTGCGCCTGACGGCGAGCGGGGCGTACGTCGGCTGAGCCCGGCTCACGGGGCGGGCGCCGGCCCGTCCGCCCCGGTCACCACGGGCCGCCCCGACGGCAGCCCCCATTCGCTCCAGGACCCGTCGTACACCGCCAGTCCGCGGTACCCCGCCAGTTCGGCCCCCAGGGCCAGTACGCACGCGGTGACGCCCGAGCCGCAGCTGACGACCAGCCGCTCGCGCTGCCCGGCGAGGGCGGCGAACACGGCGCGCAGCTCGTGCGCCGGGCGCATCCGCCCGGCGTGCTGGAGCTCTCCGAAGGGCAGGCTGACCGCCCCCGGCATGTGCCCGGCGCGCAGTCCGGGCCGGGGTTCGGCGACGGCGCCGGTGAACCGCTCCCGGGCCCGGGCGTCGAGGACCACCGCCGCGGGGTCGGCCAGCGCCGCCGCCACCTCCTCGGCCCCGACGAACATTCCCGGGCGCGGCCGCGCGGTGAAGTCGCCGGGCGCGGCGGCGGGCCCGGGCCGGGTGTCCTCCAGCGGCAGTCCGGCGGCGGCCCAGGCGGGCAGGCCCCCGTCGAGCACCGCTACCCGGTCGAAGCCCATCGCCCGCAGCATCCACCAGGCCCGCGCGCTGGAGTAGATTCCCGCGTTGTCGTAGACGACGACGGTGTCGGTGCCGTTCACGCCGAGGGCGCGCAGTTCCTCGGTGAACCGGTCGGCCCCGGGCATCGTGTGGGGCAGCGGGCCGGAGTGGTCGGACAGCGCCCCGTCGATGTCGAAGGCCCGCGCTCCCGGGATCCGCCGCTCGCCGCCCCGGTGCGCGCCGACCGAGGCGTCGAGGACCACCAGTCCCGGCCGGCCGAGCCGCCGCGCCGGCCAGTCGGCCCCGACCAGCGGGCCGGGAAGTTCCGGACCGTCCTGGTGTGCCTGTTCGTCGTCGCCCATGTCTGCTCCGGGTCCGGTCGGATGTGGGGCCGCCCGGTACGCCGGGCCGGGTCGGCCCGGACCGCGCGGCGTCCACAAGATCGCAGCGGCGATCGTCCGATGTCAACGGCTGCCCCGGTGGCTCCCCCGACGACGCCTCGGGCGCTGCGGGCCGGTACCTTCCTGATCAGGGCGACCGCCGTCCGATCCGAGTGGAGACGCGAGACCAGTGCCAGTGGAGACGCAAGGCGGAATCACCGTGCAGCGAGCCCTCGAACTGCCGGGGCTGCGCGGCGGGCTCCCGGAGGTGGTGGCCGGTGCGGACCGGCTGAACCGTACGGTGCGCTGGGTGCACGCGGGCGAGGTCCCGAACATCGCCTCGCTGCTCAAGGGCGGTGAACTGCTGCTCACCACCGGCCTCGGGCTCGGCACCCGTCCCGCCGAGCAGCGTGCCTTCGTCCGCAGGCTCGCCGACCGGGGCATCGCCGCCCTGGTGGTGGAGCTCGGGCCGCGCTTCAGCAGACTGCCCGCGTCGATAGTGGACGCCGCCCGCGCCGCGGGGCTGCCGCTGGTGCAGCTGCACCGCGAGGTGCCGTTCGTGACGGTGACCGAGGAGATCCACACCGAGATCGTCAACGGTCACTACGCACTGCTGCGGCAGGCCGAGGACGTGCACCGCAGGTGTACGGAGGCGCTCCTGGGCGGCGGCGGGGTGCCCCAGGTGCTCGGCATCCTGGCGGACTTCGCGGCCAATCCGGTCTTCCTGGAGACGGCGGACGGCCAGCTGCTGTACGCGGCGGGCCCCGGCTCCGGCCCGGTCTGCGCCGATCCGCTCCAGGTGTGGGACGGGATGCGCGGCGGGCGGGCGGCGCGCGAGACCCCGCCCACCGGTTCGGTGCTGGTGGATGTGCCGGGCGGCGGCCCCGGCTCCGGTTCGGTGCGGGCCAGGCTGGTGCTGCTGGCCGTGGCCGGGCCGCTGGTGACGGTGCACCGGATGGCGGCGGAGCGGGCGGCGGGCATTCTCGCCGTCGTGCTGATGCAGGCCCGCCAGGAGGAGGAGCTCGCGGCCCGCGGCCGGGGCGACTTCCTGACCGATCTCGCCGAGGGCCGGATCACGCCGGAGGACGCGCCCGCGCAAGCCCGCGTACTGGGCTTCAAGCCGGCCGAGATGCCGCTGCTGCCGGTGGTGATGCGGCTGGCCCCCGAGCTTTCGGTGTCCGGGAACTGGGCGTTGCTGGCGCGGGCGGTGCTGGAGGAGCTCTCGTCGGTGGGGGTGCCGGTGCTGCTGGGCGTGCGCCCCGTGGAGGGCAGGGTTCCGGTGCTGCTGGGGCTGCGGTCCGAGACGGAGCGCACGGCGGTCGCGGACCGGGTCGCTGCGGCGCTGCGGGCCGGTGTGGAGCGCGCCGGGCTGGAGCGCGCCGGGTCTCATCCGCCGGTCGTGGTGGTGGGGGTGGCGGGCGGCTGGGCGGCGGCCGGCGCGGGGCTGCGGCACGCCGCCGAGACGGCGACGGCCGCGCACGGCCTCAGCGACCGGCCCTGGTACGACGCCCGGCGCCTCGACATCGATCTGCTGCTGTGGCGACTGCGGGACCACCCGGACCTGGCGGCGTTCGTGGACCGGGCGATCGGCCCGCTGCGCGATCACGACCGCACCTCGCGCCCGGCGCTGCTGCCGACGCTGGAGACGTATCTGGCCCACGCGGGGCGCAAGGCGGAGACGGCGCGCGAGCTCCATCTGAACCGTCAGACGCTGTACAACCGGCTGGCCCGCATCGGCGAGCTGCTCGGCACCGACCTGGACGACCCGCAGGCGGTACTGGCCCTGAGCCTGGCTCTCCGGGCCCGCCGCCACACCTCGTAGCCGGACGGCGGCTCACCGCGTCCGTGCCGCCAGCGGCTGGGTCAACTCGTCGTACACGCTGAGCACCTGGGCGATCGTGTCGTCCTCGGTCGGCCAGCTCTCGGCCTGCGCGAGCCCGGCGGCCGCCATCTCGGCGCGCCGCCCGGGATCCCCGAGCAGCCTGGCCACCGTCCGCGCGAGCGCCTCCGCGTTGCCGTACGGCACGAGTTCCGCCGCGTCACCCACGAGTTCGGGCACTCCGCCGACCGCGGTGGCGACCAGCGGGACACCGAGCCGGAGCGCTTCCTGGGCCGACACCGAACGCGCCTCCCAGCTGCTGCACAGCACGGCCAGATCCGCCGCGGCGAGCAGTTCGGCGTGGTCGTCGCGGCTGCCGATGAGCCGTACGGGCAGCTCCTCGTTCCTGATCCGGCGCTGGAGGGCGGCCCGTTCACGTCCCTCGCCCACGATGACCAGGAGGGGCGCGGGGTCCAGCTCGCGCCACAGCCGTGCGGCGTCCAGCAGTGCCCCGTACCCGTGATGCGGTACGAGACTTCCGCGGGCGATGATCAACGGCCGTTCCACCGAACCGAGTTCGGCCCGCGCCTTGCCCGCGTGGGCGGTGGCGGGAAGTCGGGGTACGGGGGCGGAGACCGGTGCGAGCCGCGCGTCGCGCGCGCCCCGGTGCCGGGCCCGGTCGACCAGGTCGGAGGTCGTGCCGAGCACAACTGCCGCCGCCCGGGCGGCCCTTCGCTCCATCAGCCCGACCAGCCGGCTGCGGGCCCCTTCGACGTGCGCGCGGGCGTGCCAGGTGACGACCAGCGGGACGCGCCGGCCGCCGAGCGCGAGGGCCGCGCGCACGGCGGCGTGCGGTCCGTGCGCGTGGACGACGTCCGCGGTCAGGCAGGCGGCGCGCAGGGCGGCGACGGCGGCGGGATCACTGCGCCGGGGTACCGGCGCGAAAGCGGCGCCCGTGCCGGAGTAGTCGTAGGCGCGGTCCAGTTCGGCCGGGGCGCAGACGGTGACGTGCACGCCCCTCGCCACGAGTCCCGCGGCGAGCGAGCTGACGTGGGCACTGCTGCCCGCGCTGCCGCCGCCCAGGACTTGGACCGTACGCAGCTGTGACACGTTGATTGGCTCCCGGGGTTCCCGAGTCGGCGGATTTGGCACCGTCAAGGATGCCAGTCCGTACGCGCGTTCCGGCACAATCGAGCCGCCGTTGCGGCCCGCACCGCAACAACCGGACCCGGCCTGTCACCCGCCCGGGTGAGAAACCGGCCTGTCGTTGCCGCGCCCGCCGCCGTGACCCCTCCGTCAGCGGTCCACCGGCGTCCGGGCGATCCGGCGGCTGATCCGGTCCCCGTACACCGCCGCGGCGACCAGCCCCGCGGCGTGCGCGGCGAGTCCGGCCCGGCCGCGGCCCGCGACGATCGCGACCCCGAGGCCGGCCCCCAGGGCATGGGCCCCGGTGTCCCCGAGCATGGTCCGCTCCCTCAGGTCGTCGGCGCCGAGCGCGGCCACGGCACCCACCGGTGCGGCGGCAAGCCCGCCCGGCAGGCCGGGCGCCCCGAGGGCGAGTACGGTGACGGCGGCCGCCGCGGGCCGCACGTCGGTCAGGTTGACGAGATGGGCGGTCCCGGCGATCACGACCGCGGCGAGCACCCGGTCGACGGGCCGCTCCTCGATCAGCGCACCGGCCGCGATCCCGGCGGCCCCGATCCCCAGGAGCTTCACCATCCCGGAGGTCACCTCGCCGTCCCGCAGCGCCCCGAGGTGGGCGCGGAACCCGCGGCGGGGATCGTCCGCCCCGGCGAGATCGTCGTACGCACCGCAGCCGCCGGCCGCCAGCACGGCGAGCACGGCGGCGCACCGGGTGCGGGCCGGCAGCGGGAGGACGGCCGCTCCGGCCGCGGTGCCGAGGACGGCGGCCGGACCGGCGTACAGGTCGACGGTCCGGCCCACGTGGTTGGTGCGCTGCCAGTAGGGGCGCGGCCGGGCCCGCAGCGCCCGGTACACACCCCCCGCGACGGCGGCGGCGACGGCACCGGACTTCACGGCCCTGCTCAACGCTGCTCCCATGCGCGCCACCCTACGCAGCGGCCCTCCGGGGCCTCCCGGCGGGCGGGGCCGCTAGGTTCTGTCTTCAAACTGCCGCCTGCCGTGCGACGCCTGGCACGCACGCTCGCCGCGTTGTCGGAGTCGTCCTCGTACGCCCAGTACGAGGACGATCCTCCGCCTTGCGATCGCACGCACCAGACGCCGCACGGCCCGGCCTCCGGCCGGACGACGGCAGTTTGAAGACAGGCCCTAGCCGTCGGCCCGGGCCGCGGCCAGCAGCTCCTCCGCGTGGGCCCGTGCCGTCTGGGAGTCCTCCTGGCCGGCGAGCATCCGGGACAGTTCCCGCACCCGGTCCTCGCCCTCCAGGACCGTGACCCCGCTGCTGGTCACCGATCCGTCGACGGTCTTCTCGACCAGCAGCTGCCGGTCCGCGAAGGCCGCCACCTGCGGCAGGTGCGTGACGACGACGACCTGGGCGGACCTGGCGAGCTTGGCGAGCCGCCGACCCACCTCGACCGCGGCCTTGCCGCCGACGCCCGCGTCGACCTCGTCGAAGAGGTACGTGGGTACGGGGTCGGCGCCCGCGAAGACCACCTCGACGGCGAGCATCACCCTGGACAGCTCACCGCCCGACGCCCCCTTGGCGATCGGCCGGGGCTGGGCGCCGGGGTGCGGGGCCAGCAGCAGCTCGACCTCGTCGGCGCCGGACGGCCCGTAGAGCACGCTCCGCCCGTCGATCTCGATGCCGGACGCCTCGTCGGCCGCCTCGGTCTGCCGGATGTCGAAGGAGACCCGGGCGTGCGGCATGGCCAGCGAGGCCAGCTCAGCGGTCACCGCCTCGGCGAAGAGCGCGGCCGCCCGGTTGCGCGCGTCGGTCAACGCCTGTCCGAGGGCGGAGAGTTCGTCCCGCAGTGCGTCGCGTTCGGCGGTCAGCTCGCCGATCCGGTCGTCGTCGCCCTCCAGCTCGGTGAGCCGGGCGGCGCCCTCCTGGGACCAGGCGAGCACGGCGCCGATGTCCTCGCCGTACTTCCGGGTGAGCGCGGTGAGCGCGGCGCGGCGCTCCTCCACCGCGGCGAGCCGCAGCGGATCGGCGTCCAACTGGTCGGCGTATCCGGCCAGTTCACCGGCCACGTCGGACAGCAGGATCGAGATCTCGCCGATCCGGTCGGCGAGCGCGGCCAGTGCCGGATCGTGGGCGCGCACGGCGTCCAGGGACCGTCCGGCGGCGGCGACCACGGTCGTGGCGTCGATGCCCTCCGGGTCCTCCGGATTGCCCGCGAGCGCGGTGTGCGCGAGAGCCGCGGCGGAGGAGAGCGCCTCGGCGTGGCCGAGCCGTTCGGCCTCGGCGGCGAGGTCGGTGTCCTCGCCGGCCAGCGGTTCGACGGCGGCGATCTCGCCCAGCCCGAAACGCAGCAGATCGGCTTCCTGGGCGCGTTCCCGGGCCCGCGTGGTCAGCTCGTCGAGCTCCGTGACGACGGCCCGCAGCCGCCGGTAGGCCGCCGCGTACTTCGCGTGCGGCCCGGCGACGCCGTCGCCCGCGTAACGGTCGAGCGCCTGCCGCTGCCGGGCCGGCTTGAGCAGCCCCTGCTGATCGGTCTGGCCGTGCACGGCGACGAGTTCGTCGGCGAGTTCGGCGAGCACCCCGACCGGCACCGACCTCCCGCCCAGATGCGCCCGGGAGCGCCCCTCGGCGGAGACGGTACGGCTGATCAGCAGCGCACCGTCCTCGATCTCGGCCCCGGCCTCCTCGGCCCGCAGGGCGACGGTGTCGCCGCCGGACACCGTGATCCGCCCCTCGACGACGGCGGCCTTGGCCCCGATCCGTACCAGGGCGGGGTCTGCACGCCCGCCGAGCAGCAGCCCGAGGCTGGTGACGACCATGGTCTTGCCCGCGCCGGTCTCACCCGTCACCGCGGTGAAACCGGGTGACAGCTCCACCACCGCGTCGTCGATGACTCCGAGCGACCGTATCCGCATCTCCTCCAACACGGACACGACCTTACGAGGTCCGGACGCCGATGTGCGACGGACCCCGCCTCCCCGACCTCACTCTCCCGTGTGCTCACGGCCCTTTCGCCACACCTCCGGGGGAATGTCCGACGGTCAGTGCGGGGCGCCCCGCCACCCCGAGACCGGCAGGGCGAATTTGGCGACCAGCCGGTCGGTGAACGAGGCGTGGTGCAGCCGCGCCAGCCTTACCGGCACCGCACCGCGCCGCACCTCGACCCGGGCGCCGGCGGGCAGTTCCACGGTCCTGCGGCCGTCGCACCACAGCACCCCGTGCGGGGTGTGCTGCTGGACCTCCACGGCGAGCACGGACGTCGGGGAGGTCACCAGGGGCTTGGCGAACAGCGCGTGGGCGCTGATCGGCACCATCAGCAGCGCCTCGACCTCGGGCCAGACAACGGGACCGCCCGCCGAGAAGGCGTAGGCGGTCGATCCGGTCGGGGTCGCGCAGACGATCCCGTCGCAGCCGAACCCGGTCACGGGGCGGCCGTCGATCTCCAGCACGACCTCCAGCATCCGCTCGGGCGACACCTTCTGCACGGCCGCTTCGTTGAGCGCCCAGTCGGTGTGCACGATGTCGCCGTTGCTGTGCACCAGTACGTCGAGGGTCATGCGCTCCTCGACCTGGTAGGCCCGGGTGACGACCCGGTCGACGACCTTGTCCAGGTCGTCCCGCTCGGCCTCGGCGAGAAAGCCGACCCGGCCGAGGTTGACGCCGAGCATCGGCACCCCGGACGCGCGGGAGAACTCCGCGCCGCGCAGCAGCGTGCCGTCCCCGCCCAGCACGATCAGCAGTTCGCAGCCGTCCACGGCCTGGGGCGTGGTGTCCGTGACCGTCTCGACGGACGGCGGCAGCGGCAGATCGGCCGCCTCGGTGGCCAGCACCCGCACGCCCAGGCCACTGCGCAGCAGCCCCTGTACGACCAGTTCGGCACTGCGGATCGCGGCCGGGCGGCCGGTGTGTGCCAGAAGAAAGACAGTTCGTGCCGCATTCGTCGTCAACGAGGCCCCTCCGCCACTGCACGGTCGACATCTGCGGGATCCAGCTCAGGTGCTCCTGCCCGCAGCCAGAGAAAGTACTCGACGTTGCCGGCGGGGCCGGGCAGCGGGCTCGCCGTCACCCCCCGCACTCCGAGCCCCAGCGCCCAGGCCCGGCGCGCCACTTCCCGTACCGCTTCGGCCCGCAGCTCGGGGCTGCGCACCACGCCGCCGCTGCCGAGCCGTTCCTTGCCCACCTCGAACTGCGGCTTGACCATGAGGACCAGGTCCGCGTCGGGGGCGGTGCAGCGGGCCAGGGCGGGCAGGACGAGTCCCAGCGGGATGAACGAGAGGTCGCCGACCACCAGGTCCACCGGCTGCCCGTCGATCGCCTCCAGCGTCAGTTCCCGCACGTTGGTGCGGTCCTTGACGGTGACGCGCTCGTCGGACCGGAGCGACCAGGCGAGCTGCCCGTAGCCGACGTCGACGGCGACGACATGGCCGGCGCCGGCCCGCAGCAGCACATCGGTGAAGCCACCGGTCGACGCCCCGGCGTCCAGCGCCCGCCGGCCCTCGGTCTCCAGCCCGAGGGGCACGAAGGCGGCGAGGGCGCCCGCGAGCTTGTGCCCGCCGCGCGAGACGTACCCGGGGTCGCTGTCGTCCTCGGTCACGACGACGGCGGCGCTGGTCTCGACCTGGGTGGCGGGTTTGGTCGCGGTGTTCCCCCCGACGGTCACCCGCCCTGCGGCGATCAGCTGGCTCGCGTGCTCGCGCGAGCGTGCGAGCTTGCGGTGTACCAGCTCGGCGTCGAGGCGGCGACGGGCCACTCTTGCCACGTTCGGTTCAGCTCCTGTTGTCGTACGGGGGCATCGGTGCGGGTACCGGTGCGGGTGCGGGCCCGGCGTCCAGCGCGGTCAGCGTTTCGCGCAGCCCACGGTGTACATCCTCGTACACCTCGATGTGTCCGTCCGCCGGGAGGTGGTCCGCGTCCACGAGACGCTCCAGCCCGGCGTCCACCCCGGCGTTGCCGGTGGGGGTGCGTACGACGCCGAGGGGCGCGGGCCCGGCGGGGTCGGGCGGGGCCCCGGCGGCCGGGTCCTCCGCCCCGCTCCCGGGCACTGTTCCGGCTGCCGTCCCCGGTTGCGGCATCGAGTCGCTCATGCGGGAAACGCTACCGCGAAGGGCTGCGGTACCGTCGATCACAATGGCGACCATGGCGGAGTGCCGCAGCGCACTCGACAGACTTTCCGACAACCTCGCGGGGGCCGACGGCGACGTACGCGGCGCGGCCGCGCTCGACCGCTCGCTGAGCTGTCACATCAAGGACCTCGGCATCACCTTCACCGGGCGGCTGACCGATGGCCGGATCCAGGTCCTGGACACGGTCGACGGCCCGCCCCGCGAGAAGGCCGAGATCCGGCTCGCGATGACCGGTGACGACCTGGTGGCCATGGTGGACGGCGAGCTGAACTTCGCCAAGGCGTGGGGTTCGGGCCGGGTCCGGCTGGAGGCCGGCTTCCGTGACCTGCTGAGGCTCAGGTCGCTGCTGTAGGGATCAGCTCGCCGTGGCGGGGACCGGGCGGCCGCTGCCGCCGGCCGGGCGCGGCTTGCGTGCGGCGGGCACCACCAGCGGGGTTCCGGTCTCCGGGTCGTCGATGACCTGGCAGCGCAGCCCGAAGACCCGCTCCACCAGTTCCGCGGTGACCACCTCGCCCGGCGCCCCCTCCGCGATCACCTCGCCCTCCCGCAGCGCGATGAGGTGGGTGGCGTACCGCGCGGCGTGGTTCAGATCGTGCAGGACGGCCACCAGGGTGCGCCCCTGCGTCTCGTGCAGCTCCGCACAGAGGTCGAGGACATCTATCTGGTGCTGGATGTCGAGGTACGTCGTCGGCTCGTCGAGCAGCAGCAGCGGCGTCTGCTGCGCGAGCGCCATGGCGATCCAGACACGCTGCCGCTGACCGCCGGACAATTCATCGACATAACGATCGGCGAGTTCACCGACTCCGGTCGCCGCCATCGATTCCTCGACAATGCGTTCGTCGTCCGGCGACCACTGACGCAGCAGCCCCTGGTGCGGGTACCGGCCGCGCCCGACGAGGTCGGCGACGGTGATCCCGTCCGGCGCGATGGAGGACTGCGGCAGCAGCCCCAGTGTCCTGGCGACCTTCTTCGCGGGCATCGCGTGGATCGCCTGCCCGTCCAGGAGCACCCGCCCGCTGTCCGGTTTCAGCATCCGCGAGAGCGCGCGCAGCAGGGTCGACTTTCCGCAGGCGTTGGGGCCGACGATCACCGTGAACGAGTTGTCGGGAATCTCGACCGAGAGATTCTCCGCGATGACCCGCCGGTCGTAGCCGAGGGTCACCGAGTCCGCGGTGAGGCGCTGCATGGTCGTACTCCCGGAGCCGGAGGTGATCGGGTGCGGGGCGACGACACACCGAACAGGGACAAGTTAGGTAAGCCTACCCTCCTCTGTGTCGGTGTTGTCGGGAGGCTCCGCCCTCGTCGGGAGCCCGCGATCTCGCCGGGCGCCGCGTTTCTCGTCCGGAGCCCGCGATCTCGCCGGGAGTCCCTGCTCTCTCCGGGAGCGCCGCGTCACAGCCCCAGCCTGGCGACCGCCTTGCCGGCGTCCAGCCCGCACGAACCGTCCCCCGCGTACGACCAGGCCGCCCCGCAGAGCGCCCGCAGCCCGTCGAGTACGTCGCCGTCCCCCGCCAGCACCAGCCCCTCCCCGCGCACCGATGCCGTCCAGCCACCGCACCCGAAGCCCTCGCCGCTCTCCGCCACCTCGGGCTGCCCGGTCAGCAGCCCCCGCAGATCCGCGTCGATGTACGTCGGCCGGTGCTCCGGCGGGGCGGCGACCAGTTGCGCCGCGTCCGTCACCCCGGTCAGCACCAGCAGCGAGTCCACCCCGCCGTTGAACGCGCCCTCGATGTCCGTGTCCAGCCGGTCACCGACCACGAGCGGGCGCTCGGCCCCGGTCCGCAGCACCGTTTCCCGGTGCATCGGCGGCAGCGGCTTTCCGGCCACCTGCGGCTGGGCCCCGGTGGCGATCCGAACGACCTCCACCGCCGCGCCGTTGCCCGGTGCGATGCCCCGGGCACTCGGGATCGTCAGGTCCGTGTTGGACGCGAACCACGGCACCCCGCGCGCGATCGCGTACGCGGCCTCGGCGAACCGCCCCCAGGCCATGTCGGGTCCGCCGTACCCCTGTGCCACCGCGACCGGCTCGTCGTCCGCCGACTCCACCGGCACCAGGCCGCGCTCCCGCAGCGCGACCCGCAGCCCCTCACCGCCCACCACCAGCACCCGCGACCCGGCGGGCAGCTGATCGGCCATCAACCGGGCCACCGCCTGCGCCGAGGTGATCACATCGGCGGGCTCCGCGGGCACGCCGAGTTCGGTCAGGTGGGCGGCCACCGCGGCCGGCGTACGCAGGGCGTTGTTGGTCACGTACGCCAGATGCATCCCGCCGTCCCGCGCGGTACCCAGCGAGTCGACGGCATGCACGATCGCGTGACCGCCCGCGTACACCACCCCGTCGAGATCGAGCAGCGCCGTGTCGTACGCCTCGTTCAAGGCGGTGCTGCTGCCGCTGGGCCTGGTCCTGCTCGCCTGACTCATTCTTTGCGCTCCTCGTCCCATGCTTTTCGTTCCGATCATCGCGCATCCCGTCCGCACACATACGATGCAGAAATGAACACATCAGGTCCGGCCGGCCAGGGACTGCGTCTGATTCCGTTCCGTGGGCTGCGGTACGTCCCCGAGCGGGTCGGCAGTCTCGCCGCGGTGACCTCACCGCCGTACGACGTCGTCGTGCGCCCCGACGGTCTGCACCACCTGGAGTCGGCGGACCCGTACAACATCGTCCGGCTGATCCTGCCGCAGGCGGACACGGCCGCGGCCCGCCACCAGCAGGCGGCACAGACCCTGAAGCACTGGCTGGCCGAGGGCGTCCTCGCACCGGACAGCGAGCCCGCGCTGTACGTCTACGAGCAGCGCAACGCCGAGATCCTGCAACGCGGCGTGGTCGGGGCGCTGGCGCTGTCCGAGCCCGCCGACGGCATCGTGCTGCCGCACGAGGACGTGATGGCCCATGTCGTCGAGGACCGGGCCGATCTGATGCGCACCACCGCCGCCCATCTCGAACCACTGCTGCTCACCTACCGCAGCGACGAGGACGGTCCGGGAGCGACCGCCGTCATCGAACGGACCACGGACCGCCCGCCGCTGCTCGCCACCACGACCGAGGACGGCTACCACCACCGGCTCTGGGCGGTCACCGAACCGGCCGACCGGGCCGAGATCGAGACCGATCTCGCCCGCCACCAGGCCCTGATCGCCGACGGCCACCACCGCTGGGCCACCTATCTGCGCCTCCAGCAGGAACACACCACCCCCGGCCCCTGGGACTTCGGCCTGGTCCTCCTCGTCGACACGTCCCGCTACCCGCTCCGGGTCCGGGCGATACACCGGCTGCTGCACCGCCTTCCGGTCGCCGACGCCGTCGCGGCTCTGGACGGCCGGTTCCGCGTCCGCGACCTGGACGTGCCGCTCCCCCGGGCCCTGGACGTGCTCGCCGAGGCGGCCGCCGAAGGCAACGCGTTCCTGCTCGCGGGCGACGGCGGTTTCCATCTCGTCGACCGTCCCGACCCCGGTCTGCTGTCCCGCACGATTCGCGCCGACCGTCCGGCCGCCTGGCGGAGCCTCGACGCGACGGTTCTGCACTCGGCCCTGCTCGACCACATCTGGCGGATTCCCGACGCCCCGGAGCACATCGCGTACATCCACGACACCGCAGCCGCCGTGGAACAGGCCGAACGTCACGGCGCGACGGCGGTCCTGATGCATCCGGTACGCGAGGAGGTCGTCCGGGACCTCGCCCGGCAGGGAGTCACCATGCCCCGCAAGTCGACCTCCTTCGGCCCCAAGCCGGCCACCGGTCTGGTCCTGCGGAGCCTCGACCTCGACTGACCCGCAGCAACAAAAAAGAGGGCGGCACCCCTCCCGGGATGCCGCCCTCTCTCATGCGTTACGCCTCCGACGGACGGTCCTCGTCGTTGTCGTCGCTGTCGCCGCCCTTCGCGGTGGCAGTGGACCCGGAAGCCACGTCGGTACCGATCGCGGCCGGGTCCTCGTCCTCATCTTCGTCGAGGGCATCGACGAACTCGACGCCGTCCATCTCGGCGAGCCGGTCGGACGCGTCGGTGGAGCCGTCCTTGTCGGCCTCCAGGGCCTTCCCGAACCACTCACGCGCCTCGTCCTCGCGCCCGGCCGCCAGCAGCGCGTCGGCGTA
Source organism: Streptomyces sp. NPDC047917 (assembly GCF_043204345.1). Taxonomy (NCBI): domain Bacteria; kingdom Bacillati; phylum Actinomycetota; class Actinomycetes; order Kitasatosporales; family Streptomycetaceae; genus Streptomyces; species Streptomyces sp. NPDC047917. The sequence continues at coordinate 532,273 of NZ_JBIDCA010000006.1, forward strand.
CGCGTAGCGCAGCCGGGCCGTCCACGGGTGCACGGCGTTCGAGGCGAGCTCGGAGCTCTGCAGCGTGACGATGGCCGCGTCGAGCTGCCCCATGTCCCTGCGGGCCCCGGCAGCCACCAGCCGCATCTCGACCTGTCCGGCCTTGTCGAGCTTCTGCACCTCGGGCTCGCCGGCCATGGCCATCGCCCGCTCGGGCCGTCCGAGTCCGCGCTCGCAGTCGGCCATGACGGGCCACAGCTCCACGGACCCGGTCATCCGCTTGGCGGCCCGGAACTCCGCCAGCGCCTCCGAGTACTTCTGCGTGGCGTACGCGGCGAACCCGGCCGCCTCACGCACCGCGGCCACCCGCGAGGCAAGCCGGAGAGCGATCCGCGAATACGCGTACGCCTGCTCCGGGTCCTCGTCGATCAGCCGGGCCACCATGACGAGGTTGCGCGCGACGTCCTCGGCCAGGGTCTTCGGCAGGCTCATCAGCTCCTGCCGCACGTCCTTGTCGATCTCGTCACCGGTGACGTCCTCGGGAATCGGGAGTCGCTTGATCGGCTCACGGTCCCGGTCGTCCCGGCGCTCGTACCCACCACGGTCATCGCGCCCGCGGTAGCCACCCCGGCCCCCACGATCGTCCCGCTGCCCGCGATATCCCCCACCCCGGCTGTCGTCCCGACGGAAGCCACCACCGGACGCACCCCCACGGCTGTCATCGCGGCGGAAGCCGCCACCGGAACCGCCGCCACGGTTGTCGTCGCGGCGGTAGCCGCCACCACGGCTGTCGTCGTCCCGACGAGGACCACGCGGCCGGTCGTCCCGACGCTCGAAACCACCCGAAGGACGCCCACCACGGTCATCGTCCCGGCGCGGCCCACGATCCCGGTCACGGTCACGGTCGTCCCGACGGAACCCACCACCGGACCCACCGCCACGGCTGTCGTCACGGCGGAACCCACCACCGGACCCACCACCACGATTGTCATCGCGACGGAACCCACCACCGGACGCACCGC
>NZ_JBIDCA010000006.1:533370-534787 GCF_043204345.1 Streptomyces sp. NPDC047917
CGCCACGGCTGTCGTCACGGCGGAACCCACCACCGGAACCGCCGCCACGGCTGTCGTCACGGCGGAACCCACCACCGGAACCGCCGCCACGGCTGTCGTCACGGCGGAACCCACCACCGGAACCGCCGCCACGGCTGTCATCGCGACGGAAGCCGCCACCGGAACCGCCGCCACGGCTGTCATCGCGGCGGAAGCCGCCACCGGAACCGCCGCCACGGTTGTCGTCGCGGCGGTAGCCGCCACCACGGCTGTCGTCGTCCCGACGAGGACCACGCGGCCGGTCGTCCCGACGCTCGAAACCACCCGAAGGACGCCCACCACGGTCATCGTCCCGGCGCGGCCCACGATCCCGGTCACGGTCACGGTCGTCCCGACGGAACCCACCACCGGACCCACCGCCACGGCTGTCGTCACGGCGGAACCCACCACCGGACCCACCACCACGATTGTCATCGCGACGGAAGCCACCACCGGACGCACCGCCACGGCTGTCGTCACGGCGGAACCCACCACCGGAACCGCCGCCACGGTTGTCATCGCGACGGAAGCCGCCACCGGAACCGCCGCCACGGTTGTCATCGCGACGGAAGCCACCACCACGGCTGTCGTCGTCCCGACGAGGACCACGCGGCCGGTCGTCCCGACGCTCGAAACCACCCGAAGGACGCCCACCACGGTCGTCATCCCGGCGCGGCCCACGATCCCGGTCACGGTCACGGTCGTCCCGACGGAACCCACCACCGGACGTGCCCCCACGATTGTCGTCACGGCGAGGTCCCCGATCACGGTCACGGTCGTCGCGGCGGAAGCCACCGCCACCGCTTCCGCCGGTGGGCCGGCTGTCGTCACGCCGGTAGCCACCGCGGTCGTTGTCACGACGCGGTCCACGATCACGGTCGTCGCGACGGCCGCTGAAGCCGCCTCGGTCACCACCGTCCCGGCGACGCGGCTCGCGCTCCGAACGATCGTCGGGAGAGTTGGTGGACATCGGCGTGACTCCTGTCATCGGGTACTACAAGACATTCTGGCGCAGCCGGACATCCGACGCGCTTCGGCGAAAACAAAAGGACCCTTGGTCCCAGCGTGAACGCTGGGACCAAGGGTCCTTGAAAGATTGTTCGGCGGCGTCCTACTCTCCCACAGGGTCCCCCCTGCAGTACCATCGGCGCTGAAAGGCTTAGCTTCCGGGTTCGGAATGTAACCGGGCGTTTCCCTAACGCAATGACCACCGAAACCCTATCGGGTTCTAGCGAACAAGCACACTTTTCAATTAAGTAGTGAAGCTGTTCAACCGGTGCGATAACTGTTCGCAACCCGGGAACAACACAGTGGACGCGAGCAACTGAGGACAAGCCCTCGGCCTATTAGTACCAGTCAGCTCCACCCGTTACCGGGCTTCCACATCTGGCCTATCAAC